>DATLVM010000544.1:0-3575 GCA_035577445.1 Pyrinomonadaceae bacterium
AGGGCTTAATTCAGTTCGGTTACGATTACGCTGTCGATGTTCCTTATTTCTGATCGCCAAACTCTTCTCATGCTGGCGCGGTCAACCCTGCTGGCGGTGACGCTTATCTTCATCGGCGCCCAAGGCGCACGCGCTCAAGCGCCGCTGCCCAATTCCCATTCTCTTCCGGATGCGTCTTCAAACGGCCGCGACAACAATAAAGACAAGGACAAAGACGACGACCACTATGGCTCGCCTGAAGCCGAGATGCGCGCGAAAGCGGCCCTCAAGGAAGAAAAGAAGCGTTATGACGAACACGTCGAACGCGCGCGCGAAGTTTTCCAGCTCGCGAATCAGGTCAACAAAAGCTACGAGACGCGCAAGGAATTCAGTTCCGAGGATCAGAAAAGGCTCGAACGCATGGAGAAGTTGACCAAGCGCATTCGCAACGATTCAGGCGGCTCAGACTCAGACGACGATGTTGACATCAGGGACATTCCTCCAGCTATGGTTGATCTGATCAAGAAAGCTGTGGACTGGGCCGATCAATTGAAGGAACTGGTTGAGAAGACGCCGCGACAGGTGGTCTCGGCCGCAGTTATCGATCAGGCCAATAAGCTGCTGGGCCTGGTGCAACATATTCGCGGAACCAATCACTAGAGAAATGAACGTGCTTACTCGGACAGCCGGTGTTGGTGTTCTGATCGCAGGTTTGCTGCTGCTCTTCGTCACACACCCAACCGCTCGATCGCAAAACCCAACTCAGAACAACGCGCAGGATCAGGACGACGTGGTCCGCGTCAGTACTGAGCTGGTGGTTCTCAATGCGACGGTGCTCGGTCAGGATGGGAAGTTTCTGCGCGGGCTAAAGGCCGGCGATTTTCATGTCTTCGAAGATGGCCTCGAGCAGAAGATCGCTTCCTTCGGCGCGGAAGAAACTCCGTTCGCAGCCGCGATTCTGCTGGACACATCGGGCAGCATGGAATCGCGCTTGACGCTCGGTCGTAGTGCCGCGATCAGATTTCTGGATGGGCTGCGCGATGAAGACGTCGCGGCGGTCTACAACTTTGACGTCACGGTTGATCAGATTCAGGACTACTCGCCCGGGCGCGACCTGCCGGCCAAAGCCTTTGGATTGAAAACCAAAACCCTGACCAAACTGAACGATGCGGTAGTTCGCGCGGCTGACGATCTGGCGAAGCGCGAAGAGAAACGGCGCGCAATCGTGGTGTTGTCTGATGGCGGCGAGAACTCCAGCAGTGCCAACTCTGATAAAGCACTCGATCACGCGATGCGCGCCAACGCGACGATCTTTGCGGTAAACATGGGCGACCAGGAAGGGGCGAACCGCGACCTGGTCGCGGCGGGCATTCTAAGAAACCTTACGGAGAAAAGTGGCGGACGCTACATCGACAAGCCTGGCGGTCAAAGCTTGCGCGATTCTTTCGGAGAGATCGTCGAAGAACTCGGCCACCAGTACACCATCGCTTATCGTCCGACCAACCACGCGCGTGACGGCAAGTGGCGCAAGACCGAAATCAAACTCTCGCGCAGCGATGCGACGGTGCGCACGCGCAAAGGCTATCGAGCCCCGAAGATTTGATTGTCCCCCGTTTGAATCCGAAGCTCAGTCTTGCGAACTACTCGTTATTGGAAGAAATCGACTTCATAATTTCCGCAGAAAAACTTGACACGCGCATCGTCTCGGACTTAGAGTGCGCTCACCCTCGCACTCAGCAACGTACGTTAAGCAAAATAGAGATTTATTGAAATGCATCAGGCCGGAGATTCGGCCGCTCGGGCTTTGAAGCATTTCAACCTCGTGCCACCAGTGCGATTCGCGATCGCTATTCATAGCGTCACTCGCAAAGTTGCACGCCCCAGACCGACATTCGAAAGGATCCGAAATGAAAACAAGAGTTCAGCGATTGCGTATCGGGGTTGTCGTGTTTTTCCTGTTGATTTCGATATTGGCCCAGGGAACCGGCCAGTTCCGCCGGAGGGCCGTTCAGGCAGCTCTCTCAGTTCCAATTCCGAACTTCGGAATTAGAAATGACGGGCCGAAACGTCTGGATTCGGCTAAAGGCAAAAAGCTTCCACTTGAACCAAAGGCGAGCTCGAAACTTTCTTGTGTAACCGGGATACTTGCCGGCCAGGAGGACTGTGTACTTACTGGCGACATGAGTATTGCCAAGCCGCTGACCTTTACCGCCAAGAGAACACTCGATTGCCAATTACACCATCTAACCGCGTCCGTTCCGGCGACTGCGAACGCCGCTTCCCAGCCTCAAGTAGCTATCCTGGCCAAGGATATGAGCGGCGTGGTGATCAAGAACTGCTTTATTGAAGGTTTCGATTTCGGCATCTACGCGATTAACAGCAAGGGACCTCACCAGGCGATTGCCGCAACCGAATCACCGGCAAAAGGACCATCAGCTCCTGAACTCATTAGCCAGGCCTTTAGCTTCCCAAACAGCTTTGTCCATAACGACATTAGTGCTCGCTTAGCCGGAATAAGCTTGACCCAGGTTGATAACACTCAAATCATCAACAACATGATCAGATTTCCCAGTAGCGGCGGCAGAGGCATTGTCGTGCAGCTGGATTCTGACGGTAATACTGTGAAGGACAACACGCTCGTTGCCGACACCATGATGACTGTAAGCACACCGCTCAGAGCGCCCGGACCTCGGTTAGCTTCCAACGCGCCACTGGCAACCGGTGCGGGATATCCAGCGGGAGGCGCCATTGTGGTCGAGCAAGTGGGAGGCTCGGAGCCGCTGCTATTGACCGCAGTGGTTGAAGGCGAACTCTTCCAAGTGCAGAGCACAAGCAACGCCACTCCAAACCAGGACTTTACTGAAGACAACCTAATTTACCATAACCAAATTACCTTTCCTGCGGCGTTCCCCTTAGCTACGGATGGAATTCTCCTGGCCGTGCCCCAACGCACCGTAGTGCAGGTCAATACCATCACTCAACCCAGCTTCGGAATGCGCGTAGGTTCGCAAGCAGGTTCAAACACGATTCCGGTAACGAAACAGGTCGCGCAGAAATGCTCCAACTCCAGCCGCCTCTGCTTGGATAATACCGAGTGTTTTATTCCCGGTGTGGATACGGCGTCATTGGGAACCTGTGGGGCTGCAACGAATCAACCTGTTTCCTGGATGTCCTCGGATACCCTCATCCAAGGCAACACGATAATCGGCCCGTTTATCGGAGGAATCCTTATCGCCGGCCGGAATACAAACGTGCAAGGGAACACAATCAACGGCCCCGTCCTACAACCTATGAACACACCTCCTCCAGCTATAATCCGCGCAGGAATCGGATTGTTGGGGAAATTCGCCCTCGAAAGCACGGTTATCACGCAGAATACTGTCTCTGGAGCGAGTCCGGTTCTGTCTTTACAGAAAACGTTCTCGGATCTTTCTCCACAGTGTGTAGTTACGGCGACCTGCGTTAACGCCGCGACCTGCGCAGGCATGCAAATAAGCTTAAACGACTTTCTCAATTATTCGAGGTCGGTGCTGCTCGACGCCGGCAATGATCAATATTTTGACCTGTCATTCCAGGGCAGGGGCAACTACTGGCAA
>DATLVM010000545.1:0-2928 GCA_035577445.1 Pyrinomonadaceae bacterium
TCTGCCACCATACGAGACGAACGGAGCGCTTTCGACATTCGATCCGGCGCTTTATCAACCGCGAATGGAAGTTGACGCCGCCGGAAATCCGATCGGTCCACCGATCGGCGGCTTTGTTCAGCCGGGCAACGTCATCGACCAATACGATTTGCCGAATGTCCCGAACGTCGGCAAGCGCATGCTGCACAGCAACGATCCAAATAACTTCGCGCCGCGCTTCGGATTCGCATACTCGCCGCTCGCCTCGAAAAAAATGGTAGTGCGCGGAGGTTATGGAATCTTTTATTCCCGATCCTCGTTGGTTTACCTGATCGTCGGCGTCAACGCGCCGCCGCTTTTTGCAATTGGACGCAGCGCCGCCGGCGCCCCGATTACCTTTGCCAATCCGTTCCCCACCTTGCCTTCATCCGATCAATTTCCGACCTTCGTAAAAGGGATTTCGCTTGCCGGCCAGGTCTTCGACCGCAATCTGCGCACGCCCTACATTCAGCAATACAATGCGAGCGTTCAATATCAATTCAGTCATGACTCGCTCTTCGAAGTCGCTTTCGTTGGCACGCGCGGTCTTAATTTGATTCGCAGCGTGGGCATTAACCAGGCGCGACTCGCCAGTCCTCAGCATCCGATCATTAACGCAGTCAACGGCCGAGTCATTACGACGAACACAATCGATGCCACAAATGTGTCGTTGCGCGCGCCATATCAGGGAGTCGAAGTGGGCGGCTTTCTGCAAATTCAGACCACCGCGCAGTCAACATACAACTCGCTACAAATGAGTTTGGTCAGGAGGCTTTCCAAGGGCCTGCAATTTCTGGCCGCTTACACGTACGCGAAGTCTATCGACAATTCATCGGGAACTAACGGCGGTTCAGCAGATGCAGTCCGAGACACGGCGATCATCCTGGGCAATCAACTCGACAATCGAGCGAATCGCGGTCTCTCTGACTTTGATCGCACGCATCGATTTGTTTTGAGTTACTTGTGGGATTTGCCCAAGCCGTCTTTCGCCGCCAGATCAACGACCGGCCGATTGCTGTTTTCTGGTTGGCAAGTGGCTGGCGTGATCACCGCAATGTCGGGCCTGCCGATCGACATCGTCGACGGCGGGGCCGGCGGGTTCTATGGATTGAACGCGGGTAATAATGCGCTCGCGCGACCGAACTGGGCCACGGGCGCGACGCCCGGCACGGCCGCCAGCAATGTGCCGGCGGGATATTTTTTCAACCCGTTTGCTTTCGTACGGCCGGTTATTCAAGCGGGTCAACTGATCCCCAGCTCGAACGGTGCGGCCCGCGCAGATGGACTCGGCACCGACTTTGGCAACGTTGGGCGCAACGTTCTGCGAGGCCCCCGACAAACCAACGTGGACTTTTCGATTATCAAACGCTTTCGAATTCATGAGCAGAAGAACCTCGAGTTCCGCGCGGAGTTTTTCAACCTGCTCAATCACGTCAACTTTGATCTACCGATTAGCAATCTAAACGTGATCACTTCATCGGGAGGCAGCATCGATGCGAACACCGGAAGAATTATTAATCCTGGTGATTTCGGGCGCATCGTTGCGACCAGTAATAATCCGAGACTGATTCAGTTCGCGGTCAAGTTCAATTTCTGATCAAAGGAGCTTAATGGGAAACAAAATTGATTTTCCGCCGACGATTCGCATCGGGATTCTTGTCTATGATGGCTTCGAGCCGATCGATGTCTGGGGCTTCACGGAGGCGTTCGCGATCTCGCGCTTCATCGGCACCCCTTACCAGGGAGAAGAGCCGCCGCCACCTCCGTATCCTTTCGAGGTCTTACTTATTTCGAACGAGGTGAGGGCGGCAGGAAAGTCGAACGCCACGCCCGCGCCCGTAAAAAGCGAGAATGGCCCAAGCGCGGCGCCCGACATGTTTCGCGATGATGCTCTCAAGCAGTCTTTCGATCTGTTCATGATCCCCGGCGGAAACACGGGTCCCCTGCTTGATCAGACGAAACCCAAAGAGGTAAAGGCCTTGATTGATTGGGTAAAGGCGATGGACAAGCGAGTCAAAATCACTACGTCGGTTTGCACCGGCGCGGCTGTGCTCGCTGCGTCAGGCGTGCTCGACGGCAAACCTGCCGCGACAAATCATGCGGCGTTCGCGTGGGTCACGTCGT
This sequence comes from Pyrinomonadaceae bacterium, assembly GCA_035577445.1. GTDB lineage: Bacteria > Acidobacteriota > Blastocatellia > Pyrinomonadales > Pyrinomonadaceae > UBA11740. The sequence goes on from DATLVM010000545.1 coordinate 2,143, forward strand.
TCGGGCCTCGCGTGTTGTGGGACAACGTTTCGCGTTGGGTCGACGCTGGAAAATATGTGACTTCCGCGGGAGTTTCCGCCGGAACGGACATGGCATTTCATTTAGTTGATCGACTGGCGGGACGCGCGGTCGCCGAAGCCGCCGCGAAGCAAGCGGAATACGACTGGCATCGGGATCCGCAACAGCCAATCTTGTATCCCGAGCAGGCCCTCGTGCCGACGTCACGATAGAATCAAGAGCTGCGTTACGGATCGCGAGACAGTCTTGAGACTCATTGACATTGAAAACGAGCCTCTTTTGAATGCTGCAAGCGGCTTTCCAGTTCGCCCGGCCAAACACCGTTTGGAGGAAAACCCTTGACAACTTAGAGGGTGCACTATAGAGTGCGCGTCATAATCACGCAACGCTCGTTGCGAGGACTCTTAAAGATTTATTCTTGAACAGAGTAGGGCTCCATAGGTTGCCGGGTTCTAACACCTAAAGGCTCCAAGGTAACAACGCAATCAACGCTCTTCAAGCCGACCTGCCTGAAGATTTGTCTCGATCTCTGAAGGAGGAATCCCCAAATGGCGTATATCTCAAAAAGAAACAGAAGAAGAGAAAGAGAAGTTCAACAGGCCCTCAACAACCGGCTCGAGCTGGTGAAGGAAGGTTTTACTCGGCGCGACCTCATCAAGATGGGATTGATGACCAGCGCGGGCGTGCTGATCGCGAAGGGTGGATTGACGCACGCTCAGTGGGGCGGCCACAACAGCGGTTGCTATGGGAACAACTGTGATGTCGGAT
>DATLVM010000546.1:0-10762 GCA_035577445.1 Pyrinomonadaceae bacterium
GACGACAATTTCATCGGCAACAAAAAGAACGTCCGCCAATTGCTGCCTGAATTGGCCGAATGGCAAAAGCGAAATGGCTATCCGTTTTCGCTGCTCACCGAATCAAGCGTGAATCTCGCCGACGACGAACCGTTGCTCGCAGACATGCGCGACGCTGGTTTTCGGCGGGTCTTTCTGGGCATCGAAACTCCAGTCGCAGAGAGTTTGAAAGAAGCCCAGAAGTCGCAGAACCGCGGCGATCTCCTCGAATCAGTAGAGAAGATTCAAAGCTACGGGATGGAAGTCATGGCCGGCTTCATCGTCGGCTTTGACAACGATCCGATTGACATCTTTGAGCGGCAGATTGATTTCATTCGCAAGAGCGCGATTCCCCTCGCCATGGTTGGACTGCTGAACGCTCTGCCCGACACGCAACTTTGGAAACGGCTCGAACGCGAAGGCCGTCTGCTGGGCGAAGCCTCAGGCAACAACACGGTCTGCACCTTTAACTTCAAAACCCGCATGGATCCCGCGCTGCTGATTCAGGGTTATCAGAGGATCATGCGGACCATCTACAGCCCGCGCGAATACTATGAGCGTGCGCTCGCTTCAATGAAGCGAACGGCGCAGCAATTCACCGAACCTACTCACTACAACATAGTGAATAGCGTGGCATCTTTGACGCGAGTATTTGTCAGGCTGGGAGTTATCGATCGTGAGCGTAAGGAATTTTGGCGCTTCTTCTCCAAAACACTTCTCAAACATCGCAACCGGGTAGCCGAATCGCTGCGCCTTGCAGCGATGGGCTACCACTTTCGCAAACTCAGCGACGCGTACAGCCAGAGCTGAAGACTACGCCGCCTGTACATGCGAGTGAATCAGGCGGCGCATGCGATCGGCGAACAGCACATCCATTTTGCCCGGCTCGATAATCGCAGTCACTTCACCTTCCCCAAAACTGGGATGCATGATCGTCTGCCCGCGGCGATAGGTGCGCGAGGTCTCATAAGGTGCGCCGACTTTGTTCGACGCCCGGCGGGTGGTCCCGCTCTTATAGGGAACGCGTGATCCGCATTTCGGACAAGTAACTCTCGTAATCTTCCCGGTCTTAGTAATCGAGGCGATGAGGTGTCCGCGCTCTTCACCGCACGTGAGACACATCTGCTCGACTCGATCTCCGATTTTGAAAATTTGTTTGTCTTCCATATTGCTGCTCCTATCTCATTATAAACTTCGCTGGCGTGTGTCAGAAGCCCGACCGTTAGGGCGGGCTCCCATCGCTAAGGGCCCTTGCTTACGCGCGGGCCCCTGACACCAGCGATTCACCGCGCGCGGCGTGGACGAAATGTTCTAACTGAACTGCTTCGCGTACGCGCCGCGACGACAAAAGCCCTCACCGGCGAAGCCGGAATAGCCTGTGCGCCACCAAAAGCGTCGTGCACAACCCGCTTCACAGCCTGTCCAGTCAAACGTTCGATAGCGCGCATCGACAATTCGTCGACCGGCGCAACTATCGTAATTGCTTTGCCGTGATTCCCTGCCCGGCCCCTGCGGCCGACGCGATGCACATAATCTTCCGGCGCCGCCGGCACGTCGTAGTTGATGACGTGCGAGACTGAATCCACGTCCAGTCCGCGCGCGGCGATGTCAGTCGCCACCAGCACGCGCGTCCGACCGTCGCTGAATTGACGCAAAGCCGCTTCGCGCTGAGGCTGCGAACGATCCGCGTGAATTCGATCGACGCTGTGATCGCGAGCCTTCAGGATATGTGAAAGCCGTTCAGCTCCACGACGCGTCCGCGTAAACACGAGCACACGCTCGAACGGCTCGCGCTCTTTTTCCAGCAGCTCAATCAAGAGCGCCGTTTTCGAATGCTGCTCGACCAGGTAAGCTGTCTGCTCAACCATCGTCGCTGCCTGGCCGCGCGTATTTACTTCGATTAGCTTTGGCTCTTTCATCGTAGTGCGGGCCAATTGTTCAATGCTCGACGACATCGTCGCTGAGAACAGCAGCGTCTGTCGCTGCGTAGGCACCATGGCCAGCACTCGGCGAATCGCCGGCAGAAATCCCATGTCCAGCATGCGATCTGCCTCATCCAGCACCAGCACTTCGATAGTGGAAAGATTGACCGCGTTTCGCTCAGTAAGATCGAGCAACCGTCCGGGTGTCGCAATCAAAACGCTTACGCCCTTTCGCAGCTCGCTGATTTGGGTTCGTATGTTCGCGCCGCCGATGGCAATTACACTGCGATTGCTCTTGACGCGATTAAGCTCGCCATAATTCGCTTTAATCTGCAGCGCGAGTTCGCGCGTCGGCGCTAACACGAGCACGCGAATGCCCGGTCTCGCCCGTTCACTGATCCTTTGAATGATGGGGAGTAGAAATGCGGCCGTCTTGCCGGTGCCGGTTTCGGCACAGCCGATTACGTCTCGGCCGCTGAGGATGACAGGAATTGCCTGTCGCTGAATTGGTGTCGGTTCGTTGTATCCGAGAGACTCGCAGGCGCTCAGTTGCGCGGGCGCGAGTCCCAGTTGAGAAAAATCCATTAAGTTCCTTTTGCTAGTGACGACCCTGGGTCGTCGTGGTTGATCCTTGCGCGGGAGCGCAGTTCTTTGGGCCGGCCATGGTAATCAATATTTCATGGTTCACCGCGGGAGATTCAAAGAACTGCTCACCGCTTACTGCTCACTGATAGTTACCAGCGAGGTTCGCGGTTACCGCCGCCGCCGTAGCTGTTGCCACCACGTCCGCCGCCGCCTCCGCGATTGCCGCCAAAGCCTCCGCGGTTGCCACCAAAGCCACCACGTCCGCCGCCACCGCCGTTGCGATTTTCGCGCGGCTTGGCTTCGTTGACTTTCAAAGCGCGGCCACCGACTTCTTTGCCATTGAATTGATCAATCGCGGCGGTGGCTTCTTCCGGAGTGGACATTTCGACGAAGGCGAACCCTCGTGAACGGCCCGTCATACGATCTTCAACGACGCTCGCCGATTCGACCGTACCTGCCTGAGCAAACAATGCTTGCAGTTCTTCGCTAGTAGTTTGGAAAGCTAGGTTTCCAACATAGAGTTTATTTGACATGTATTTACCTTCCCCCTGTGTGGGGACGAAAAGAAGCTGGACGAACTGAATTGTGCTTCGGCGAAACGGTAGCGGTCGAAGGACCAGGTTCGGATGCTCTGATTTTTTTGAGCGGCTTCGAAATTTTAAAACAAGCCCTACTCCCGAATATCCAAACGTCCTGCGCTAATCGTTTTGTGCGCGGGGCGCATCACCGTTGATGCGCGAGAGAAGGATTAACCGTAACCATGATGCCTGATTTATGCAGAATAAGCAATGTGAGGCCGCTGTGGTCGGATTTGCGACCTCCGCTTGAACCACGTGAAAGGCCGGGTTTCGCGTCGCTTCGGCCACTGTTCCATGCACCGCCAAATAAGTGGGAAAGCGACGCACATGCACCGCCGAGGAGCCTTTCGGGTGCTGTTTGTGATGGAAAAAGAGTCTACGGCCTAATCCGATTCCGATGAGCCTGATCAGTGCGCAGACTCAGATGACGAAAGCGCGCAATGTCGCTTACCTGATCGAGCAACTTCTTCCTCGGCTGGGTGGGTTCCATAAACCTGATGCATGTTACCTGGATGAGGGTATTATCGCAGACGCATATTAACGCTGATGGCTGACTACCGCCGATGATGAATAATTAGTAGTTGGGCCGACACCAACTGGTGGAGGAGTGTCACATGAGCATATCCGACTGGTTTCGTTTCCGGGGAACCCGTGGTGCGATCCTCCGACAGGGGGAGGAGCAGGCGAGAAGGTTCGGTTCAACAACTGATTTTGTCGCAAGGGAGTTCGTGAGACGCAGTGGCCTCTCTGCGATTCCGGCACCCGTGTGGCAGGCCTGTCTTCGCAACGGTACCTGCCCAGCGGGTCTGACCGCTGCCGTTCGGGACCTTCTCTGCGCTCACGTAATCCCCGAAGCGCACGAGTACGCACCGCAGATGGTGGCCTGTGCGCTCCAGAAGCTTGGACACACCTTCAAGGACGCCGTTGGAATCTCCCTCGTAAAGCTGATTGCGCCTTCTGTCGAGAAGGAGGTGCACGTCTCCGTGGGGGCAGCCGCGGTCTTGTCTCTGCTCGTGTCTCTTGAGGGGAGTTCGGGACAAGCGCGCAGCTTTCAGCGCCAGCTTTCGGAGCTAACGAGAGTGCATCTACCCAATGACCACGATTACATATGGATGAAATGCGACGAGGCTGCCGAGGCGCTTAACCTGGATTGAGACTTGAGTGTCGCAACCCCGAGCGGCCCAACAAACCATTGAACGCGAGCGGCGGGCGCGTGAAGTCATTGCCGATTTCCAATTGCCGATTGCCGATTTGATTCGCGCCGCCGCGTCAACTCAGACCGTCGTTTGCCTCGTGTTTGCATGAGATGAATGTTGATGCCTTCCTGGAAAAGTTTACCTGTTGGGTGAAGGAGCAATCTGATATCGAAGGCGCCGCACTCATTGGTTCTTACGCGAGCGGGAAAGCTACTGAAAATTCGGACGTTGACCTGATGATCCTGACAACTAGCCCAAGCCGTTATCTCAGTAACAAGCAATGGTTGTCAGTATTCGGCGAAGTCGCACGTTCGCAAAATGAAACATGGGGTGCAGTGGAAATGGTTCGCGCTTTCTATCGAACGGGCTTGGAAATCGAATACAACTTTGCCGCGCCGTCGTGGGCCGGCATTCCAATCGACGCCGGCACCCGCCGGGTGGTCAACGACGGAATGAAGGTTGTGTTTGACCCGCAACACAAATTCGACGCGTTGAAACAGGCGCTCTTAGACAGACCCGGCGCGCACCACTGAACCGCGACCAGGCAACTCGTTCGGCGGTTTTCTCATGGCGGTCACACTCTCTCCATCAATGACGCTTCGCGAGTTCGAGAACGGCTATTGGTATCTCGATGACTTGAAAGATTTCGCGATCGAGATCGGTATTCCTGACGCGAAGAGGCTGCGAAAGGATGAAATCGAGCGTGCCATTGTGACCTTTCTGCGCACGGGTACCGTGAGCCTACCGACAAAGCGCGCGTTGCGGAAAACAGGAATGAAGGACCTCGAACGCGGCCTGAGCCTGAATCTACGAATCGAGCACTACACCAGCAATCGAGAGACAAAAAGCTTCCTAATCCGTGAGGCCAGAAAGTTGGCCCCCGAGGTTCGCGAGAAGTCCGGCGTTTGGTATCGCCTGAATCGCTGGCGAGAAGAGCAAATCACGAACGGCAAACGTCCCACCTATGGCGACCTCGTGCGGCAGTATGTCGCGCTAAACAGAATGGAACGATTCGATAAGGTGCCGCAACCTCGATACGTCAACTTCATTGCCGAGTTCCTCGCGGCGAAGAGCGGCACGCGTTCGGACGCGATTGCCGCCTGGGCGGAACTGAAGACTATGGATATCCCGAAGGACTATGCCTCGTGGGTGAAGGCGCGACGGAAACGCGAGAAGCGAAAGAGGTAACATCGGTCATCAAGTGCCGCCCAACCTTGTGATCGATCCCGACGAGTCGCGACGTTTCTCACTTGATTGTTTGAATCGAAGGTCGAAAATGAAATTGCCATGAGCCAACTTCTGCGGTTCCCCACTTCGGTCAAGCGAGATCCAGCTATCGAGATCTGGATGCGTGAGCATGCGGATGAATTGGGAGCGATCGCGCAGCACTGGTTTGAAATCATGCGCGACTGCGGAGACGACGTTCGAGAGTTATTGCATGATGGCGCTCCGACCGCGTGTGTAGGCGATGCGGCATTCGCTTATGTCAACGCGTTCAAAGCTCACGTCAATGTCGGGTTCTTTCGTGGCGCCGAGATTGCCGATCCCGCGAGCTTGTTGGAAGGCACCGGCAAGTTCATGCGCCATGTAAAACTCAGACCTGAGCGTGACGTCGATGCCACGGCCCTCCGGAAGCTAATCGAAACTGCATACACTGACATGAAGGCGCGTCTAAGGCAGAGTAGTTAGCGCCCATCCGAGACTAGTAACTCGTTCGACCCGAGCGGCGGGAGCGCGTGAGCTAGGAGCAAAGGGATAAGCGCAAGGGCAAAGATTTCGCACCGGACCGTCAACTCCATTTTATAGTGCGTTTTCTTGAACCGAGTTGAGCCGCCTCCTGATCAGAGTGCCGCTCACGCTCGCGCCGCACGGTGCCGAGGCGGCACGATCGTATTCAGCAGTTTTTCCAATCGATCAAAATCAATCGGCTTTACCAGGTAGTCGTTACAACCCGCGTCTATTGCCGCCTGGCGGTATTTTGCAGGATCGTATCCGGACAGAATTACGATCGGAGTTTTCTGGAGCTTCGGATACAAACGCAGCTTCCGCGCGACCCCCAGACCATCGAGCTTAGGGATCTGCAAATCGACGAAGATGAGATCGGGCACGGTCCGCAGCGCCACTTCCACGGCAACTGCTCCGTCGCCGGCCTCGCAAACCTCGTAGCCTTTCATCGTCAACAGCGTGCACAGCATCTCGCGAGAGTCCACGCTGTCTTCGGCGACCAGGATCGTTGGCTTGCGGAATGAGTTGACCGACCGGGCTGAAGCGCCGTCATTGAGAGGCACAACATCGCTTCTATTTGGGAACATAAAACTTCCTTACATGGGGGGCAGTTAGTCGGGGCTTCGGAAATAATGCAGGAACAAGTTTCAATACCCCTGAATACCTGAACCTTGTGCCCTCTTCCGTCTATGTCGGGGTCAGATTGGGGAAATTTACGCTGGGGGTGGGGGTAAGGGTCTGTACGGTTTGGGACATAATCAATCCCGCATGCGTCTTCAGCAGATCATTTTGAACTCTTATATTTTCTTAACCTCGAATTTTACAATCACTCTCAACAAGCGTATCGTTTAAGTGCCGATAGAAATTGATCTTTAGAACTCATCTTTCGACATCGGGTCGCTCTCTTTTCCTTAAGAGCACCTCCTTGTGCCGTCAGCTGCGTTAGCAAGCTTGATCGAAGCAAGGAAACCCGAATTACCAAACAAGCATTATCCGGGGACAATTCACATAACGGGCTACTCTCTCGTCTGCCCCTTGCGGAATACGAGCGTCTAAGCGCCCAACTGGAACCCTTTACTCTCACATTTGGCGAAACAATTTATAAGTCAAAATCGAAAATCGAACACATCTATTTCCCCGAGGCCGGTGTCCTCTCGATCGTTGGACTTCCCTTCAACGAACGACCAATCGAAGTCGGTCTGGTCGGACGGGAAGGATTCGTCGGCCTGCCGCTTTTTCTTGGCGTGCCGCGATCATCGAACGATGTAATCGTTCAGGGAGAAGGAACTGCCCTGCGGATCAACGCCGCGGCTGCATTGACCGAATTTAAGCGCGGGGCCATGTTCCACGACGCCGTGTTGCTGTTTGCTCATGAGACGTTCCTGCAACTATCGCAAATAACGAGTTGTAATCGCCTTCACGACGTCGAAGCGCGGCTCTCTCGCTGGCTATTGATGATGCGCGATCGCATTCCTAACAACACACTGCCGCTGACTCAGGAATTCCTTTCGTGGATGCTCGGGGTGCGTCATCAGGCGGTGAGCCAGGCCGCCACGGGCCTGCAGCGCACGGGCGCCATTAAATACGCTCGCGGCAAACTTGTGATCATCAACCGAGCGAAGCTGGAGCGCCTCGCCTGTCCTTGTTACAGGCTGATGAAGACGCGCAGCGATGGTCATTTCGATCAGCTCAAGTCGCGCCCCCCGTCGTAAGTCGCGGGGCTATTTACGCTTGCGTACAGACAAAAAAAGGTAGGTGCATTTATGTTGGCGCAACCAAAACGGCCACCCCCGATGACAAACCAGCCGAGACCGGTGAATAAAATACTCAGCGCTCTTCCCCAGGAAGAATTCGAGCGACTCAGTCCTAAGCTTCGCGATGTCGACTTCAAGTTAGGTGAAGTAATCTACGAAGCGGAAGAACCAATCAATGATGTCTACTTCATTAATAGCGGCATTGTTTCATGGTTGGCTACGCTCGAGGACGGCAACACCGTCGAGGCCGGCGTGATTGGCCCCGAAGGCGTCGCCGGAATGGCGGTGCTCTTGGGCGCTTCATCCACTCCAAACCAGGGATTGATCCAAGCCGAACTGCACGCCTCGAAGATTCTCAGCCGTGACCTCGTCACTGAATTTCGCAAGGGTGGCGAACTGAACCGTTTGATCCTGCGGTTTGTGCACTCGATGTTCATCCAGGTAGCGCAGACCGCCGCCTGTAATCGCTTGCACACACTGGATCAGCGGCTGGCGCGGTGGCTGCTGATGACGCATGACCGGACAGTCGGCGATTCCTTTCCGCTGACCCACGACTTCCTTTCGCGAATGTTGGGCGTGCGCCGGGCCGGCGTGAGCGTCGCGGCGAACAGCCTCAGACAAGACGGACTCATCGACTACCATCGCGGCGACATTCGGATAGTGGATCGTAACGGACTCGAGGACCTTTCGTGCGAGTGCTACGAAATTGTGAAACAAGAATACAACTCCCACCAATAACCCGACCTCAATTGCGATTAGCTTTCCTGCTTCCAATTCGTCCGCATTTGTGTCGAATTCCACATAAATTCTCACAGGTTCGTTAGCGTACTGACACCCTAAACATTAAGACTTACCGTTGAGTTGAGCCGAGCCGAGCCAGCCCAGTCGAGCCAGCCCAGCCCAGCCTCAAATGCCGTGGCCAAAACGCGAAAATACACTGTCCTCGTGGTCGAAGACGTGGATGAAATCAGCGCCAATATGGGTGCGGCGCTCGACAAGCGCGGGCATCGTGTAGTGCATGCGTCGAATGCCGAAGATGCCATCGCAAAGGCGGAGCATGACCGGCCGGCGATGATCCTGACGGATCCCGACCTGCCGACTTTCGAAAAGCTGATGAAGCTGCTGCGGGCTCATGGCACCTTGAAAAATATGGTTGTGGCCATCATCGACCTTAACCATCTCAAGCTTGACGACCAAAGCGTCAACATACTTGCCGATTTTCAGGCGCTCGACGACCTTCTCAAGTCATCGCACGACGGAGAGGCACAGTAGTGTCCCACTTTGCGATTTTTCCTTGCGGCTCAGCGCCTTTGCGTGAGGTCTCGCGCGCGAAAAAGGCTGGTTCACGCAGAGCGCCAAAACACAAAGATTCGCAAACTCAAACAAGACACCACCGGAGGAACCGCCGGTGTCAATAATCGTTCGTTAGCGTACAGACCTGATTCATAGAATGTCGTTGCAGGCGCGAAACCAGGGCTTTCGATTCTAGCTTGAAAAACTGAGCCGATCACCCGGGCTTTGCGCCTGCACCAATCCTGACTGCAAACCGACAGAAAGAACTCCCCGTGCCAACAGATCCTCAAGTTGGGACTTGGTACATCGTTGTCACTTGCGATAAGTGCCAATCAACCGTCTTTCTTTTCCGCGATCTCACCGGCGGCAAAGGCTCGCTGGACGCTCGCTACGTAGTCACCTGTCCGCGCTGCGGACATGAAGGCCAATACCAGGCACGACACCACCATCATGCAGAGGAAACAGATTCTTAGATTCTTCGTGATGCACGCCATCTAAACCTTCTCGCCTCAGAAGCGGGCCTCGACCACGTCCGCCTGTCAAACAAACTGCGCCCGGCATACGACTCGCTGGTAAACTGCCGGCATGTTCGTTCAGTGGAAGCCTCACAACCTGAGTTGGGCACAGTTGGCCAAACGCGTCTGGGCTGAGACGCAGCGCGACGATGTGTTTGGGAATGCCGCGAAGCTTGCGTACTACTTGCTGCTGGCTCTGTTTCCTCTGCTCATCTTTCTGACCTCGATCATCGGAATCATCATTGGCTCAGGCAGCGGCATGCGGCACGTGCTGTTCAATTACCTCGCGCGGGTGATGCCGTCCGGCGCATTTCAATTGATTAATCAAACGATGCTGGAAGTGAGCACCGCGAGCGGCGCGGGCACTCTCTCTTTCGGATTGCTCGCAGCGCTGTGGGCCGCCTCGAGCGGCATGGGCGCGATTAATGACGCGTTGAATGCGGCTTATGACGTTCCGGAAACGCGTTCGTGGTGGCGGCGACGCCTGACTGCGATCGGCCTGACAATCGCGCTGGCAGTGCTGATCATCACGGCGCTGTTAATCGTTCTGGGCGGCAGCAAGATTGCGGATCACCTCACCTCCATCTACGTAATTGGGCGCGCTTCAGCAATTGCGTGGAAGATCTTTCAATGGCCGCTCGCGTTAGCGTTCATGCTGCTGGCGTTCGCTCTGATCTATTTCTTCGCGCCGAATATTCGCAACCAAAAGTGGACATGGATCACACCCGGCTCGATCACCGGCGTAGTCCTCTGGTTGGCGGTATCGTTTGCTTTCAAGGGCTATCTTCACTTCTTCGACTCCTACAGCAAGACGTATGGCTCGCTGGGCGCAGTGATCGTCCTGATGCTCTGGCTGTATTTGACTGGGATGGCGGTGTTGATCGGCGGAGAGATAAATTCAGAGATCGAAAATGCTTCGCAGGATCAGAACCGCGAGCGGTAGCGACCGGATCGGGAGGCTACGTTTCTACAGCGCAGAGTGAGCCGAGAGCAACACAATGAGAAACGTCTTTCAAGGTGTCCGTTAATCACGTCTCTTGATCCGGTCGCTACCGCTTGATGGTATGAAGCAGGCGTCTCCTGCCGTAAGTTGTTAGACTGACGGTTGGATAAACAATCTGCGTTAGCAGAAGGAGACGCCAATGACAGTATATATCGGAGTCGACTTTCATGCGC
>DATLVM010000547.1:0-12351 GCA_035577445.1 Pyrinomonadaceae bacterium
AGATCAGCCTGCCTGTTAACTCTCTGTCGCCGCTTCGCGGCTCTGAAATAACTAACGACCACCACCCAAGGCTCGCAGAGCCTCGCCTTGGGCTTAGCTCTACCGCTGCTCCGCAGCTCCCGCTTGCACCCGAAAGGGCCACGTAGTTGATGAGTCAAGTATGTTATCGCCCTTTTAAGGCTGGGTTACCGGTCATTGTTGAAGATTTCAAAGCCCCCTTTAGCGGGCGTCAGATGCAGCCGTCCGTTTCACGAACTGTTAGTCGTCGGTTTGACGCGAGTCCCAGCGATGAATCGCTGGGCTATTTTTGCTGGTCCGCTACGCGGACTAATCATAAGGCTTCCACCTTCAGGTTTTTCTTTTATGGCGGGAGGATTTCGCCATGCTGAGGCCTCGGGTGGTGCGTTTGATGGCGGCGTTGATTAGGTCGAGGGGTTCGTCGTCGGGTTTTAGTTCGCCTTCCAGATGCAGTCGGTATAGATTGATCGCCGCATCGTGCTCAGGGGAATGCAAGTAGATCAAGTCTATCGCTTCGGCGAGTGCTCTCCGGGTTTCGTTGATGCCTTGTAAGCCGCTGTCGATTGCTTGTCGGAAGCTGGTAAAGAGTTGGCCTAAGAAATGAGGCGCGTGCTCGTCAGCATTCAAGACTAAGTCGATAGTTAGCGCTAAGGCCTCGTGATCAAAGTAATCGTTTCCTTCATCGACACGACTCTCTTCGCTTGCGCGGTGTTTTGCTATACTCACGGCGACCTCCGTTCGAGAGGTTGAGACGGGCCACATTGCTGGCGGCGAGCGACCGCCTCCGCAATCCGTTTGACCGCCAATGCGCGTCATATCCTAGCTGAGATAGCAATACTATCTGACTCAGGATACGGTGTCAAGAACAAAGATTCATCGGATTGGGAAATAATTGAACATTGCCGCTGAGGAATAAAATGGTTGACTTGAAGGTAAGGGAAGTTGCCGAAGCTAAAGGAATTGACAGCCCGTATGCACTGTCAAAGGCAACCGGATTGGCTTATTCGAACTGCCATAAGATGTGGAATGACCAGCAGTCGTTCATCAGCCTTGACACTATCGATCGCCTCTGCGAAGCGCTTGACTGCGAACCGGGCGATCTGCTGGTGAGGTCGGCATCGGCGAAGAAGGCGAAGAGAAGATAACTGCGGACAAAGCAGACGCCCTGCGGCGTCGTAAAAGCCAGCCAGAAGGAGCGCGCTTCGCGCGCCTTTTTGTTTTCTGTTGTGAATCTGGAGAGGTGTCGCGCTTCGGCAAGTTCACTTTCGGCGTCGGGAGTAAACCGAATGATCATTGTTAACGCGCGTTCATGAATTCAGCTTTGATCTCATCCCAGGTTCGACCTTGCGCCGGATTCGCCTGGAGGGATTCCAAGCGCCGGTCGAGTTCTCGCTTCTGCGAATCTGTTAACTCAAAAGCCTGATTCTCTTCCGCGATCGTGTCCCAGATTTCTTCGACCAGGAGGATTCGGTCAGCGATGCTGAGTCTTTTTGCTTGTTCGGTTAGCTCGGTTTGCATAGCGTGAATTATAACAAAACGTTACCTGGCTGAACACGTTTTCAACGGACTGACGCCCCTCAGTTTTTGTTCCGTGTTCACTGCTTCGCGACCCACCGCAGACCTTCGCGCATCACGTCGCCGGGAATTCCGTGGCGGCCGTTGAATTCTCGGAAAGTCACTTCATACGCGCGAGCCTTCAAGTCGTTGGCGATTTGGCGACCGCACCTGTCGATCGGCAGGATGTTGTCCTGAGTTCCATGCGAGATGAAGAAGCTTGGTTTACCTCTAGTGACGCCGTCGATCAGGAATCCGGGTGAGCAGCCCAGGACGCGCTTGAATAGATCGCCGTTGATTAGTCCGAGGGAGATTGCGTAGGTCGCGCCGTCTGAGAATCCTCCGATCGCCAAACGCGACGCGTCGAAGTTGACCATTTCGAAGACGCGCTCCAGGGCTCGATTCAAAAACTGCACGTCAGGACCAAAGCTGTCGGTAATCGCATCCCAAGTTGTGTCGCGAGAATTCGGAGCGAGGATCGCGACTCCCGTTTCGTCCGGCGCTGAGTCGAGATACCACGCCATATCATCTGCGCTCTGCGTTGCGCCATGCAGAAACATCAACAACGGCAGTGGCGCGTTGGTCGCGGATTTCGGCACATAAAGAATGGCGTCACGTTTGCGATCGAGCTCGAGGTTGATCGGTTTGCCGAGAGTTACATCGGCAGATGACTTGGTGGGCGCGTGCGGCTGCGCCGTGATTCTTCCATCGCCAGGCAAGCTGGCCCATGTGTGGCGACAAGCGCTCCCGAACGCGAGCGACGCCAAGGCGCCACCGGCAAATGTGCAGAAGCTGCGTCTGTTGATGCCTGTGTTGGTTGCTCTCATCGTTACATTGACCAATGGGACCATCTGACCGGCTTCATCGAAGAACGATTGATAATACGCCAGAGCTGAGATTGGGTTCAGAAGAAATTTAGCCGAAGCGTTTGCGCGGATCGATTTGTAAAATCTTGTAAATTCTTCGTAATCCGCCGGCTCATCGGGGCAATCTCTCTTGACGGTCTGCTTCGCCTCACATACTCTGCGGGCCACTTCGTAAGACCATCGCAGTTTTGTTTCTGGTTCGATCTCCCCAGATCGCGAAAGCCAGGCGCGATCGATTCCTGCGCAAACCCCGAAGGAGAAAACTTATGTCTCGCAACACATTCAAGCTGTTTTTGCTCGCCATGATGGTGGCGGCCATCCTTGCGCTCGCCGGTTGCGCAACCGCGGACCAAAACGCCTCGAAGAGTCCGGTCGCGACTAACACCGACGCGAATGCCGGCGGCAAGATTCCGATCACTACTTCTTCGGAGGAAGCGCGGAAGGAATTCGTGCAGGGCCGCGACCTGAACGAGAAGTTGCTCATCCAGGATTCGATCGCGCATTTCGATAAAGCAATCTCGCTCGATCAGAACTTCGCCCTAGCCGAGCTGAACCGGGCAAATGTTAGCCCTACCGGCAAAGAATTCTTCGATCATCTGAAGAAGGCGGTTAGCCTCGCAGACAAGTCGTCGAACGGCGAGAAGCTTTTGATTCTTGGTACCGAAGCGGGCGCGAACGGCAATGTCGCGAAGCAGAAAGAATACTTCGAACAATTGGTGGCTGCTTATCCGAATGATGAACGCGCCAACTTTGCGCTCGGTGGTTATTACTTCGGGCAGCAGGATTTTCCGAAAGCCGTCCAGTATTACAAGAAGGCGACCGAGGTGGCGCCGACTTTCTCTTCAGCTTTCAACCTGCTGGGCTATGCCTACAGGCAGAACGTCGAGTACGCCAACGCGGAACAGGCTTTCAAGAAATACATCGATCTGATTCCCAACGATCCGAATCCGTATGACTCGTACGCAGAGCTGCTCCTGAAGATGGGTAAGTTCGATGATTCGATCACGCAATATCGCAAAGCTCTGTCGATCGAACCCAACTTCATTAACGCGCACCAGGGCATTGGCATGGCGTTGCTGTACAAAGGAAACGCTGACGAGGCCGCGGCCGAGATCGACAAGATTAACGGCAAAGCTCGCAGCGACGCGGAACGACGCACGGCGTTGTTTGCGCTGACTGTCGTCGATGTTGATAGCGGGAAGTGGGACAAAGCTCTCGCGGATGTCGACAAGCAATATGCTCTGGGCGAAAAGACCAATGACGTTCCCGGCATGACCGGCGACCTGCAGCTCAAGGGAAACGTCTTGCTTGAGATGGGCAAGTATGACGAAGCAAAAGCGTCGTTCGAAAAACTGCTGAAGATGACGAACGACTCCACCCTGTCGCAGGAAATCAAAGACAACACCGCGCTCTTTCATCACTACAACCTGGCGCGCGTCGCTTTAGGCAAGAAGGATTTGGCCACGGCGAAGACTGAAGCGGAAGCTTTTCGCAAAGGCACCGAAACGAAGAACAATCCTTTGCAGGTGAAGCAAGCTCATCAGCTCGCCGGCATGATCGCGAGCGAAGAAAAAGATTACGACAAAGCGATTAGCGAGTTGCAGCAAGCGAATCAGCAGAATCCTTATGACCTCTATCGGTTGTGCCAGGCCTATCAGGGCAACGGTGACGCAGATAAAGCGAAAGATTCATGCAAGAAGGCCGCTGAGTTCAACTCGCTGCCGGCGATCCAGTACGCGTTCATTCGCACGAAAGCGGCGAAGGCATAGCGTGAATTGATAATTCGAGACGCGAGAGGCGTCACCCTGAATCAGTTCAACCTTGATTTCTGTGCGCGGCCTCGAGCTATCCAGTGAGATCGTTTCTTATCTCACCGGATGGTCGCGCGAACCACGTCCTTCTTTTCCGAATCGCGATAGAAGTCTTCCGGATCGCGATAGAAGCCTTCCGGATCGCGATAGAAGTCTTCCGGATCGCGATAGAACCCTTCCGGATCGCGATCCGCTGCTCAGGATTGCTATCCGTCTGAGCAGATCTTTCAGGTTTCCTTAGGAAAATCGATAAAGAACGACCGACGCTCAGCTTTGGCGCGTCAAAACAGCTAACCCAGATGCGTTCGCGGATTTTCTTACTGATCGCTGATTTCCGGCCACTGACCTCCTTCTTTGCCCTTCGCCCATCGATCGCCGACAATAATCTGCAAAAGGAGCACAAATGAATATTGGAATTATTGGCGCAGGCCACATCGGCAGCACGCTCACTCGGCGCTTCACCGCCCTCGGCCATAAGGTCTTCGTAGCAAATTCGAGAGGGCCGGACACTCTCGCAGCTCTGGCGCAGGAGACCGGCGCGACACCCGTCACCGTGACTGAAGCGGCGCGCCACGGCGAGGTCGTCATCGTGACTATTCCTGAAAAGAATATTCCGGACTTGCCGCGGGACCTGTTCGCCGGAGTCCCCGCCAGCGTGGTCATCGTCGACACCGGCAACTATTATCCGCAACAGCGTGATGGCCGCATTGCTGCGATCGAAGAAGGCACAATTGAAAGCGTTTGGGTTTCACAACAGTTGGGCCGGCAGGTCGTCAAGGCCTTCAATAACATTTACGCGGAACACCTGCTGCGGAAGGGCCAGCCTGCCGGGACTCCGGGGCGCATCGCGCTGCCGGTCGCGGGTGACGATGAGCAAGCGAAGGCGATCGTTTTAAAGCTCGTCGACGAACTTGGATTCGACGCTGTCGATACAGGCGGGCTGGGCGAATCGTGGCGGCAACAACCCGGCACGCCGGTCTATGCCGCGGACTTCGACGCCGCTGGCGTTCGCCAGGCATTGTCGAGCGCGAGCAAAGAACGTAAGGATGAGTGGCGAGCGAAGTGAATGCGCGTGGCGAGAACTGCGGAAGATCTTGCCCGTACGCTCTTGATAGAGATGGCCTACTGCTTTATGTTCTAATGCCGAAGGTCGATTAGATTAGAATAGCGAGATTGTGGCGATATCGGCCCAAGGATTGTCTGGAGGACAAGAATGCCCGCAGCAAAATTCCCCGGTCAAGGTCGCAAGAGGCCGCAACTAGATCTCAAGGTCGAACAGCTTCACTTAGATAGTTACAATCCACGGCTACCGGAAGACAAACAAGGCAAACCGGAGGCTGATATCCTGAGCACTCTGTATCAGGATTTCTTTCTCGACGAAATTGCCGAGTCAATGTCGCGAAATGGCTATTTTGATGAAGAGCCATTGGTAGGGATACCAGAGAAGCTACCCAGAAAACTTAAAAACGCAGATCCTCAGTCTCGCGACTTTCTGACTTTCATAAAAGAGAAAGACACCGAGTTTACGATCGTAGAAGGCAATAGAAGACTAGCCACAATAAGGTTGCTTCTAAACGCCAGTGAACGTGAAAAACTTCGCATCAAAACGTGGCCGACTTTGTCGACTGAAGTCGCCGATGATCTTGCGGTGCTTCCGGTTATTGTTTACCCAACAAGAGTTGAAATCATTCCGTACTTAGGAGTGCGGCATATCATCGGAATCCAGAAATGGGATTCGTATGCGAAGGCGCGTTATATCGCCATGATGGTTAAAGATGGGCGAACCGTCGATGAGGTAGGAGACTTAATCGGAGATAAGCAAGGGTCGGTAAACAAACAGTATTTATCGTATAAGCTGCTCGATCAGGCCGAGGCGGAGTTTGATTTAGATTTGACAAAGGCGAAACAGGATTTTTCGTTGCTGCTCTTGGCTCTTGGTCAAGGAAATATCAAGCAATTCTTGGGCTTGCCAAAGAGAACAAAGGACACGAATATCGAAGAGCCTGTACCGAGAGAGAAACTAGAAGATCTAAAGGATGTTCTATCCTGGATCTTTGGAGACTCAAAGCGTTTACCCGTCATAAAGGAGTCTCGCGACATAACAAATTATCTTAGCCATGTCGTAGCCAGTTCCGAAGCCGTGAAGTACTTGAAGGATCGCCGAGACTTAACTGGGGCTTACGATCGAACGGATGGCGAAGAGAAGATGCTGTTGAAATATCTCAACGCGGCGAACTCCAAACTCGAAGGCGCCCTCGGGATTGCACACCGACATCGCACATTCGAAGTCATCGCACAAGCGGAACGCTGTGAGCAGACCGCGAAGACCTTGGTCAAAACGGTAAAAGAGTAAGAATGATTCAGTTGTTGAATCCTAATTCTGTAGGAAGAGTGTCAGACTGGATTGAACTCACAGTCGCGACAACGCAGGAGCATGTTTCGAAGGCGCAGGTCGGTTCCGTTGTTGAAAGTTCGGCCGGAAGCGAACCCTCGGAGGCATTTCTGACTGACATTTGGCGACAACTAGAATACCGACAGAGGTTATATCGCAACCCAACATTCCGAGTAATGGATCGAACTGTTGAACCTGTGCTAGATGCTCACGTCTCTCCCGAATACTTAGCATGTCTTATTTGGTCATTAGTTGGTGTTCAAGGCACGACACAGCAACCTGGCAAGCTATTTGAGCGAATAACTAGGAAGGCAGTTGAAGAGTATTTGTCAGGTCACGCTATCGTCTTCGGTTGGCCATTCGAACCCGAAACTGAAGGTGAGGACGAAGAGCCTCAGATCAAAAGAAAGATAAAGAAGGTGGCGGACGATCTAAAAGAGCGGTTCGTGGAGGCTCCGCCTGCACGGTTCAATGATCGCGGCGTGGACGTGATCGGCTGGATACCTTTTTATGATCGTAGAACGGGGCAGGTCGTGTTGCTCGTACAATGTACGGCTGGCGATTGGAAAGGAAAACAGCCCGTGCCGCTCGATAACTGGTGTCAGTATATTCATTGGACACGCGACCCTGTCAAAGGATTCGCAGTGCCAAGCATTATTATGGATCGTGACTGGCATGAGCGATCTAGAGAAAAAGGTATGATGTTCGATCGTGCCAGAATTATTAATTTGCTCCCTCGAGATACGAACGATCCAAGCCTAGCTACCGAACTTGAGAGTTGGGTGCGGGAACAACTCGACGATCTTGCAGCCTAGATACGATTGAACCCGAGAAATAACAGATGAAGACGCCGTCCTACGAGGGCTTAAGACCTGCTTCGGAGAATGCGTCTAAGAGTAAGAGGCGCAATGGAAAAGTTGGCACAGAGCATGAAAAAATGTTGTGCAAAGAGTTGCGGCGGCTCGGATTGTATTTCCGCACGAATGCGCCCGGCTTACTTGGGAAACCAGACATAGTTTTCAGGTCGGCGAAAGTGGTTGTCTTTTGCGATGGGGATTTCTGGCACGGTCGCAACTGGAGAACTCTCCGACAAAGCCTCAGGAAGGGCACTAACTCAGCCTATTGGATAACCAAGATTCGTTCGAACATGCAACGGGATTTGCGTCAAACTAGATTATTGAAAATGCAAGGTTGGCAGGTCGTACGAGTTTGGGAAACGGATGTTAAGCGCGATCCAACCGGCGCTGCGAGGCTTATTCTGAAAGTAGTCAATTCTCGCCGGTCGCCGCTTCAGAAGCTAAAAGTAACCTCGGCTCATAGTCAATGAAGTTTGTGGATTTATTTGCAGGACTGGGCGGCTTTCACAAGGCGCTCAATACGCTAGGGCATGATTGCGTCCTTGCCTCTGAGATCGATTCAGAGCTTCGCGAGATTTATGCAGACAATTTTCCAGATATCTCTAAGAACCGAATATTGGGCGACATTCGCAAGTGCAAAGATGAGATACCAAGTCACGACATTCTTTGCGCCGGATTTCCATGTCAACCATTTTCGAAATCCGGAACGCAAAAAGGCCTTAAAGATAAGACGCGCGGGACCCTGTTCCATGAGATTGTTGACGTACTGGAACGTTGTCGACCGGAGTATGTCATTCTCGAAAACGTAGGTAACTTCGAAAGACACGATGAAGGCCGTACGTGGAAGATAGTTCGTGAAAGCTTAGAAAAGCTTAGCTACGATGTTCAGGGGACAGAACATGTAACAAGTGGAGGCGCCGGGCTTCTATCCCCACACCACTTTGGATTTCCACACTCGCGTGAGCGATTCTACATTGTTGCTCGTCAAGGTAAGCTGCCGAGTGAATCCTTACCAAAAGGTGACCGATCGTGTGTAACGAATCTTGACGACACAATTCAAAAGAAACTTGAATTGCACAAGAGAGATCGCATTGAGACAAAGCTAACGGCCCAACAAAGCGATTGCATAGATCATTGGAACAAACTGCTAGCCAAGCTGCCGGAAGGACAGGTCGAGCTTCCATCATTTCCGATTTGGGGCGATGAATTCCAAGCTACTTATCCGTTTGAAACATACACTCCGTTCATAGCTCCGATAAAAGAACTGCGGACAGCGGTTAACGGACACGCTGCACTATCGCGGATTACGCGCGAAGAACTACTTGTGCTATTACCAAACTACGCTCGGCACGAAGTCGAAGAGTTCCCGCGTTGGAAAGTGGATTTCATTCGACAGAATCGGGAATGGTTCAAGAAGCATCGAAAGTACTTTGGGACACGGTGGCTAAAAAAGCTTCGCGAATTTCCACCGTCATTAAGAAAGTTAGAGTGGAATTGTCGGGGCGAAGAGCGTGATCTCTGGAGACATGTTTTGCAATTTAGACCCTCTGGCCTAAGGGTCAAGAGATATTCAGCTTGTCCGTCGCTCGTAGCAATGACGAGCACTCAAATTCCTTTGCTTGGACCTGAGCGTCGCTTCTTGACCCGAGTTGAAGGACTCCGACTACAAGGCTTTCCAGATACGCATGCCATACCTCAATCGCGAGCGAAAACGTTTCAAGCCCTCGGTAATGCCGTACACGTTGGAGTTGTGACTGCTATCGCTGACAGTTTGCTTAACCGCAAAACAATCAGATGATTCTTGACTGTAAAAGCCAATGCTTTTTTGTAGTTCAGACGAAGAAGCCTCACGGTCACAGGCAGACTGTTCTGTCAAAGGAGAAGGCAACTCGATTGTGAAAAGTCCGTCAGCTTGCGGAATCGGAGTGAGTACGATGTCAACTTCTTTCGTAATCGGGGTTCATTTCTTTTATTGAATCGAGCGGGTAATCGTCGCCATCGCCATCATATGCAGCATTCAGTTGATTTGCGGACAGCCGTAGCCACGCATCGCGGTCTGCATCGCCGTTTGGTAGAACAGTAACGATCAAACGGGCATTGCGCTCCAACTCGACGGGTTCATCAAGCAAGATTTGCTCGCCGTCGAAGTGAGCTGGAATTGAAATTGGATTGTTGGCACTCATCGGATTAATGCGACTTCATGAATTGAGCTTCGATCCTACGTTCGACCAATAGCGCAGGAAATTCTAATGCGCAATTTGAGAAATTCCTGACTCTCTGTGCTCACGCGCGTGATTATAGCAGAGAACTATTTCGCCCTTTCAGGGGTATTGTGTTGGGTGCGTGATCCAGGGGCGGTCCCACGGCTATTGAATTTCACGCCTTCGGCGGGATGACGACTACTTCTTAAAAAGATTCGCAAAGGCTTGTCGCGCGTCGGTTGGTTTTCCTGATCCTGTTTCGCGTTCGACCACCGTGCGCGCCGCGAATAGTTCGCACTTGTTGCGTCCGCCCTTGTTCAGGATGCGTGCGGTGAGCGGTTTCCGGCATTCGAAGCGCGATCCCGGATCAAAGTAAGTACATTGTCGACAGGTGTGCAGGTCGGCGTTGCACTTGGGGCAGGTGCTTTCGAATGCGATATTGCCTGGAACGATGGCGCTACATGCCGCGCACTTGATCTTCTCGCTGAAAGCCATCATGCGTGGTGATCTTGGGCCTTCGCGATCGCGCGGGGGCTGCTGCCCTTGCGGTTTGGGCCGTTGTTCACGATCGCGGTCGTGATCCATATAGCCACGCTGTTTGTACTTGCGGTCACTCATATAATTGCTCCGATAATTGCTCCGAATCTCTCCCTGCGCGCGCATCATACGTGAATCAGAAAAGGTAACAAAGCGCTTTCACGCCCGGACGCAAAAGCCGCAGATCCGCCAGGACGCTCCACTTAAGCAAAATCGGTGACGAGCGCCGGGATGCGTGTTAGAATGCCCCGCATTATGCGGTTTGATGTCATCCTACTCAGGTTTATTTTTACCGGGGCTCTGGTGGCGGCCGGCGCATCGCTGCAACCTGTAGAAAACAAACCCTGGACCTCGGCAGGTGTCGGTTTGCTGGTTGCCGTTTCCATAATTCTTTTCGAACTCAGAATTCGACAAGCCACGCTTAAGACTCTGATCGGCGCCGCCGTCGGCTCGATATTAGGCATCATCGGAGCTTTCTTGATCGGTGAACTAATCATGCGGCAAGACTCGTTGAGCCATGAAATGAGGACTTTCGTTACGCTTGGCCTGGTTTCTTTCATGGCCTATGTGGGACTGATGGTCGGCGCGGCGAAAGGTGATTACCTCGATCTGTCGGCGCTCGGTGGAATCTTCAGCGATAAAGCGGCACGGCGCGATCTTAAGATTCTCGACACTTCGGTGATCATCGATGGACGCATCGCCGATGTGGCGGAGACAGGATTCCTGACCGGCACGCTCATCATCCCGCAGTTTATCCTGCGTGAGCTGCAGCAGGTGGCCGACTCGCCCGACTCGTCGAAACGTCAACGCGGCCGGCGCGGCCTGGACATGCTGAATCGCTTGCAGAACAACAACTCGCTCGACATTCAGATCGTTGAGACAGATTTCCCGGCAGTGCGCGAAGTCGATCTCAAACTGATTGAGTTAGGTAAACAATTCGGCGACGCGGTTATCGTCACGAACGATTTCAATCTCAACAAAGTCGCCCAGCTGCGCGGCGTGAATGTGCTGAACATCAACGAACTTGCGAACGCCCTAAAGCCTGTTGTGCTTCCGGGCGAAGCGATGCGTGTCTTCATCCTCAAAGAAGGCAAAGAGTACAACCAGGGCGTCGCGTACCTTGATGACGGCACCATGGTCGTGGTGGACAACGCGCGGCGCTTGATTGGCAAGAACGCTGACATCGCCGTGACGAGCGTCCTGCAAACGACGGCCGGCAAAATGATCTTCGGTCGTATCTGGGAAGAAGCCGAAAACGGTGGCAACGGCGAGCGCTCGCGCCGGCCGCTTCGCGAAGTGAAAACGGCCCCCGCCATGACGCGCATTAGTGACACCGAAGCCTAACTAGATGAACGTCGCGATTATCGTCGCCGGCGGCAAAGGTACGCGCTTCGGTGGCCACCGGCCCAAGCAATTTCTCGAAATCAACGGAACCTCGATCATCGTGTACACGCTCAGGCAGTTTGAGCATGCGCAGGAGATCGACGCCGTTGTAGTCGCGGTGCCTGCCGAGGAAGTGAATACCTTTCGTTCTGCTGTTGGAGAATCCAATCTAAAGAAGGTTTCGCAGGTTGTAGCCGGCGGTGATACACGCGCCCAGTCGGTAAAATGCGGGCTCGCGTCGATCGAGGCAGCCGATGTGGTTGCCGTGCACGACGCCGTTCGCCCGCTGGTGACGCCTGAAGAGATCGATCAGGTAATGCTTGCCGCGAACAATTCAGGAGCGGCGATCCTGGTCGCGCCGGTCAGCGACACCATCAAAGAAGTCGATCACAATCGGATCGTAAGGACGGTGCCGCGCGCACAACTTCGGCGCGCCTTGACACCACAGTGCTTTCGTTTCGACATTCTCAAACGAGCATATGCTGATTTAGAAGAGATTGAGTCACTTCGCATTGAAGTGACTGACGATAGTTTTTTGGTTGAGCGATTGGGAGTCCCAATTGCCGCAGTTGAAGGCAGCGCGCGGAATATTAAGATTACGAATCAGGATGACTTGGCTTTCGCCGAAACGGTTCTTAGGTCAGTTGTCAGTCGTCCGTAGTCAGTTGTCCGTCGTCAGTTGATTCTTCTGATACTTTCCATTACGACTGACCACTGACCACTGACCACTGA
>DATLVM010000548.1:0-17582 GCA_035577445.1 Pyrinomonadaceae bacterium
AGCTGCGTCCCGGAATGAAGGGCGTCGCGCGCACAGTTTTCTCCGGGACTGAGCCTGAAGAATTCAAACTCGAGATTTTAGGCTTGCTTGCCGGATTCTCCGGACCTCGTCAGTCGACGATCATCGCACGCTTGAGCGGACCGAACGTCGACAGAACCGGCGTATTTGCGGGAATGTCGGGGTCGCCCGTGTTCATCGACAACAAGTTGGTCGGCGCGATCGCCTACAGTTTTCCGTTTGCGAAGGAACCCATCTGCGGCATTACTCCGATCAAACAGATGATCGACATCTTTGAGCAGGGAAGTGAAAAGCCAAAGTCGACTGAAGCCCGCGCCGTATCGTTCAGCGCTCTCGCCAGCGCCGATTGGAAGCTGACGTTGCCGAAACAACCGGTGGCGTCGACTGCGCTGGTCGCGCCAGTCTCCACGAATTCGCCGATGGCCTCGCTCATAGGTCAAACGATTCAGCCGATCGCCACGCCCGTGGTTTTCAGCGGCATCAGTCAGGAAACGCTGAATCTTTTTTCCGCACAATTAACCCAAAGCGGTTTGTTGCCGGTTTCCGGAGTTGGCGGCGCTGGGCCGATCACGCCACTCGAATCATTCGACGAAAACACTCTAACGCCGGGCGCGTCTGTATCGGTTGAGTTGGCACGCGGTGATTACTCGATGGCCGCAGCCGGAACCGTGACGTATCGCGATGGGCCGAAAATCTACGCATTCGGTCATCCATTTCTCAGCCTTGGCGGCGCGGACATGCCGATGACCGAAAGTTCCGTCGTCACCGTCATCCCGAACGCTTACAACTCGTTCAAGTTGGCTGTCCCCGGCCGCATGGTCGGAGCGATCACTCAGGATAGAGCAACGGGAATCTTTGGCGGCCTGGGTCACGCAGCAAAGATGATCCCGGTGAAGCTCACGCTGCACACGAGCCGCGGCCAGACTGAACAATTCAATTACGAGATCGTCAACGATGAATACTTAACGCCACTCTTGTTGAGCATCACCGTTTTCAACAGCATCGCTGCGCGCGAGCGTTCGGTAGGCGAAGCGACGATCAGCATCGACGGCTCGATCAACGTGAAGGGCCAGCCTTCGATCGCGGTCCAGCGACGCTTTTCGACGGCGAATGCATCGTTGTTGGCGGCCGGCGCTGTAGCGACGCCGGTGGGCGCATTGCTCAGCAGTGGCTTTGATAACGTCGACATTAACGGAGTGACGCTCGACATAACTTCGAGTGAAGTGAAGAACACGGCGAACCTCGAGCGTATTTCTTTGGATCGAACTGAGGTCAGTCGCGGCGAGAACGTTGAGATTCAGGCTTACGTGCGCACTGATTCCGGCAAACAATTTGTCGAACGCATTCCCGTGCAAATTCCCGCCGATGCAGCATCAGGTCAGTTGGTAATCACGGTAGGCGATGGCGCGACCTTGCAGGAGTCATCGTCGGCGAAGGTGTTTGTGCCGCGCGATCTTAGCCAACTGGTCGAGGCGATTAATCACACAAAAAAGAACGATCGTTTGTATCTGCGATTACTGCGGCCGGCGCCGGGTGTCATCATCGGATCGAACGAGCTGCCAAACCTGCCGCCGTCAATGGTGGCGACGCTCAACAACGAGCGTTCGTCTGGCGGCTACACCGCGCTCACCCTATCGCAAGTCTATGAACGCGAACTGCCGCCGGCCGATTTTGTGATCAGCGGGCAGCAGGTGATTTCTGTGACGGTGAAATAGTGAGGAAGATTAGCTAGCGTTCTTCGACTTCCGCCGTTGCCGCAGCTTCGCAGCCGCTCCCATCAACCCAATTCCCAGAAGCGTAAGGGTGGCCGGCTCAGGCACCGGATTACAATTGTCGACGGTGATCCGAGCTTTTAAGTCGCAGAAAGTTCCTTCCCTGGCGTGCCGGTGCCATCGTTGCCGAGATTGGTCAATGTGAAGCCGCCGGTGCTAATCGTGAGCGGATCGGCCTTAACCACTGGAGTAGCGGCAGCCAAAAAAGCCACCGCCGCCAAAAGCGAAACTGAGTTTGAATAACTGACGCATATCAAGCCCCGAATCACACAGCCGGACTGCGGCCCATGTGGACTACGCGTGGGTCCTGAATCCAACGCTTTAGAATCAAAACTGTATAGAGGGAAAACCGATAATCCGGGTGGGTTTCGAGAAATCGCGATTAGGCGCGGCCAATAATGAGGAAGCGAGCCTCAGATTTCGGGAGCCGTTCCACGACTAACGACTTGAGGCGGGTTTCAATTTCCGCTCGCAAGTTTTCGCCCGCGAACAAAAGGAAAATGGCGTCTGGCGGCGCCCATTTGATGATTGTCGGAATCGTCTCTGCGAACTTTTCCAGAGCGCGACAGGTGATGAAACCGGCGTCGGGAGCTTCGACACTTTCGAAGCGCTCAACGATTATTCGCGCACGGCCAGCGGGTTTGATGTTGCGCAACACTTCTCTGAGGAACACCGCCTTCTTCGACGAAGACTCAATCAGCGTCGCGTGCAAATCGTCGCGCACCTGCAGGCAGGGAATTATCGGCAGCCCGCCTCCCGAACCAATATCGATGATGCCGGCATCAACCGGCAGATGCCGGAGCAGCATCAACGATTCAAGCACGTGCCGCGTTGCAAATTGTTCGGGCGAGCACGGCGCCACGAGATGAAACCGCGGATTCCATCTCAGGAGGAGTTCGTAATACTGCGTCAGTTTCCGAATCCGATCGGCGTCAAGTTCAATGCCGAACTCCGGAGCGGCAAGCCGTAAAGCATTCGCAAACTGTTCGAGCAGTGCTGGCATTTCGCGAGTGACTCTGTTTAGATCGTCGTCCGGAATCCGAAGATAACATGAGCACCGACGAACTCAGACAGCAGCATGAAGAAATTGGCCGCGCGGTTACGAAGCTGATCAGCGAACGCGCAGCGCAGCTCGACGAATTGCCGGTTGCCCCGGCGGCGACACCCGATGAACTAAAGCGCTTGTTCGATGAGCCGTTGCCGATTGCCGGCTCGCCGGCGGACGAGGTTCTTCAGCAGTTCGCCCGCGACGTTGCGCCCCACGCGATGGGTGTTCCCAGTCCGCGCTACTTCGGACAATTTAATCCGGCGCCATTGGCGATTGGAGTCTGGGCGGATGCGCTATGTTCGTCGCTGAATCAAAACGCCGGAGCGTGGCGCAACGGGCCGACGTCGGCGCTGATCGAATCGCAAACTATTCGATGGTTGTGCGGGTTAATCGGTTACGGCAAAGATTCATTCGGCGTGCTTGCCAGCGGGGGATCGGAAGCGAACCTGATCGCCTTGAAATGTGCCCGCGATCGCGTATCGAGTGAGATCGCGTACCGTGGCGCGCGCCAGGGAAGCGATCTCACCGTCTACACATCTGAGCAGTGTCATTACTCAGTCGAGAAGAGCCTGGACATTTTGGGACTCGGTCGCGAGAGTCTGCGCAAGATCGAAACCGACGAACGCTTTCATGTTCGTCTGAACAAATTAAACGAAGCAATTAAGCAAGACTTCAATGAAGGGCGACGACCATTCTGCATTGTCGGCGTCGCCGGAACGACTGCGACAGGTGTGATTGATGATTTGCCGGCGCTCGCGGAAATCGCGCGCGAACACGACTGCTGGTACCACGTCGATGCAGCTTACGGTGGTGCACTCGCATTCTCAGACAAGCACAGAGACAAGTTGCGCGGAATTGAAGTGGCTGACTCAATCACCTTCGATCCGCACAAGTGGATGTTTGTTCCTTTCTCATGCGGAACAACTCTGGTTCGCGACGGTGGACAGGTGCTGCGAAACTCTTTCGACATGTCGCCGGACTACCTCGCTGAGCAGCGCGGGTTCGACGACGCGCAATACGATTTCTTTCGATACGGACAAATGGGAACGCGCCGCTTCAACGCGCTGAAGCTCTGGATGTGTTTCAAGTTCATGGGCCAGCGCGGATACAGCCGAACGGTCGATCGGCACATCGAATTGACGCAGTATCTCGCTAAACGGCTGGATGAGTTGCCGGATTTTCAACGCGTGGGCGAAGTCGAAACCGCGGTGTGTTGCTTTCGCTACTTGCCTGATCGCGTCCGGACGATGAAGCCGGAACAGCAGGACGAGGTTCAGCAGGCTTTGCAACAACGAATCGAGAAAAGCGGCAAGGCGTTCTTCCCTTCGACCATACTCAGGGGCCGTCGCGCTTTGCGAGTCAACGTGAACAGTTATTTGACTGAACAGAGGCACATCGATGATCTGGTAGAATTGTTAATCGATGAAGGTCGGCAGTTAACTTTCTGAGGAAAACTGATGACAAACGACGAAATGGAAAGGGCCCTGGAGTTTTTGGTCAAACAGCAGGCGCAGTTCGGCACTGACATGCAACGGGTAGAGCAGAATCTGGGCAAGCTGGAGCAAAACTTGGGAGCAACCGTTAATGTTCTGAGTGAATTGACCAAGACCCAATTGCGCATGACTGAATCTGAGATTCTGAGAGACACCAGAATCGCTGAACTCGCGAAAGCGCAAACGCGAACGGATGAAGCTCTGGCCGAAACTAACGATCGCCTGAATTCACTGATCGTTGTTGTCGAACGCTATTTCAGCAACGGTCGGCGCAACTAATAAAAATGCATCGGCACTACCCCTCTGCTCTGCTCGTCTCCTTCCTTGCGCTTCTTGTTGCTTCCATCCTTCATCCGAGTTTCGCGCCCGCTGCAAGTCTCGAATCAGCCAGGTCACTTCCGGTGATTCACTCCCAATCCGATTTTGATTCGCTTGCCGTCGTTTACGATCCCAACACGCCCTACGCTCTTCCGCACGCGCTGTTCGTCATCGATCGCCAGAACAAAAACCGCATCTATTATGTCAATACCAAGCTCTACAAGTTTCACAAGGACTTCGTGAACGGCACTTACCTTTCGCTGGAACGCGGCGAGGAATTTTTTCAAAACAACTATCTGAAGCCGAATCGCCGCTTCATTCTGGGAACGATTGCTTACCAGACGCCGGTGCGAAAATGGACGTTCGAGTTCTGGGAAGGTGATTTGATTCCGGCCGATCAAATCAAGCTCGCGTACGACATCATCAATAAGAGTTTCTTTACGCCGGTCGCGTACAAGCCGAATTCATCGCGGCAGGAAGAAGCTTCAGCGGGCCTGCAAATCCCGCGTGTGCTGCAAACTGAAATTACCAAAGGCCAGGACTATCAGCCTCTGAACGTCGCGAAGGGTCTGGGCCGCATTCATGTAATTCCGAAATTAGATGAGCACGTCGAGATCGGTTTCAACGAAATCCTCGTGCTCGACGAAGTGCCGATTCAACTGCCGCCGGTCGCCGGAATCATCACGAGCAAACCGTCGACGCCGCTGTCGCACATCAACCTGCTGGCGAAGGGCTGGAACATTCCCAACGTCTACATCAAGAATGCGCAGGAGCTTTTCAAGCAATATAACGGTTGGTGGGTTGAGTTCGACGCGCGTCGCGACAACTACTCGATTAAGCGCGCTGACAATAGCCAGCTTGAAGAGTATCAAAAGCGTCTGCAGCAGCGGCTGGATGTCATGACGCCGCGATTCGATCTGTCGGTGACGA
This sequence comes from Pyrinomonadaceae bacterium, assembly GCA_035577445.1. Classification (GTDB taxonomy): domain Bacteria; phylum Acidobacteriota; class Blastocatellia; order Pyrinomonadales; family Pyrinomonadaceae; genus UBA11740. Next base: position 5,580 of record DATLVM010000548.1, read on the forward strand.
AACTCGCCGGATTGAACGAGCAGCGCGCTTCGTCAGTGATCGCGTATGGCGCAAAATCAGCAAACCTCGGCGAAGTAATTCATGCGAAGCTGCCGGGTTTCACGGTGCCGCCGGGATTCACGATTCCGTTTTATTTCTACGATCAGTTCCTGCGCGAAAACAAATTCGACGATGCGATCTACACGATGCTGAACGATCCGAAGTTCGTTCACGATCCGGCGTATCGCCGGGCGTATCTCGTCGGCCTGCGGGAAAAGATGCAAAAAGCGCCGGTGAATGCGCAGCTTCGCGCCGAGATTCTTCGTCGCGCGCATGCAGAGTTTCCAGGCAAGGGCGTGTTTGCGCGCAGCTCGACCAACAGCGAAGATCTGCCGAACTTCAATGGCGCGGGCATCTACACCTCGATGCCGAATCTAAAAACGGATGAGCAACTCATCGCCGGAATTAAATCGGTCTGGGCTTCGGTTTGGAACTTCGAAGCGTACGAGGCACGCGAACGTGCCGGCATCGATCACACGAAGGTTTACATGGCGGTGCTGATTCAGGAAGGCATCAATTCGGAAAGCTCCGGTGTGATGATTACGACCGATCCTTTCAATCGCGATCCGAATCCGATCAACAAAGGGTCGATTTACATCAGCGCCAAGCGCGGCCTGGGAATGAAAGTAGTCGAAGGTCAGAAGATCGCCGAGCAGGTCATCTTTCGGCCAATCGCAAATGCGGTGCAGGTGCTGACGCGCTCTGAAGAAGACAGCCTGCTGACGTTCGACGACAGTGGCGGCATCAAAGAGATTCCGATCGGCGCCGATCGCATGGTGCTGACTGATGATGTCGTCCGTCGTCTGGCCGAAGCCGCGACGAAAATCAAACAAGTCTTTCACGGTAAAGAGCAGGACATCGAATGGGCGTTCATGCGCGGACAAATTTATATCGTGCAGTCGCGGCCGTTCATCGCGGGCGGGTAAGTGGCACAGACTTCAGTCTGTGAAAGCCCCAGAAAATTGAGTTCTAATTGCGAAAGGAACCACAGACTGAAGTCTGTGCCACAATGAATAGAATATTTGCTGACGGAATTCTGGACGGAAGGGTTGTGTTCGTGACCGGTGGCGGCACTGGTATTACCGGCGGCGTCGCTCGTGCCTTGGCTGAAGCCGGCGCGAACGTCGCGCTGGTCAGCCGCAGCATGGAACATCTCGAAGCGGCGGCTGCGGCGATCAATGAGAGGCAGGGCAGTAGCCCGACCGTGAGGGAGGGCGTGGGGAGCGGCGAGGCCTTTGCCATCGCCGCCGACGTTCGCAAGCCTGAAGAAATTGAAAAGGCTATTGCCGCCACTATTGATCGGTTCGGCCGTGTTGACATCGTGGTGAACGGCGCTGCCGGAAACTTTCTTTGCAAAGCCGAAGAGCTTTCCTCGAACGGCTTTGGCACGGTCGTCGACATTGATCTGAAAGGCACCTTTAATGTCTGCCGCGCGGCGTTTGAACAACTCAAGCAGCATCGCGGGCAGATCCTGAACATCAGCGCCACGCTGCATTACCTCGGCACGCCGTTGCAGCTTCACGTTTCCGCGGCGAAGGCCGGCGTCGACGCTTTGACGCGCAACCTCGCGGTCGAATGGGGACGTCATGGAATTCGCGTGAACGCAATTGCGCCCGGCCCGATTGGCGACACGGAAGGCATGAAGCGCCTCGTGCCAGAGCCAATCAAGGAGAAATTGCAACAGCGGATTCCGTTGGGACGCTTCGGTCTGATCGAGGATATCGAGAATGCCGCTGTCTTCCTGTGTTCAGACGCGGCGAGCTACATCAACGGGGCGGTGTTGGTAGTTGATGGTGGGCACTGGCTCGCTGCCAACCGGTTGCTGTGACGGCTTTACCGACTTTGGTTTTCCGTCTCTTCAAGCAGTGCTTGCAACTCAGCAATTGCGTTAAGGTCCTTCGGTCTACCCGCGGCGCGCTTGGTGAGAATTAGTCTCTCGATTCTTAAGCAGAGACATTTCACGCCGTAAAGCTCAATCAATCCAGAATCGGGCAGTAGGTCCGCGTAATAGCCACCTCCGCTAATCTCTCCCAGAAGATCGATCGCACCCAATGATGTTGTCAGAGTAAAGTTAAGTCCATTTGAAATAGTGCGCGCGCTCCAATCGAACGGCAGACCTGGCGGCGCTCCACGCAAGTATGGGTGGTGAGGCGCCAACGCCGACACCAATCGCTCGATGTTTTCTGGTGAGCGGTCGTAGACGACATCAAGGTCCTGCGTCAACATCGCAGAGCCATGAGCTATGGGCGCTGCGCCGCCAACCACGATGAATTCGACTTTTGCGCGAGAGTATCCGGAGAAGTTCAGGAAAGTTTGTCGTCATGCAACTTGCGACCGGCTTTGCGTAGTTCTTCGGCGAATTCCTGGAGTCTCATCAAATTATCGAAGCGCTGTTCAACGGTAAGCCGAAGATTCTCGCGCAACAAGGTGCGATCGATGTCCTTTTTGTAGACTTCGATCACCGGATCCTTTGGGATGACGGTGTCCATTGTACTCATAAGCCCATTATAAGCTGCCGGGTTTCGATTACAAGGTTTGTTCGTGTAACCAAAGTTGGTAACCTTACGTGTCCATGATTGACCTAAAGCCATCGCCTTTTGAGGAGTTCCAACGCGACGCCGCACGCGGCAACGTTGTCGCGGTCACGCGTTCGATCCTCGCCGATCTACAAACGCCGCTGGGCGCGTTCATGCGAATCGCCGGTGATGCGTCGCACGCCTTTTTGCTTGAATCGATTGAAGGTGGCGAGCGCGTGGCTCGTTATTCGTTTCTCGGCGCGAACCCGTTGATGGTCGCGCGTAGTCGCGGAAACGAAACGATCGTCCAACGCGATGGACAGCGGGAGGTTGAAACTCAGAACGGGATCGAGTTCCTGCGCGAATACTTTTCAGATAAGAAGCTCGTGCAGCGTCCGAACATTGCACCGTTTGCCGGAGGAGCCGTGGGCTATCTGGCTTACGATGCGGCGCGTTGGTTCGAACCTGTTTTGGCAGACGGCAACAGAGAATCGACGAGTGACGAAGCAGCGTGGATGTTCTTTCGCACGATCGTCGCTTTCGATCGCGTGCGACAGCAACTGGAGATCACGTCGATCGTTCTGACTGATGAAGCCGGCGGCAATGAAGAGAAGCTAAGGGAGCTTTACGACGAAGCGGTTGCTGAAACGGCCGAAATCGAAAAGCGACTGAATCAGGCAAGTGTGTTCGCATCCAGTTCTTCGACCGGCGGTAATGCAACTGAATTCGAATCGAACTGGCCGCGCGCTGAATTTGAAGCTGCCGTCGACGAGGTAAAGGAATACGTCGCCGCGGGCGACTGTTATCAAGTTGTGATCGCGCAGCAGTTTTCAAAGCAGACTTCGGCGTCGCCGCTGGCCATCTATCGCGCGTTGCGCGCCACGAATCCTTCGCCGTACATGTTCTTTCTGCGGATGGGCGATGAATCAATCATCGGCGCGTCGCCTGAGATGCTGGTTCGTTGTCAGGGTCGGGAATTGGAATATCGCCCGATTGCCGGCACGCGCCAACGCGGCGCGACGGACGCGGAAGACAACGCCCTCGGCGACGAAATGCGCGCGGACGAAAAGGAAGTCGCCGAACATACGATGTTGGTTGATCTTGGTCGCAACGACCTCGGTCGAGTTTCCGAATACGGCTCAGTGAAAGTCGAAGCGTTGATGACGATTGAGCGTTACTCGCACGTTCAGCATCTGGTGTCGAGTTTGCGATCGACGCTGCGTGAGGATCATGATCGGTTCGATGCTTTGTCTGCCTGTTTTCCAGCAGGAACAGTCACCGGCGCGCCAAAGATTCGCGCGATGCAAATCATTGATGAATTAGAGCCCGCGCCGCGTGGTGTCTATGCCGGCTCAGTTCTGTATGTGGATTACGCCAACAATCTCGATTCGTGCATCGCGATTCGCACCATACACTTGCGGGACGGCGTGGCGACCGTGCAGGCCGGCGCCGGCATTGTCGCCGATTCAGTTCCTGAGAAAGAATATGAAGAGTGTGTGAACAAAGCGCGAGCTTTGTTTCGCGCGGTCGAATTAGCGGAGAAGGGACTGTGAAGTCAGAGTGGCCGCACGAACATCGCCGTCGACGTCCCGGAGGGACGAAATGTTTATAGACAAGACAACCTACCCCAATCGTCGGAGCCGATTTATCGGCGAAAGAATGGTTCCGCTCCTAAAGGAGCTGTGCACTCTAACAAGACGTGCGCGTTCTATAAACATCGCGCCGCTCTGCGGCGCTGTAGTGGCTGTTTTGTTCACCATGAACTCCTGGGCTGTCGCTCAGAACCCCGTCCCCGGTGCTGAAACGCTGAAGAAAGCAAACGCGCGCCCGGCAGAGGCTGCCAAGCCAAAGGCTGAACCATTCGACGGAGCTCCAGTGGAAAAGATGTTGGGACAATGCGTGACGCTCGATACCGAACAGGGCGTGATTGTGATCGAAGTGCTGCCGCAAAAAGCGCCAGAGTCGTCGCGGAGTTTTCTGAATCTCGCTGCCACGGGGGCTTTGGACACGACGGTGTTCTCGCGGGTGGTCAAAGGATTTGTGATTCAGGGCGGCAACCTCTCGACCAGTGAAAAGTGGAGCGAGCAACTCGCCGAACGAATGTCGCGCCATCTTCCGGATGAGCCGAGCGATCTGAATCACGTGCGCGGAATAGTCTCGATGGCGCGCACCGATCAGCCTAACAGCGCGACGACTCATTTCTTCATTTTGGTTGGCGATGGCCCGCATCTCGACGGCAAGTTCGCGGCGTTCGGCCGCGTCCTCCGGGGAATGGAGGTGGCTGACGCGATCAATCGCGCGCCTTCGGAGAATGAGAAGCCTGAGGTTCCGGTTCGCATTAAGAGCGCCCCGGTTGCGGCCTGCATCGGTACGCACGCCTCTGGCGTGCTGCATGCCGGAGGCATGCGTACCCAAGGCGTGCTGCATGCCGGAGGCATGCGTACCCAAGGCGCGAATTAGAAAGATGACATCGCCCAAGCTAATACAAATTGCACTGCTCGTCGCCATTCTTTGCAGTCTCACCGCGTGCAGCGACGCGTTGCCGGATGAGCCGACGCCTGACGCCGCTAAACAATTTCTCCAGCTTCGCGGGTATCAATTCGACGAAAAGTCTTTTTTCAAAGCTGCGGAGAACCGCGATGTGATGGCCATCAACGGGTTCATTGCGGCGGGCATGAAACCGGACGTGAAAGACGAGAATGGCGACACGGCGTTAACTTTGGCGGCTGATCGCGGTGACGCTGCGGTCGCGGAGGCCTTGCTCAAACACGGAGCGGATGTAAACGCGAAAGGTCGAAACGGCTGGACAGCGTTGCTGCTGGCGCTGCACGAGAATCGATGGGATGTCGGAGACGTGCTGCTGTCGCAACCGAATGTCGACTTGAAAGCCGAAACGCCGGAGGGCACCAGCGCGCTGATGCTCGCGGTTTGGCGTGAACGCGCCGAAACCGTTCGCAAACTTTTGCAGCGCGGCGCGGACGCTAATCAACAGGACAAAGAAGGTGACGCATCGTTGCATGGGGCGGCGTGGTTTGGGAATACGACGATTCTCGGTTTGCTGCTTGACGCCGGCGCAAATCCAAACGTGAAGAACAAACTCGGCGGCACGCCTTTGATGTGGGCGGCGGCTTATGGGCAGGATGCGGCCGTGCAAATGCTGCTGGCACGCGGCGCAAATCCGAGCATCAAAGATGTTGACGGAGTCACCGCCGCCGGATGGGCAGCGAAGAATGGACGTGGAAGCCTCGAGATGATTCTGCGACAGGCGGAAAAGCAGAAGGCAGTAGGCACTAAGCAGTAGGCAAAAGATGCTGAAACTGACATCTGAAGACCGACCGCCCGACCACTGAACACTGATCACCGACATGCTTCTAGTCATCGACAACTACGATTCATTCACTTACAACCTGGTTCAGTATCTTGGCGAACTGGGCGAAGAAGTTGAAGTGTGTCGAAACAACGAAGTGACCGTCGATGAAATTGGTTCTGAGCTAAAACCCGATCGCATTGTCATTTCGCCGGGTCCGGGCACGCCTGACGATGCGGGAGTATCTTTGGACGTCATCAAACATTTCGGCGGAAAGATTCCGATCCTCGGCGTGTGCCTCGGCCATCAATCGATCGGGCAGGCGTTCGGCGGTCGCGTAGTGCGTGCGCCCAAGCTCTTTCACGGGAAATCTTCGTCGGTGCTTCATGATGGCCGGACGATCTTCGCTGAACTCGACCAGGATTTCGCTGCTGGACGTTATCATTCCCTGATAGTTGATGATGCCGGTCTGCCGGATTGTTTTGAAGTTTCTGCACGCACGCACGATGGAGTGATTATGGGTTTGCGGCATCGCACGATGAAGATCGAAGGTGTGCAGTTTCATCCGGAATCGATCATGACGACCCAGGGCAAGAAGTTATTGGTAAATTTCCTGAAGCTGTAATCCATGTCGGCAACACCAAATGAGTTCCTGCCGCGACTGATGCGCAATGAAGATCTTGCGCGCGCGGAAGCACTACGGCTGCTCGATTGGTTGCTGGACGGAACTGCGACAGATGCGCAAATCGCGGCAACGCTCATCGCTCTCAAACGAAAGGGAGAGACAGTTGAAGAACTCGCTGGGTTGGCTGAAGGCATGCGCGCGCGCGCGACCCGAATCACCTCCAACCACGAATGCTTTATCGACACGGCGGGCACAGGTTCGAGCGCGGCGAAGACTTTCAATGTCTCGACCGCCGCTGCCTTCGTCATCGCCGCCGCTGGTTTGCCCGTCGCGAAGCACGGCAATCGCGCGGCGAGCAGCAAGTGTGGCAGCGCAGATGTGCTCGGTGTGTTGGGAGTGAATGTGTCCGCGTCGCCGGAAGTTTCCGAAAAGTGTCTGGAAGAGATCGGCATCTGTTTTATGTTCGCGCCGCTCTATCACGGCGCGACGGCGCGCGTGGCGGGTATTCGCCGCGAGCTCGGCGTGCACACAACTTTCAATCTGCTTGGGCCGCTGACGAATCCAGCCGGCGCGCCACGACAAATCATCGGAGTTTGGAATCGCGATCTGCTCGAGCCGCTGGCCCAGACGCTGGCACTGCTGGGAACGGAACGAACGTGGGTGGTGCATGGCGAGGACGGCTTGGATGAAGTAACTATCTCAGGCCGAACATTTGTTGCGGAAGCCGCAGGCCACAACGTGCGATCGTTTGAGATTTCTCCCGAAGACTTTGGTGTTCGCGGCGCGCCGCTGGATGGACTGCAGTGCCTCGACGCGGAAGCCAGCGCCGAAATGATCCGCGCGGTGCTTTCCGGTGAGCGACGAGACGGCGCGCGATCTCTGGCTATTATAAATGCGGCGGCGGCGTTGGTTGTCGGTGCGCGTGAAATCGATTTTCGCGAGGCGGCAAAATTAGCTGAAGCGACCATAGACAGCGGAGCAGCGTTGCGAAAACTGAACGAGTTGATTGAAATGACCAACTCCTAGGTGGGTGCTGAAGAACTCCCTCTCGCTTTGGGAGAGGGCCGGGGTGAGGGTTTTAGCGGTGAAGAAAAAGAGAGGTTTTTCTTTTGGTTCTTTTTCCGTAAGCCCTCACCCTAACCCTCTCCCAGAGGGAGAGGGAACTTTTTCAGCGACCTGCTAGATGCGGCATGACGGCACGCCGGAGGCGTGCGTACCCAGTGTGAATAAGCTGGCTGAGATTATCGAAGCGAAACGACGGCGCGTCGCGGCGGAGAAACTCCACGTGCCGCTGTCTGCGCTGAAGATCGCCGCGCGTAAACGACGCGAGACCGCTGTGGCGCATTCGCTGCGGGCTGCGCTTTCAAGCGGCGAACGAACGAACATCATCGCCGAGTTTAAGCGACGCTCGCCATCAAAAGGTGCAATTCGCAGCGACGCCGACACTGCTTCGATCGCCAGGCAGTACGAATCCGGCGGCGCGGCGGCGATCTCAGTCCTGACGGAAGAAGATTACTTTGGTGGATCGCTCGACGACTTGCGCTCGATTCGTGAGACCACGTCGCTGACAATCCTGCGCAAGGATTTTATCCTCGAAGAGTTTCAAGTTTACGAATCTGCTAAAGCCGGCGCGGATGCGTTATTGCTAATCGTGGCGGCGCTCGATGACGAAACCCTTTTGAGGCTGCGGAAGCTTACTGAAGACGATCTCGAAATGGATGCGCTGGTTGAAGTCCACACGCCGGATGAAATGAAACGGGCAATCGACTCGGGCGCAAAACTGATCGGAGTCAACAACCGTAACCTGGCGACCTTTGAAGTGTCCCTGCAAACTTCGATCGAACTCATAGCCATCGCGCCACGAGACGCAATATTGATCAGTGAGAGCGGGATCGAAACGCGCGACGACATCGAGCGATTGCAAGCATCGGGCTATCGAGGTTTCCTTATCGGCGAGACTCTGATGCGGGCGGACGATCCAGTTGGCGCCCTCGGACAACTTACTCAAAGCCTTCATGAGGCCCGAGTCGGCAAGGTGTAGCATGGCTTTGCCTAAAAAGTGATTTACGCCAGCGGCTCTGCCGCCTGATGTGCGGAAGCGCTGTCCGCTTCCGTTCCGGTTCACATTGAATTTTGGGGCTCCGCCCCAACAAATTGGGCGTAGCCCAAATCGAGAGAACAGTCTTGCCGGAAGGCCAAAGGCCTTCCGCACATCAGGCGGCATAGCCGCAGACTTTTTGAGCAAAGCTTGTAGCCATGGTCAAAGTAAAAATCTGCGGCATCACGAATTTCGAAGACGCAGTCGCGGCGACTGACTCGGGCGCGGACATGCTCGGCTTTAATTTCTATCGACCGAGTTCGCGCTACATCGAACCGGGTCGAGCGCGCGAGATTGTCGAGCGCTTAAGAAGTGATAGTAAGAATAGTTCGCCAACTATGGTCGGCGTCTTCGTTGATGAGGCAATCGATTCAATCGTTCGCATCGTTAATGAGGTGCGCCTTGATGCTGTCCAATTGCATGGCGATGAATCGCCGGAATTCTGTGCTGAACTGAAGTCATTTCTACCCGCCAAAGCTATCATCAAGGCGCTTCGCGTCAATGGTTCATTCGATCCACAGACTGCATCTCGTTATTCGGTTCAGGCAATCATGTTGGACGCTTTTCACGAGCAACTTCGTGGAGGCACTGGCCGCGTGATCGATTGGGACATCGCCAGCGCGGTTCGCAAACTTGTTCCGCAGCTCTTTCTTTCTGGCGGACTGTCTCCCGAAAATGTCGCGGAAGCCATTTCGCGCGTGCAGCCTTTTGCGGTGGATGCGTGCAGCTCGCTCGAATCTTCGCCCGGCCGCAAAGACGCCGCCCGCGTAAAAGAATTTGTTCGCGCCGTCCGCAACGGTTAGACTCTCACCAGTATTTCGAATCCGCATGGCCGAAGCAGCGACCATTCCAGTTACATCCGAAAGTAGCATCGCGGCTGAACGACGAGATCGCGCAGTCCTCCGTCCGTCTGCGCGGGCGTTAGCCGCAAGTAATCTCCAAAAGTCATACGGCCGTCGCCGTGTCGTCGATGATGTGTCAGTGCACGTCGAACCTGGCGAAGTCGTGGGCCTGCTCGGCGCGAACGGGGCAGGGAAGACGACGACGTTCTATATGATCATTGGATTGGAGACGCCGGAAGCCGGACGCGTGACGCTTGCCGATCAGGATGTCACGCGCCTGCCGATGTACCTGCGCGCGCGGCTGGGGCTTGGATATCTTCCGCAAGAGCCTTCTGTGTTTCGCAAGATGACGGCGGCCGAAAACATACTCGCGGTGCTCGAGACAATAGGTTTGCGGCGGCGCGAACAATTGAAGCGAGTCGAAGAGTTACTTCAGGAATTCGGCATCGAGCATGTACGCAACACGCGCGGCGATTCACTGTCGGGAGGCGAACGGCGCCGGACTGAGATTGCGCGCGCGCTCGCAACTGAACCACAGTTTATTCTTTTGGATGAACCCTTCGCCGGCATCGATCCAAAAGCCGTCGACGACATTCAGAGCGTGATTCTCTATCTGCGGGGGCGCGGCATCGGCATCCTTATCACCGATCACAACGTGCGCGAAACCCTCGGCGTGACTGACCGCGCGTACATCATGGCTGAAGGGAAAATCTTCCGGTCGGGCGGGCCGCGCGACTTGACAGAAGACGCGGAAGTGCGGCGGCTTTATCTCGGCGAAAAGTTCCGGATGTGAATCGCAATGCGTTCTCGCTAGGCAATCGGTTATAATCTTCCCGCGCATCTGAGCGCAAACAATCCCGGCAGCTTAGCGCGAATAGTTTTCATCTATGTCAGTCAGGCTCACTACCAGTCTTTCCCAGCGTCTCGTGCTCACGCCGCAACTGCGTCAGCGGATCGAGATGTTGCAGATGACTACGCTTGAGTTGTCTGAATTGATTCAGCAGCAAATGACTGAGAATCCGGTGCTGGAAGAAGTCGCGACGCAGGAAGAAGCGCGCGAGTTGGCCGAAAAGATTCTCGATCATATGGCGAGCGGTGGAGAGATCGAGAACTTTGAAGCGCCGCGCGTCGAAGCCAGCGCGCCGGAAATGGGCGAACCTGCTTCGAATGGATCGGGAGACCTGGAAGCGGAAAGCTCTTTCTTACCCGAACACGACACAGAGTTCGCGGCGAATTCCGACGCCGAAGGGGCGAGCGTGGAAGCCGGCGAGGAACTTGCTCCTGAGGACTCGCGTGACGCTTTTGAAGAAGTTGATTTCGGTCGCGAGTTTCAGGACTACCTCGATCCCGGTTACAAGACGCAGGAGTTCGAATACAAGGAAGATGCGCCGACCTTCGAACAATTTCTGACGAAGGCGCCCTCGTTGAGCGAGCACCTTGAATGGCAATTGCACATAGATTCCCCGGAGGGTCCAGTTTCTGACGCGGCGGAATGCGTGATCGGCAATTTGGATCCGGATGGGCGCCTGACGGCTTCGACTGAAGAGATTTCAGCGCTTGGTGGCTGGTCGGAAGAAGTCATCGAGCAGGCGCGGGCGATCGTTATGCGCCTGGAACCAATCGGCTGTGGCGCGCGTGACGTGCGCGAGTGTTTGATGACGCAATTGGAAGCGCGCGGAGAAACTGATCGGTTGGCAACCCAGTTAATTCGAGATCATCTCTCTGAGTTGCAGCAACATAAACTGCCGCATCTATCGAAACAAATAGGCATCGACATCGAAACCCTCGCGGCGGAATTGCAGTTCATTCGCACGCTTGATCCATATCCCGGCCGGCGCTATACATCGGAAGAGCCGATCCTGATCTCGCCGGAAATCTATATCGAGAAGCTCGAGGAAGACAGCGAGTACGTGATCTACTTTGCGGACGATGGCAGCCCGCGCCTGCGCATCAATCCCACGTATCAGCAGATGCTTTCGCAGGGAACCACGACAAAGGAAACACGAAACTTCATCAAAGAGAAGATGCGTTCGGCCGTCGACCTGCTGCGTAATATCGAGCATCGCCGGCAGACGATCTATCGCGTCGTCGAATCGATCGTGAACCGGCAGCGAGAATTTCTCGACAAAGGCGTTGAGTACATCAAGCCGATGATGTTGAAGGACATTGCTGAAGATATCGGCATGCATCTTTCAACTGTTTCCCGAGTCGTCAATCGCAAGTATGCGCACACACCGCAGGGCGTGATTGAGCTGCGCCGCTTTTTCACCGAAGGCATGTTGAACGAAGAAGGTGAAGAGGTTTCCACGCGCATAATCAAGCTAAAGATCAAAAAATTGATAGAAGAAGAAGACTCTCACAATCCGATCACGGATGATCAAGTAGTAAAAATACTGGTGAAAGACGGAATCAAATTGTCGCGCAGGACAGTTGCGAAGTATCGCGATCAGATGCACATTCCTGGCTCGCGCGAACGTCGCGCGGTGGTTTAGGAACTTGACGCGACTGCGCGTTTGAGGAGGGCCGAAATCCCAATGACATTCGAATACACTGGGCGTCACGTCGAAGTTACGCCC
>DATLVM010000549.1:0-2438 GCA_035577445.1 Pyrinomonadaceae bacterium
CGCTGGACACGAAGCTGCTTTCCGGCAGGCGCACCTACCTATCCGATGCATTGGTTGCCGCGGCAAAGCGCTTCGATGAGATGCCCGCCGGCAATCGCCATATCGTGCTTATCACTGACGGGGTTGAAACAGCCGGCGGCAAGTTCGATCGGCAGGAAGCGCTCAGGCGATTGGGGGCCGCTAACGTGGTAGTCCATGTCATCAGTTATGCGGCCGTGTCGCGCGGAGCACTTCGCAACGCGCGCGAGATTTTCCAAAACCGCGATAAGAGCATAACGCCCGACGACGCCGTGGCCAGTTTGCCATCTGACCCCGGGTATGAGCACTTGCGACGATTGCATAAACCCGGCGGCAGAATTGTCAACGCGGATCCGCAGCGGCAGCAACGCGTGCGCGATTACGAAGACACGATGGCGGCCGTCCAGGCGCAACTGAAATATCTAACTAATGAAACCGGCGGCCGATTCTGGCTGCCTGAATCCGTCGAGGCAATGCTCGAGCATGGCAAGAATGCCGCGCGATTGGTCGATGCCGAGTACGTCATTACTTACAAACCAACGCGCGCCGTGATTTCGTCTCCAGACGGCGAAGTTCGACGGCTCGAGGTGGTGTCGCGCCGCGTTGGGCTCATGGTCGTCGCCCGTCGTTCTTACGTGGCGGTGGGCCAGCATTAGCATTCATACAGGCCGTGGGCGGCTAGAGAGAGGGTTAATAGCGATGCTTCCATATTTCTCGCTTCCACCGATTCATTTAGTCGGGCCGCTGTCACTTCAGCCCTTTGGCGGGTTGTTCGCGATCGGTCTTTTGTGTGGTTATCTCGTGATAATGCGCGGCGCAAAAGCCGATGGTATTCCGCCTAACCGGATGCAATGGGCGCTGGCATGGATGTTTACGATCGGACTGTTCACCGCGCATCTCGCCGAGCTTCTTTTTTATCAGCCGGACGTGCTTAGACGTGAGGGCATCTCGGCCGTCCTACACGTGTTCACTGGGCTCAGTTCCATTGGCGCGTTTGCGGGCGGTCTGGCGGCGCTCTGGATTTACTCAAAGTGGCGAAGAATTTCCGGACTAACTTACTTGGCGATCATTCTCCAGGGTTTTGTCGCGTGGTGGGCTTTTGTCCGCATGGGCTGTGCTGTCTCGCACGATCACTTGGGGACTCGATCGAATTTTTTCCTGGCCGTTAATTATCCTGCGGGCCCCCGGCACAATCTCGGGCTCGACGAGTTCTTAGTAGTAGTTCTGCTGCTGGTACCTTTGACAATTCTCTGCCGCCGATGGCACGCGCAGCCGAAGACCTACATTGCCACGATCTTCGTGGCCTATGGAGCCACCCGATTTGGTCTCGAGTTTCTGCGAGCCACAGACCTAATCGATGCCGATCCACGTTATTGGGGCTTGACTGCGGCGCAATACGGTTGCGGGGTCTTGCTGGCCGCGGGTCTCTGTATGGCGCTCGTACCTCGCTTGCTGGGAACGTTCAAGGTTATGAGTTCTCAGGCAGCGACTATGCGTCTAAGGCACGGAGCACGAACCTGATCAAGATCACCATGGCGATCGATGGACGTGAAATCGATCGGTAAAGAGTCATGTGCCAATTTCGTCGGTTTTTAGCCGTCTCGTTGGTTTGTCTTGCCATTCTCGCAAGTCCTCCGACCGTTACCGGCTTTGAAACCGATCAGTATGATCTTCCACCTACGCCGCTTGCGGACATCGGCAATGAGGCTTCGGATCAGATACAACAAAGAATTCAAGAAGCCATCGACGAGATCAACGGCCGGATTCTCGACGATGATTTGTGTTTGAAGTCCTTCTATGATTCGAAGTCCAGATCTTGCAACAGAGATCGGGCAAGGAATGAACTGAACTACCTGCGGTCTGAACCAGCACTGGCACAAGCCGTGTATGAAAAACTAGGTGCTGGTCTCGTGCCCTTCTGCAAAATCGAGAGTTGGATCGAGAAGCACGAATTCAAAAATCGTCCGGCCCGGTACAAGATTAGCTTTTGGAAATCTCTGTTCCTCTTTTGGCCTACCGGCAATATTGGCTTGAGTCCAACCGTAAAGCTTTACGGCCACGAGTTTGGGACTGACAAGTTCGGGCATATTTTCCAGCAAGGATATACGTATTACAAAATTTATAAACGCGCCCTGGACGGAGGAAAGTCGCCGGACGAAAGCGCACGCGAAGCCGTTCGCTGGGGCCAAAGAACCGAAGAGACAATCTATGGAACATTAATCACGGGCGTCTATTCGAATGGAGATCTCTTTGGAAATTACGTCGGCATGAAATTCTACGAAGGATTAACGCACGATATAAAGATCAGCGCCAGCGTACGACCGGCCATCGTCGTGTTGAAGAACGGCTTTTGGGCCCTGAACGACCAAGGCACATTAAGAACGCGTCTGCTTCGGGTTTTCATCTCTGATCACCTCAAT
>DATLVM010000550.1:0-18830 GCA_035577445.1 Pyrinomonadaceae bacterium
GATTGAGGGAATCTGTCCTTAGTACGAGAGGACCGGGATGGATCCACCTCTAGTGTACGAGTTATGGCGCCAGCCGTAACGCTCGGTAGCTAAGTGGAGCATGGATAAACGCTGAATGCATCTAAGCGTGAAGCCAGACCCGAGATTAATCCTGACAGCGAGACTCCTGGTAGACCACCAGGTTAATAGGGTGGATATGTAAGTGCAGTAATGTGCTCAGTTGACCACTACTAATCAGTCCCTTGGCTTGACCGTAAAATTTACTGGCAGCAACGCGGTCTGGAATTTGTAATTTCGAATTGCAGATTTTTAGATAAACGCGCGAACGCTTTTAGACTTTGCACAGGCTTGCCTTGTCGCTATTCGATTTTGAATCTGAGATCAACGGGGCAGTAGCCCGACCGTAAGGGAGGGCGTTGACTGTTTCGAGGATCTCGAACCGGTTCCGTAGCGCGGACCCAGCCTGTAGCTGTGCGAGCTTTGCAGCTTGCACGCGACGACCAGGCCCCCGCTACCGAAAAAGTTCTTTGATTCTGCAGGACCGTTGTGCCGGTGAGTTTGAGGTTAACCGACTCCTGGTCCCCGGCCCCTGCATTTGAGTTTTCCGGTGGTTGTGTCGAGAGGGCCACACCCGTTCCCATCCCGAACACGGAAGTTAAGCCTCTTGGAGCCGATGGTACTGCGCGGGCAACTGTGTGGGAGAGTAGGAAGCCGCCGGGATTATTAAGGACAGCCCGCTCAGGGTAAACTTGAGCGGGCTTTTCTATTGCCGATTCGAAGCACGCTCGATAAACCGAATGAAGAAAGTCGGCCGAAACGATGCTTGTCCTTGTGGTAGCGGTAAGAAGTACAAGGCCTGCTGTCTCGCGTCCTCCCGTACGTCTGATTTTCAATACCGTCTCTCGCGCCAAATCCATGCCAGCCTGATTCCCAAGTTGATGACATTTGCGTTTCAGAATTTCGGGCCAGAACTGGTTAACGAGGCGTGGAAGGATTTCAACGATGGCGAGTCAGTGGAAGATTACCAGCCAGAATCGCCAATGGAGCCATTGTTCATGCCTTGGTTTCTCTTCAATTGGATCGCTGAAATGAAATTTCCGCCGGCTAATCAATACCGAGAGACCACAGTCGCCGAATTGTTTCTTCATTACCACGAAAACAGGATTAACCGTGACGAGGATTCGCTGCTGCGCGCGGCGAACCGTTGTCCGTATACCTTATGCGAGGTTGTTGAAGTAAGAACGGGAACTGGAATGACTCTATACGATTTGCTCCGTCGCCTTCGATATGAAGTTGTTGAGCGATCAGGTTCGGAAATGATGAAACGAGGCGAGATTATTTATTGTGCAACCACAAACGTGGTTGGCTTCAAGTCAAACATTGGCACCGGTCCTTGCGCTTTACGTCCAACTGCCAAGCGTGATGTGCTAGACCTGCGCAAGTGGATTTTGGCGCAGATCGACAATTCAGAAATTACGACGGAGCACCTGCATGAGTTTGAGTACGACATTCGTGGCTTATATCTCCACCTATTGAGAGGGATGTTTGCTCCGCCCACTCTGGTCAATACGGACGGCGATCCAATGCTTCCTCAAAAGCTCTATTTTGACATCGAGTCCGCTGACATAGCGTTTCACGCGCTGAAAGATTTAGATCAAGGCCGCGACGAAAGCGATTTATTGAAGGACTCAACTATTAAGAATGGGATCGTGAAAAAGGCCGAGATAGCCTGGCTTGGCGGGAGTGATGAAGCAAGAAAGCGGCTGGCGGGGCCTGTGTTACTTGGGCTCCTCAAGATCGACGAGAAACGTCTTGTAATTGAAGTGAACTCAACCATGCGAGCTGAGTTGGTTAGACAATTAGTTGAAGAACGGCTCGGTGAGTCTGCAACCTACAAGACAACGTTAATCGAATCCATTGAGTCGCAGGTTCAGGAAATTTGGCGGGCTTCATCCCTCACCGGGCCAGGATCGTCCTCAACCGGTCAAAGCCACAGCAACGGGACCGGCTTCATTTCTTTGGACGATGCACCACCGGAGTTACGCGCTAAGATCGAAGAAACCGCCAGACAACATTGGGAGACTTGGTTTGATTTGCCGGTCCCGGCACTCAACGACATGACCCCGCGCGAAGCGGCCAAAAGCGAAGAAGGGCGTGAGTTGTTGGAGAGTCTATTGTTACTCTACGAAGGGCACGCGGAGGTATCGGCGGATAACCTTTTCAAACCTGATGTCCTAGCTTTGCGCCGAGAGTTAGGAATGGATTAGACGACGGAGCTTGCTGTTAGAATTTAGTCGGCGCGGCGGACGACCGGAAATAGCCCAGCGATTCATCGCTCGGGAAGCATTCCAATAACGATCGAAGCCCGTGAAACGGGCGACAGAGGTAGCGATCTTCTGCCGCCCGCTAAAGCGGGCTCTGATCATTCTCTCGTTCGTTACCCAGCACTGAAGTGCTGGGCTACTCTCAGTCGTCCGCTACGCGGACGAAAGACGGTCGCTGTGCTGACGAAAACATCCTTCCTCACCGCCCCGCCCCCAACCGAGATTCTCGGTCGGGGACCTCGGAGGTCGGGCTACTGCCCCGCTCGATCCAGTGATTATGTCACATGCTTACGTCTGAGACATCGATTGTCTCGTCACGGCTGTAAGGAATCTCGTTCTCTTCCAACCAGTCGATCGCTATCTTCTCAAGCTCGCTTCTCTTGAATTCGTGCCAGGCCTTCTCAACTCTCAGTTCGTGAATGGCATTCTTAAACCGTCCGAAGGCGCCGCTGCCCTTGATCAGTCGCAGCAACTTTCCGCCGACCTGTCGATCCTTGAATGCAAGACAAAAGTCTTCCATGATCTTGTACTCGTGAATATCAAATCGATCCGGAAGTTGAATGAATTGTTCAGAATCGCGAAGCACTTCACGCGCTTTCAGGATGGAGTCTCGCTGCCAATCAGGATACGCAGAAATGAGTTCATCCTCTTCGGCTGCACTCATATCTTCATCCGTGACCAGGACAATCTCCCCGGTGCGCTTGTCGAGATAATATACGTGCTCATCGCCCGGACTCTCGAGTGCTTCGATAACGTCATCGAGTCTTACTGACGGTGACATCCTCGCCCTACTTTCGGCGCGAGTATATCACCGTCTTTTGGCCTTCTGTCTCCCGCTAAGCGGGCTCGAAATCATTCTGTTGGCCTGTTACTCAGCACTTCAGTGCTGGGCTATTCTCATTTCGTCCGCTGCGCGGACGAAGAAACGCCTCCCTCACGGTCGGGCGACTTTGCCGTGGTCCTTGTCCGGGGCTTTCTGGCTCGAGGTTGTGAGGCGCGAATGCGTGGCTTCTCAGTCACGTGCGCGCTCTGCGCTCAGATTTAGCAGAGGCGCGAGCGACTTCAATCAGTCCGCGCAGGGCCTTGTTGACGGCTTCGTTGTTGGGAAACACCTTGGCTACTTCGGGATCGAGCACAATCACGTTTGTTGCTGCCCGCATACGAGCAGCGTACTTGCCTCGCTCGATCTTTTTGAAGTCGGACCGTTTGTATGACGGCCTCGTCCAATCGTTGAGTTCTGATTTACTTTTCTTCATAAACTTCTCGTTCTTCTTTGGTCGAACGCCTTGCGCTGATGATCCTAATCGAATCATTGCGCTCGGTATGCGAGACTGTCAACAGCCTACCGCTCGAAGACATGCCGAAAGTGATAAATCGATCTTCGTTCGCGGAGTGATCTGGATCATCACCTGTCGCGGACAATGGATCGAGGAAAACGGTGGTTGCTTCTTCGAATGAGACTCTATGTTTGGCAAAGTTCCGCTTCGCCTTTCGCGAATCCCATTCAAATTTCATCATAGGATTATAGCCCAGTCTCGCGCGCTCGGTTCATATCCCGTTCGATTGATCGTAAGATTTCGATATAACCCTCGGGACAACTGATTCCCGAATTTGAAAGGCAGGGGACTCATGGTCAAGGAAATGATCGACGGGAGTTATCGCCAAACCAATCTAACGAACGAGTCGGCAGAATACCTCTCGAAGCGCGAGGAGGTGCGGCTGGCGGAGATTGAATTGATGCGTGCGCGAGAACGTGTCGCCGAGCTGCGGCGTGCGCTGCCCAAAGGCGCGGAGATTCAGGATTACGAGTTTCTTGATTGCAGTCTCTACGCCCTCCCTAACGGTCGGGCTACTGCCCCGATGACTGCCGCCCACAGTGATCGGGCTATTGCCGAAGGGCGGGCTTCTCTCAGTGAGAGCGATGACACAATCACCAAAGTTCGCTTGAGCGAATTGTTCACGGCGCCGGATCGTTCGCTGGTGGTCTACCACCTCATGTTTGGAAAGAAGCAGACGACTGCCTGTCCGATGTGTACTGCCTGGATCGATGGCTACAATGGCGTCGCCCACCACCTCGCACAAAATGTTGATTTTGCGATCGTGGCGGCGGCCGATCCGGCCACGCTCCGAGCGTATGCGCGCGAAAGAGGTTGGGACAAATTGCGTCTTCTTTCCGCCGGCGACAGCACGTTCAAATACGACCTCGGTAGCGAAGACCAGGAAGGGAATCAGGACTCAACAATTTCGGTTTTCACCCGAGACAGCGACGGCACGCTGCGTCATTTCTACAGTGGTCATCCCTGGCTGGATCCCGAAATCAAGGAGCGCGGCATCGACGAGTTAAGTCCGATTTGGAATGTGTTGGATCTGACACCACAAGGTCGAGGGAAGTTCTATACGTCGCTCGAGTATGGGACGAAAGTACAGATAGCACGAGGGTAGTGTCAGAAGCCCGACCGTGAGGGAGGGCAAGACAGTTCAGCCGCAGATTCACACGGATAAACGCGGATCAGAACAAGACATTTGAGCAGTTCTGACCTGCGGAAATCCGCGTTGATCCGCGGCTGGTTTTCCTGACGTCCGGGGATATCGGACTTCGCACTCGGCCCAATACTTTTATCGCCCGCTAAGGCGGGCTCTTGAATGTTTTTCTAAACCACCATGCAGCACTGAAGTGCTGGGCCATTTTCAATCGTCCGCCGAGGCGGGCGGGGACGCACTCTCCCTTAACGGTCGGGCTAGTTCCAGGCGATAACTTCAGCCCGCAAAGAAATCTCTGGCAGGGGCAGCGTGCTTTTTGTTATCCTCTCCAAGTCCCATCTCATCCTCATTTTACTGAAATCAGAATTCGCCCAGGCGCGGCAGGTGGATTTCCATGTGGTGCCCACGATGTAAGAGCACACGCCTTCAGCGTGGCTACAATGATCCTGTTATTGTCCTGCAGGTCGCCGGCTTTCGGGAGCTGTTGTGCAATAACTGCGGGTTGGAATTCAAAGGCTTCGACCCGTTTCGCAAACTTCCCAGGACTCCCGCCAGGCATAAGGAAACCAATGGCAAGCAGCGCAGGTTTCCGCGCTACAAAGTACACTTGCCGGCGCTTATATCCCTGGTTGAGCGCAACCCTCTGACGTGGGATGTATCGTATTCAAAAGGCTCGAGAGGCCACTGTGAAGTGATCAGTCAGGGCGGAATGGCTCTTTCATTTGTCGGTACGCATTTGCCCGAAGATGAACTGATGCGCCCAGGGTGTGGTTTGTTCGTAACGGTGAATTTGCCCGGGTCAGTGATTGCCGCCGTATTGTCGATGGTGACCTGCGATCGACTCGGCCCGATGGGAAAGTGGTTGGTAGGCGCGAAGATTACGCAGATGAGTGACGTTGATGCCGACCGCCTAGCGTGTTATCTCGCGAAGCAAGCAACTGCTTGATCTCCTGGTGCTTTGTTTCATTCGAGTAACCGATGCGATCGCTAGCCCCAAGTTCTGACAGTTCTGATTTTCGATCAGGCTCGAATCAACTTCGGCCGCGGTCTCTTTGTTCCAAGCGATTTGGACTTCATCGTTAGAGCGTCTGGAATGTACTCATCATCCGCGGCGATATTCGCCAGCGCGGCGTCCTTCAACTTCGGATTCTTCACCCAATCCTTCGCTGAAACGAATGAGGCTTTGTCGTAGACCAGCACGATCGTACCGAGCTTCAAAAGATTACTAACTTCCCGCGCGGCGAACATGGGGATGCGGATGCAGCCATGGCTGGCGGGTTCGTTGGGAACGTTGCGACTGCCGTGAATCGCTACGCCGCCGCTGATGAAGTTCGCGTAGTAAGTTGAGCCGAGCGAACCAGTCTTCCAGCCAACGTCTTTGGCGTACACGAGAAATCTGCCGCGCGGTGTGTAAGCTATGCTCTCCTGACCTTCGTCTACGAAAGTCGCGTTGTTGCCCGTCGAGGCCGGAAGCACTCTGACGCTGCCGTCTTCTTTCACCAGCATCAGCACCTGACGATCAAGATCGACTTCGACGTGTTCGTAACCGATTTCTCTGGCTCTGGGAAGCGCGCTCGTGCGAATCGCGTCGAGTTCTTCCTTAGTCAATTGACCAGAAGCCTCGCGACCTTGCCACTTTTGGAACGCTAACAAAGCTGAGCGCGAGCCGGCGTCGAAGACTCCATCAATCGGACCGGTCCAGTAACCGAGATTGGAGAGTTGTTGTTCACCTTCTTTGATTTGAGCGCGAGGGAGATTGGCGCTTTGGCCGACTGCGATGGCCGGCAGCAAAAGAGTGAGACTGATCGTGAGAAGACATTTCATATTGCAGTGAGAAAATATGACGGACAGTCGCGACTAGTCAACGATTGTTGCGCGACAACTGGTCACGACACGTTTCTGCCGCTCGCCGAAGCGGGCTGGGGTTCGATGATGAATACGATCCGAGGATGTCGCTCGCTACGCGCTCTACCCCTGGCTACTTTATCTCACGCCTGCAGTTTGAACCCTTGTGCATGCGCAAGCCACTACATTTTGGAAGGCAGACGAAGATCCGGTTCACTTCTTTGTCTTAATGGCTTCCAGTTTCTCGAGCATCGCACGCGCTTCAAGAGCTTCCTTACTCTGCGGATAGCGTCGCAGAATCTCGCGCAACGCAGCGCCTTCGTAATGAAAGCTCTTCGTCGATTCAGCGAAAACGAAGCGCGCTCCCTGACGGTTGTAGCGATCGAGGCCGTTGTAATTTAGAAAGTAACTGAATAATGGCGCGCCGTTCTCCGGGATTTCGTTGCGGGTGAATTGCCGTTGAGCCGAGCGCGTCAATTGCTCGGCCGCTTCTTCAGCAGCCTGGCTGTAAAGCAAGAGCACGGTCGGACGGAGAGGCGAATGCGGGAAGGTATCAAGAAAGATCCGACTGCGCGCGAGTCGTTCAAACTCATCGGGACCTGCTATGAGCCGCAACAGCCGGTCATCGTCATTCGCCCGCCAGCCGGCAACTACCGCATCGCTTTGAATCCACCCTGACGTTCTACTACTAACTGCGACTCGATGAAAAAGTATTCCATCCCCCGTTCGTTGACTGCCGCGAATTGAGACGAAACTTCCGCGGCCCAGTCGCCGCACCAGTGATGCATTCAAGCTCGGATTGCCACGAAGCGCGGCAAGTCGCGCATCAACCACCACAGCAATTCGGCCACCGGGAGGAATGCGTTTCTTCTGAGCGACTACAGATACAGCCAAGCATGCCAGAACCAATAAAGCGAAAACGCCATTGCGAGAGTGTCGAACATGTCTGCGAGAGCAAGTGAGACCGGCGAACATCGGAAGCTCCTCCTGCGCAAGGTTTGCGACGAACCGGCTTAATTTCTGGCGGCGGATTATGTTACGCCATCACCTCTGAGTCAACGGTCTTTCTGTGGGACTTGCTAAGTTATTCAGTTCGTCAATCATCCTACATTCAGCTAAACTTTAGCATTCGTGAGTTTCTCGACTTATTTCCGATTCACCTCGTACGCGATGGTCGCGGCTGCGGCGCTGGCGTTGTTTGGCGCGGGCGGCGTAAGTGCGTGGCTGGTGGGCGCCTTTGTCCTGATCGTGGTTGTTGCCTTCAAACTCGAGGGCACGCGCTGGCAGTTCACCGAGAGAGTCGCTCTTGTTCTTATTCTTGTTTCGATTCCGATTTTCTATTTTGATTGGCGCGTCCTTACGCCGTATCTCCAGCTTCAGTTCCTGGAAACAGGCAAACGCGGCAGCGTAGAGGTTTCGATACTCGCGCATCTCATTCTCTTTCTCTCTGCCATCAAGTCGTTGCAGCGCAAAGCCGATCGCGACTGGTTCTTCCTTTATCTAATTTCGTTTTTCACTGTCCTCCTGGCCGCGGGTCTCACTGCAAGTCCGTTGTTTCTGGCGACCTTAATTCTCTATTTGCTCTGCGCACTCTCAACCGTGGTTGCGTTTGAGATTCAAAAATCGCGCAAGAAAGTTACGGCGACGCAAACCAGGCTACTGGTTCCGCCTGACAGCGCTCTGTTTCGGAAACTGCCGATGAGGCTTTGGAAGAGAAAGTATCTCGAGACGCGCCGGCTACCTCTCGTTTCGGTCGGCCTATTGATCCTAATCGTCATTCTCGCGCTGCCTTTCTTTCTAATTGCCCCGCGCACGGCATCTAGTGCGCTTCGCCGTGGGGGGAATGGCGTCTCGGGATTCATCGGCTTTTCCGATAACGTCACGCTTGGGCAAATTGGCCGGCTCAAAGGTAACGACGAAGTGTTCATGCATGTGCGCATCGACAATCTCGGCGCAGTGCCGCCGAATGGTTTGCGCTGGCGCGGAGTGGCGCTTGATGAATTCACCGGCAAAGCCTGGAAGAAATCGCGCACGGCTGAACGATTCGAAACGAAGCAGAGCGAGAGTGGATTTTTCAAACTGGGCACAACCGAAGATCTGCAGCGATTGACGACGCAAACATTCTTTGTTGAGCCGGTCGATACGCCGGTGCTCTTCGGCGCACGACGCGTAGTCGCGGTCCAGGGCAAGTTACCGTTTCTGCGGATTGATTCAGAAGGCGCGATCCAAACGCGGCCGCACGACCAGGAGCGAGTCGCTTACAAAGTGTTTTCGGATACGACCGAGCCAAGTCCGGCGACGCTGCGCTCGGATCGCCTTGAGTACACGGTCGAATCAGCGCGGTATCTGGAACTGCCGGCGAATCTCGATCCGCGCATCCACGAACTCACGCGCGACGTGCTGCGGAAGCGCGGCGCTACAAACTGGTACGACGCGATACACGCAATTGAATCTTACCTGCGCGACAATTACGGATACACGCTGGAATTGAAAGCCGGTGGTGCAGATCCGCTCGCCGATTTTCTTTTCAATGTGAAGCAGGGCCACTGTGAATATTTCGCGACCGCGATGGCCGTGATGCTGCGCACGCACAAAGTAGCTGCACGCGTCGTCAACGGTTTTCTGCCGGGTGAATACAACGAAACCGCGGGTGCGTACACGGTTCGGCAGAGTGACGCTCATTCGTGGGTGGAAGTCTATTTCCCGCAGACAAATTCGTGGGTGACTTTCGATCCGACGCCGCCGGCTGGACGCACATCGCTTGAGCGCACAGGACTCGCGGGCATGTTGAGCAAGTATTCCGAAGCCATGGAGTTGATGTGGTTTCAGTACGTGGTCGCGTACGACAAGCAGGAACAGCGCTCGTTAGTTTCATCACTTCGTCAACAGCTGGTTGATTTGGGACGCAGTTCAGCAACTAAGTTCGCAAATCTTCGCGAAACTTTTCCCCTATTTATCAGGCCTTTGCTTTTGGGAGTTGGCGGCATCGCGGTGTTCATGATGACGATCTTTTTCACTGGACGCGCGCGACGTTACGGTTGGCAGCGTGCGCTCAAGGTTTGGGAGAAATCTTCAGATGCGGACTCGGCCTCCGTCGATTTTTATCGGCGCCTGTTAAAGGCTCTCGAGAAGCAGGGAATCAAACGTGAGCTCTACCAGACTCCTCTGGAATTTGCGTCTGCGGCCGGCGTGACCGAGGCGAAAACGATCACGAATGCTTACAATCGCGTTCGCTTCGGCAGTGAGCAGCTAACCGCATCAGATCGTCAGGCCTTGAGTGAAATCCTCACGCGCTTAGAGAAAGGCAAATCATGATCGGTCGTCGCTGCTCGCGCAAATTGATTGGCAGTCTGATCGCCGTCATGGTCTTTTGCTTTTCGGCTGTCTGTAAAGCGCAAACGAGCGACATCGACAAGGCGAAGACGCTGCAGGCAGCGCGCGAACGTTACTACAACCTGAGAACGCTGGGGCTGTCGGATGTCCAGGTCGCGATCCAGCCGAACTGGGACCTGCTGCTCGAAGGGACGAACCCCGCTCCGAATGCCAGGACGCTGCTCAATAATCTCCACTTTTGGATTTCGATCGACGCGGCAGGCAAGCTGCAGCTTTCGCATGACGCCAAGGCCGTGCCGGTGGATCAATTGGAAGCCGTCGAAAAGATTTTCAAGGGCGTGAACTCGTCCGTAACTGGCTTCTTCAGGACCTGGTCGATTTTCCTGCTCTCGTCTCCGTTTCCGGCGCCTGGGAGTGATTACGCTGTTGAGCGACGGGCAAACGGTTTTCGCTTTCTCCAAAGGCAGAATGACCTTGATGTGGCGATCGACACGGACAACGAATTTGCCGTCACCGAAATCAGCGCTGTCGCCGTTGACCGCACTTCCTCGCTCAAACCCATTCTGGAAAAGACGCCGGCTGGGCTAGTGCTCAAGGGCTACACCGCCTCCTCTCAACGACCTGATGGCAGCAATACAACTGTTCAGGCTTCGCTTGAGTACGAGACCGTGAGGGGCTTGCGCATGCTTCATAAGGTGAATTTGGACACGCTCTTTCAGGGTGCGTCGGCAAAATTCGAGTGGGTGTTTACCGATTATCAGGTCAAGCTGCGGTGAATCATGAAGAATTAACCGCAGAGGACACAGAGGAGAGAATTCAAAATCAAAGAGGGGGAGAGCCTGATCGTACTCTGTTCGTTTTCTCGGTGTCCTCTGTGGTGAAATAGTCTTATGAACAAGGTTGGATTTATCAGTCTGGGCTGTCCGAAGAACCTCGTCGATAGCGAGGTGATGATGGGCCAGCTCAAGCAAAAGGGTTTTCAAATTACCGCGAACGCTGAGGACGCGGACACGGTGGTCGTCAACACGTGCGGTTTCATCGATTCAGCCAAGAAGGAATCGATCGACGCTATTCTCGAAGCCGCTCGATTGAAGACGGAAGGTAAAGCTAAGAGACTAATCGTCGCCGGATGCCTAGTCGAACGCTATCGCGATGAATTGAAAGCCGAAATGCCGGAAGTCGATGCGTTCATCGGTACGAGTCAAATCAACGACATCCTCAGTGTCTGCGATCCGAAGACGAACACGCGTTCACTGCCGGTAATTCCGCTCGGCAACAGATCGGCGACTTATCTTTACGATGAATCGACGCCGCGCGTACTCGCGACGCCGAGTCATTACGCTTTCATAAAGATCGCCGAAGGTTGTGATCGCCCCTGCGCCTTCTGTTTTATTCCGCAAATGCGCGGACACTTTCGCAGCCGGCGGTTTGGCTCGATCGTCGCCGAAGCACATCAGCTTGCTGAAGAAGGCGTGAAGGAATTAATTCTCGTGGCGCAGGACTCGTCACGATACGGCGAAGATCTCGATAAGCAGGACGCGCTCGCGCACTTGCTGCGCGAGCTGTCGCACACCGACGGCATCGAGTGGGTGCGGGTGATGTATACGTATCCGACGCACATCAGCGACGAGTTTCTCAACGTGCTCGCGGAAGAACCGAAGGCGGTGAAGTATCTCGACATGCCTTTGCAGCACGCGTCGCAGAACGTTTTGAAGCTGATGAAGCGAGGCGGCAATCGCGGTTCGCTAGAGCGATTGATCGAACGAGTACGAAGTCACGTGCCTGGAATCGGTGTGCGCACTACGTTCATCACTGGATTTCCGGGCGAGACTGACGAAGACTTCACTGAGCTGATGACTTTTGTGAAGAATGTCGAATTCGATCGAGTCGGCGTGTTTACGTATTCCGATGAAGAAGGCACGCCGGCGTTCGACCTGCCGAACAAAGTTGAGCCTAAGATCGCTGAGCGTCGTCGCGCTCAATTGATGAAAGCGCAATCGAAAATCGCCAAACGAAAGCACAGTGCGATGATTGGTAAAACCGTGCAAGTCATGTTCGAAGGCGAATCGAATGAAAGCGATTTGTTATGGCAGGGCAGGATGGAAACTCAGGCGCCCGACATCGACGGATGTGTTCTGATCAACGATGCGCCGGAAGGGTTCGTTCCAACCGCGGGTCAGATGGTGGATGTCTTGATTGGAGAGGCGCAGGAATACGATCTGGTTGGAAGAATCATTTCGACGGACTCTTCCTCATCTTGACAGTCCGCGTGGCGCGCGGGTACCCAGCCATAAATGACTGGGCTATTCTCAAAACGTCCGCTTACGCGGGACTAATAAAAATGCCTATCAAAGAATCCAGCGATGAACTGAATCCCCCGGTCGCTATTCCGGCGGGTGAGATTTCACGCGCGAAGCGCAGGCGTACTGCGGGAGACTATATGGCGCTGGCCATCGCGACCGTGGGCGTGGGGTATTTTCCGATCGCGCCGGGGACGGTGGGATCGATGGTCGGCGTTGGCTTGTATCTCGCAATCTGGGGTTGGCTGTACGGCGTACTTGAGACGAATGCCTCGCGAGGGGGACTCAATCTTCTTTACATATTCACGCCGCAATTGGCTGTAATGTTGCTCGTGATTTTTGTGATCACGCTCGCAGGAATTTGGGCAGCCACGCGAGTCGAGAAGGCAAGTCAAAAGAAAGATCCTTCAATCGTCATCATCGACGAAGTTGCCGGCCAGATGATTGCTCTCTTGTCCGGACCGTTTTGGATTCACTCATGGTGGAGCATCGTCTCGGCGTTCATTCTTTTTCGCGCGTTCGATATTTGGAAGCCATATCCGATTCGGCGGCTTGAAGCGCTCGAGTCAGGATTAGGAATTATGGCTGACGATGTGTTGGCTGGAATCTATGCACTCATCATCAACTCAATCCTGATCTCAGCGTACCTCCTGGCGTTTGCGCCGCGGTAGTTTTCCCTCTGACTCTTCCCGCGCTCGTTTCCTCTCACCTGAAGATGGAAAGGGGCGAAGCTATGGCCGCGGTGCCTGTGGGTGGATACCGTCGCACTATCTAAATATTCCTTTTATCTTGTTTAGGATCTTCTTCGCGGTAGAAGGCTTTTCCTGACGTTGATGCGAAGGTCGATTCGCTGGTTGCGCTTTCGGCGTCGGACTCGGCGAAGGCGACGCCGTCCCATCCGGGCTTGGCGTCGGCGAGGCAGTGGCTGATACGTTCCCGGCGTCCAGGTTCGAGTTCGCACCGCGCCACCATCGAGCTGCCAGCACCACTGAACCAAGAATCGCGATAAGCAGAATGATTCCCGCGACGACGAGCTGCGATCGCCGCGACTTTGGCGCCGCGAAAGGAACATTCACCCGATGGAATTCGGGTTTCGCCGCCGCTGAATCTAATCGCACCGTCTGATTGGGAGTGCTCTCAGACGTTGTCGCGCCCGATGCGCCCGTTGCCGCTTGTACCTGCCGCAGGGTTGCGAGATCGATGACCAAACGGCCGGAGGGACTTTCAGTCCCGGCGCTGCGCAGTTTTTCAAAGGTCGTGACGTTCGGGCTTTCCGCATGCTCCAGCCCGAGCGACTCGGCCGTTGCGATTACTTCTCGTCGAAATTCATTCGCGTCGCGCGGTCGCATGTTTGGATCCTTGGTGAGAGCGTTCAGCACGATTCGTTCGAGCGGTCCGGGAAGCGAAGCGATGATTTCGTGCGGCGGCTGCGGTTGTTCGGTAACCTGTTTTAGCGCGACCGCCAGCGGAGTGTCGGCGTTGAATGGCACCACGGCTGTCAGCATCTCGTAGAGAATTATTCCCAGGCTGTAAACATCGGAAGCCGGCGTCAAAGATGCCGCGCCGGAGCATTGCTCTGGCGACATATAGCGCGGCGTGCCGATAATCGCGCCGACCTGGGTGAGCGTGTTGTAGTCATCGTCCTGCTCTTCGACCATGAACTTGGCGACACCGAAATCCAAAACCTTTACCATTGAGGGAATGTTCGACCGCTGCACGATGAAGATATTTGCCGGCTTAAGATCGCGATGAATCAAACCGGCATCGTGCGCAGCGCCGACCGCTGATGCGGTTTGCAGGATGATCGAAACCGCGCGCGCTGGATCGAGCGGCGCTTCATGCGCGAGCAAATCACGCAGCGTGCGCCCCTCCAGCAACTCCATGACTATGTAGAGATAACCATCTTCAGTGGCGCCAAAGTCGGTGACGGTGACGGCATTCGGATGCTGCATCCGACCGGCCGCGCGCGCTTCACGACGAAAGCGCTGCTGCGCCGTTTGGTCGCCGACGAACCTCTGGCTTAACACCTTTAGCGCGACCGGACGATCGATGAGCAGATGCGTCGCGCGATAGACAGTGCCCATCCCGCCACCGCCCAGACGTTCATCCAATCGATACTTACCGTCGAAGACTCGGCCCAGGAGCGGATCAAGCGGCACGTCCGCGAGGGTAGCGTCGGCTTGCAGCGGCGTGTGATCGTTTGGGCACACCAACACGTCGTTGGAAAACTGCCGTCCGCATCGTGGGCATTGGAGCATATTGATAATTGACGAGTGCCTGAGAGAGCGCGTTGCTTATTATCTCGCAACTACGCGGGCGACCGTTAGTTTGATGAATGGTTGGCAGCGTCTCATTTTGCCTTTGCGCATCTTTGCGCCCTGGCGTCTTTGCGTGAGATCTATCTCTTGATGCAAGCCGGTTCACGCAAAGCCGCAAAGAAAAACCGCAAAGTAAGACATCACTGGAGGGTTTAGACGAGGCGTGCCGGCGCAAATAAGCCGTGATGCTCACGCGCCGCAGGTATGACGTGGTAATGGCTACTGCCTGCTGCCGGCTGATTTGTCAATCCAATCTTTCGCCGAAACGAATGACTGATTGTCATAGATGAGCAGAATGGTTCCCACTGGCAACTGACGACTCATCTCAACTGCGGCTGACATGGGAATGCGAATGCAGCCGTGGCTTTGCGGCGAATGAGGAACCGAAGGATTTCCGTGGATAGCGAGCCCGTCGCTGAAGTAATTCGGATAATAAAGCAGGCCCAACGGCGACTTTCGCCAGCCGCTCATCTTCCCGTAGATCCTAAATCGGCCGCGCGGCGTATAAGCGAGGCCGCTCATTCCTTTCTCGTGGTAGTGCTTGTTGCTGCCGGTCGACACGGGGAGGATTTTCGTCACCCGCCCCTCTTCGTTGGTCAACAGCAAGATCTGGCGATCCAGATCGACTTCGACGTGCTTGTAACCCGAATCCTTCGCCTGCGGGGCGGTTGCGTTGATGATCGCGTCGAACTCCGCGCGATTGAGCTGCCCGGTTGGCTTTCGTCCTTCGTACTTCTGAAAAGCAATGAGGCCGCCTTTCCCGTAACCCATCTCAGTGAGTCGCGCCTGCGCCTGTTTCAATTCCGATCGAGTGAGCGAGTTCGGTTTGAAGTGCGAGCTTCGCTTTTGAGCAAACGAATTGGCTGCAAACGCTAGAAGCAGCGTCAGCGAAAGTAGCGCGGCGGACGCGGTTCGAGTCGGTGTTTTCACGATTATCCCTCTTGTCTGATCGAGAATCAGGGCAAACATAGCGGGCTTCGGTGACAACCGTGTTGCTGCGTTCTAACTTTTCGATTCTAAAGGGCGGGGAATTGGCCACTCGACGCTTCCGGTTTGAGCTACCGGTGAGGGCGACCGAGGTGATCTGCTCACCATCATGAAAGGAACTTTGTAACCAACCGCACCGTACAGGGGTCTATATACAGTGAGACCGACCTCACGCACGCTGAAGCAATTTAGTCCATGCAAAAACTAGTAATTTTCTTAGGAATTTCGATGGTTTCGTTTGTGCTGGCGCGACCCGCGCTGGCGCAAGGAACGGCGCCAAAAACAGTAACGCCGGCTCAATCCACCGCGGCCGAGACGCAAATACCGACGGATCTTAATGCATCCGCGCCGACTTCGAACGGCGATTACAGGAATAGCCTCAACAGCCTGGCGACCCTCTACCAGAACGAGGTGCAGCGGCTCGAGAAAGAGAACACAACTTCCAAGTATCTCTATAAGGACGGGCTCATTTCCCGCGTGGACATGGAGACGAGCGACAAGGCTCTCGCAGATGCCCGAGCCAGGGTGGAAGAGATTGCAAAACAAATCGCCGAGGCAAACAAGCCGGCGCCAGTTGCCGTCGGGGACTCTACCGGCTCGATTGCATTGAACAATTCCTGGACAACGGGCAATGCTCGGATCGATGGCCTCATTCGCTATTACGGAAATCAGCAAGGAGTGGATCCGTACCTCATCTTCTGTTTGATGTCACAGGAGTCGAAGTTCACCTCAGGCGCGACCAGTCCGAAAGGCGCGCAGGGATTGATGCAGCTTATGCCGGGAACAGCCGCGCGGTATGGTGTGACCAATTCTTACGATGTAGCGCAGAGCATCTCTGGCGGCACGCGTTATTTGAAAGACCTTCTGAAGATGTTCAATGGCCGGATCGATTTGGCGCTCGCTGGCTACAACGCCGGCGAAGGCGCTGTGATCAAATACGGCTACAACATTCCGCCGTATGACGAGACGCGAAACTACGTCAAGCTGATCATCAAGCGCTACGGCCGGCTGACATCGCAAGCACCAAGCGCGAAGACCGAACCGAGCACGAAGCCCAGCTAGTTCCAATTGCGTGCCGCTCAGATAATCTCGCTCCGGTCCGAATCAGAGCTTCCTCTTAAAACTCAATCGCTGTCTTGAAATTGTAATCAACCAAGCCGCGGGGTGACTTCGACGATCCGAAACTCATCGGGTATTCTGCTGCCTTGAAGGTGAAGGGAACTATCCGAAGTTATGTGTTGCTGATTGTCGTGAGTGCCGCCAGCGGCATCGCGGTGTGGGCCGCGCTTCGGTTTACTGCGCCGAAGCTGCATTGGTTCGCTGCATCCCCAACCCAACCCGCCAACTTCATTTACAGCACTGATTCCGATCGGTGGGCGCAGGCCGTGGCAAAGATCAAAGAAGATCGTACTCAGGATGCGAACGCCAACGTCGCGCTCGAGGTCCCGGCAGAGTTGCGTCACTATGAAGATCGTCACTGGTTCCTGGCGACGCAGGTCGCCGAAGTAAAGAAGAACAGCATTCAGAATTGTCAGGACTTCCTCGACGTAGCGGCGATGATTTCGCGCGGCGATCTTGTGCCGGTATCCGCAGTCACCGATGACTACGTGCTGTTCGGCGTCGGCGCCCGAGCGGATCAGGACGCGTTCACGCGATATGAGGACGATCATCCCCTCGCTCTTTACGACGAAACGCAACTCGCGAACGAATATCAGCGGCTCGCAAATCAGCGCTCAAACATTCAAAGCGAAGTTTCGCGGCTCCGTAGCGAGATTAGTTCTTTGAAGAGCCGCGATCGGGCACAGCGAAATGAACTGCAAAAGCAGGTTTCGGCGCAGCAACAACAGCTCGCAACGATTGATGATCAGAAGTCTGCGCTGGACAAAGCGTATAGCGAATCCAATCAGCGACAGAAGTTGTTCAAAGATTTCGAGTCGCTTCAGACGCTGGCGAAAAACTTTCGAGGTCGTTCATACGATCTCGGCAACGCAACGGATCGGGAAGCGTTGAAGGTCGCCATGCTCAGCTCAATTCGACCAGCAGCATTGAAAATCCTCGAAGAGGTCGCCTCAGCATATAGCCGCCAATTCAATCGGCCGTTGCCGATCAGCTCGCTCGTCCGGCCTGAGGAGTACCAGCACACGCTGCGAAGATTCAATCGCTACGCGGTGCTGATCGATACGCCGCCGCATTCGACGGGGCTGGCGTTCGACATTGACTATCGTTACATGAGCGCCGCTGAACAGAACTTTGTGATGAATTTTCTGGCTCAACTGAAGCGCGACGGTCGCATCGAGGTCCTGCGCGAGCGCGGCGCCAATTTCCACGTGTTCGCTTTTATCGATGGCGTTCGGCCGCCTGACGAACTGGTTAAAGCTTCGTTGGTCGATGTAGATCCCTCGCTGAAGGACGTGGAAAATATGGACGAAAAAGTTTCAGACACGAAGACGAAGCCTCAGAAGACGAAGCGTCAGGCGGGCATGAAACCATCTACCCGCAAGAACGCAAAACCGCGCAAACGCCGCTAGTTTCTTAGCTGCGCCGAACTCAAAATTAGGCAATGACATACTTGACGAATCAAATGGCGCCGAGATGTCCAAGCAAAAGGGAAATCCCCTCTCCCTTTGGGAGAGGGTTAACATACTTGAGTAATCCACAGCAATTTAAGCGTCACTTGAGTCAGTTGCGCAATCAGCTGCGGAGCAGCGGCCAGAGCTCCGGCCCAAGGCGAGTCTGCGAGCCTTGGGTAGCAGTCACCGTAATTTCGGAGCCGCGGAGCGGCGATAGAATTCTTGCATGATTTGTGCCTTGCGATCAGACTGAGTTAATCGCTGCACCGCAGCTCTGGACAAATTTTCGTGCGTAACCCAACGCTCGCAAAGCCTCGCGTTGGGCTTAACTCTCACCGCTGCTCCGCAGCTGGTCGCGCTAAGCCCTCATCCCCGGCCCTTCTCCCCAAAGGGAGAAGGGAGAAAGCCGCATACGAATAGGCGTTACTTGATTCGTCAAGTATGTTATTGCCCAAAACTAAACCAAAGCTCCGTTTTGGCATCACTCTTGCCGAAGTTAATCCGAATGGCGGTTGGATTGACCGATAAGCGGACGAGGGTGTTGTGCAATGCCTAGTTGGAAGTGTTCACATCGGATGAAGTTAGTACTGTTGATGTTGCTGGCGATACTCCTGTCGTCCTGTCAGGCGAACGGTCCCGTCACCGAACGGTCGGACAATCGGCAAGCGAAAG
>DATLVM010000551.1:0-19592 GCA_035577445.1 Pyrinomonadaceae bacterium
TCGATGAGTTGGGTCCAAGGGTAACGAATGATGGGGTCGAGGGTCGCATCATCCATATCGATCGATTCGGGAACTGCATCACAAATCTCACTGCCGATCATTTCGGCGGCAGGTTGGGCGCGGGCGCAAGCCTCAACGTCAATCAACAGCGAGTGACCGGCTTTCGCGAGTTTTTCTCTCAGACAAAACCACGGAGCGATGAAAAGTTATTCATGATTCTCGGCAGCGCAGGATTCATCGAGATTGCTGCGCAAAATGCTTCGGCGGCTTCGATACTCAATGTGCGGCGCGGGGATCGAGTGGCGCTCGCCGGAGCCGCAAAATCGACTGTGCGCGGATGATTGTGGTCGCTTGTCACGTCAATAGTGCTCTGCTATCTTCGACTTTAATTTTCAGACCACTCTAAAGGACGAAAATAATGGACAAAGCTGGAAGCGCTGTGGCCACCGGTCTCCGGGGAGTCGTCGCGGCAGCCTCATCAATTGGCGACGTTAACGGCGAGAAAGGCGAGTTGATTTATCAGGGCTTGAACATTCACGACCTCGCCACCGAATCGACATTTGAAGAAGTTGTGTTCCTGCTTTGGAACGGCCGCTTGCCCAAGCGCGCTGAACTGGACGAGCTGAAGAAGGGCCTCGCCGCGTCGTATGAACTTCCCTGGGAAATCGTTGAGTTGATCAAAGGAATGGCGGAGCGTGTGCCGAAGGACGCCGACCCAATGGATCGTCTCCGCACCGTCGTCTCAGGCTTGGGGATGTTTGATCCTGAATCCCGCGACCTTTCACGTGAAGCAAGTATTCGAGTCGCGACGCGTCTCACCGCGCGCTTTCCCACAATCGTCGCCGCCATCGATCGCGCCCGCAACGGCCAGGAAATCATCCAACCCAAACCGGAACTCAACATCGCCACCAACTTCCTCTACATGCTCAAGGGCGAGCTGCCTGATGAATTCGATGCACACGTGTTGGACGTGGCGCTGATTCTGCAAGCCGATCACGAATTGAATGCTTCGACTTTCACCGCACGCGTCGTCGCCGGAACTTTGGCGGACATGTACAGTGCTGTGACTGCCGCGCTCGGCGCGCTGTCAGGGCCGCTGCACGGCGGCGCGAATACCGCCATCATGAAAATCCTGCTTGAGATTGGCGATGTCAATCGCGTTGAGGATTATGTGAAAGACGCTTTGTCAAAGAAGAAAAAGATCATGGGCTTTGGTCACGCGGTTTATAAGACTGAGGATCCGCGCGCGACACATTTGCGGCGCTTTTCGAAAGAGATGGGCGAGCGCAAAGGCAACACGAAGTGGTACGACATCACGGCGAAGTTGGAAGAAGTGATGAAGCGCGAGAAGAACCTGCTGCCGAACGTCGATGCCTACTCAGCTTCGACTTATTACATGATGGAAATTCCGCTGGATCTCTACACGCCGATTTTTGCGATCAGCCGTATCAGCGGTTGGACGGCGCACATCCTCGAGCAGTACGCCGACAACAAACTGATTCGACCACGAGCTGAATACGTGGGACCGCGTGATGTTCCGTATGTGCCGATTGATGAGCGGTAGGTTGCGGTTGACGAGTCTCCCATGGAAAAGCGTTCCCCCAAAACGAAACAGGCAATAGCAACCGTTGAGCCAATTGACCCCGTAATCCGAGTTATTCGCGGACAGCGGGTAATTTTGGATTCCGATCTCGCGAAGATTTACGGAGTAACTACTGCGCGATTGAATCAGCAAGTCAATCGTAATCTTGCGAAGTTTCCATCTGATTTCATGTTTCGCCTCACTAGAGATGAATTCAATTCTTTGATGTTGCAATTTGCAACATCAAAACCCGGTCGCGGCGGAGCCAGGAAACTGCCCTACGCCTTCACCGAACACGGAGCCGTTATGGCTGCGAATGTGCTCAACAGCGAACGCGCCGTTGCGATGAGCATTTACATAGTGCGTGCCTTCGTAAAACTGCGCGAGGTGCTGGCGGGCACCGAAGAATTAGCGAAGAAGCTCGACGATCTCGAGCGCAAGCTGACGGGCAGGCTGGATACGCATGAGAAGGCGATCATCGAGCTGTTTGCTCGAATTAGGAAACTGCTTCAACCTCCGCCACCACAGACAGAGCCTAAGAGACGACGCATTGGGTTCTGACTTTTGAGGTCACAATTTGTGACCTCAAACAACTGAATCCTGCTCGTCCGTCACGCGAATAAAATCCGCGCACGAAGTACTCAGACTCACGCCTTCGTTGCCTTCAATAATCGATCCAATCGCTGGATGGAACTGATCGTCGACTTCTGAACAAGGTTGCGCGAGCGTCGCCATCTCCGGCACAGGCTCGACAAATGAAGGTGGTGGTTCCGGTTGGCGCGACACGTGAATATCGCGATCTTCGTATCGCATACCATGCGGGAATTCCTTCCGCACCTTATCAGCGATCTCGCCTAGATCGATGAAGCAATCCGCGACGTCAATCAGCTTCGGCGCGGTGTTCGACCTGAAACCCACGATCTCAACGCGACAGCCCTTATAAGCCACAGCGTTCACGGCATAGACGAAATCCTCGTCGCCTGAGACCAAAACCGCAGTGTCGTACCTGCCGGCCAGCGAAAGCATGTCCACGGCAATCTCAACATCGAGGTTTGCCTTTCGAGTTCCGTCATAAAAAGTTTTCAACTCTTTCTGCACGACGCGAAAACCGTTGCGCCTCATCCAGAGTAAGAATCCCTGTTGACGTTCAGCGCCCGCATCGACGCCGGTGTAGAAAAACGCTCTAAACAAACGACCATCGCCCAGCAGCACACGCAGCAGCTTGTTGTAATCAATATCGATGTTGTGAAATCTCGCCGCGTGGAACAGATTATTTCCGTCAATAAAAATCGCCACTTTTCCGCGATGGCCGAACTGCAACGAAATGTTGTTGTTCGAATCAAAGTGGTTCACGTTAGTTACTCCAATACGATTTTGAATAAGCACGACTAGGATGCCGCCGCGATGGTGCTCGGGTCAAGGCAGCATCTCACAATGTGACGCTATGATTGCAAATTGCGTCGTATAATCATGGCCGAGGGAATTCAAAGTGTCTGATGGCGATCATGGTGAAGGCGCGAGCCTGGCAGCGCCGGTGGCGAGACTGAAGACTTTTGCGGCCGGCGAAATGGTGGCATGCGAGGTATGCGCGCGCCCGAATCCGCCGAATCGTTCGCAGTGTCTCTATTGTGGCAGCGGTCTGCCCGGTGTTTTTCCCGCAGCCGAGTCGATCTCAGTTGAACACACCGAAGCTGCGGCGCCGCGCGGAACGTTGTGCCTTTCCGCCAACCAATTGCAGAGCGTGGGCCGGGAGGTTCTTGCCGAACTCGCGCGCTTAGTTGGTGCGAAGTTCGAAGACCTGGCTGGTGCGGTGGCTGCCGGCGGTGCTTTGCCCCTTGCAGCCACGACTGATTCAGCGCAAGGGGAAAAGCTCGCGGCACAGATTGGAGAGCTGGGCCTCGAACCCTTCAACGTTCCGCAAGAAGATAATGGCCGGTTCCGAAAGATTCGCGGGCTTATTTTGTCTTCAGGCATGGTCCGTCCTGTGCCGGCGTCTGAAGACTTTGCTTACGACTGGACCGACATTGTTTTGATCGTCATTGGGCGTATCGTCACCACCAAAATCGAAATTGATGAGAAGCGTCGTCGAGGAAAAAGCAAACCGCTCGATGCGCGCCAATTCTCGTCTGATCAATTGCTGATGGATCTGTATTTCAAAGCCGGAGACGGCTGGCGTCTCTATCAAGACGACTTTGACTATTCTTGTTTGGGCGAACGAAAGGCGGTAACCGGCTTCGAGAATTTTGGCCGCTTGCTAGAGCTGATCAGCGAGCGCGCACCGTCGGTGGAAATCGATAAGTCGTACGCGAAAAAGCGAGTGCTGCTTGCGAGTGTGTGGCCGCTGGATGAGGACAGCCGGGAGACGGTTTCGTTTGTGGGAGACCGTAAGCATCAACAATCAACGACTACCAGTAACGAATCGCAATTCAATAAA
This sequence comes from Pyrinomonadaceae bacterium, assembly GCA_035577445.1. Lineage (GTDB taxonomy): Bacteria > Acidobacteriota > Blastocatellia > Pyrinomonadales > Pyrinomonadaceae > UBA11740. The sequence continues at coordinate 4,017 of DATLVM010000551.1, forward strand.
TATTCGCGCGCGGCGTACTTGGTGAAGATGAATAGTGGGGAGCGCGCCGGATGAAGAAGAGGCGTGAGCGGAACGTCGTTGAGCGAAGGTTACTCTACGGAGTAAATCCGGTGCTGGAAGCGCTCCGCGCTGATCGCGTCCCCTCGGATATCACTATTGCTGAGGGCGTTCGCGATCAGCGTTTGCTTGAATTGATCGACCTCGCTCGTTCAAAAAATGTCTCGGTTAAGCGCGTACCGCGGGCGAAGCTCGATCGGGAACTTGGTAATACTCATCATCAAGGAGTGATCGCTCACGTATCGCAGGCAGCTTACGCTGATGCGGACGATCTCCTTGAGTTGATCTCAAACGATCGAAACCGCGACGCCGAAGCACTAGTCCTGGTGCTGGATGGCATTGAAGATCCGAGGAACCTGGGCGCGATCCTGCGCACCGCCGAGTGTGCAGGTGTCGATGGAGTATTCATGCCTGAGCGTCGTGCGGCGGGCCTGAATGAAACCGTAGCAAAAGCTTCGGCCGGCGCAGTTGAGCATCTGCGAATTGCGCGAGTCACCAACCTCACAGTTTTGATTGGCCAGTTGAAAGAGCGTAACTTGTGGGTTGTAGGCGCTGCTGGAGATGCGCCCATCGATTATGTCGATTGGGACTGGACGCGACCGTCGGCGCTCGTACTTGGGGCCGAAGGGTCAGGGTTACACCGGTTGGTCCGCGAGCATTGTGATGTGCTGGTGCGAATTCCGGTTTGCGGAAAGATAGATTCGCTGAATGTTTCTGTAGCCGGCGGCATCGTGCTCTACGAAGCTCTGCGACAAAGGTCGATGCACAAACGAAAGACTGAACAGTGATCCAGTTTTGCTCGTAATCAGCTGGCGAGGTCAGCACGTAAATGTTTTGCCCTAAGTGTGCAACTCAAAATGTCGATGGCGCGAGTTTCTGCCGCGCGTGCGGCGCGAACATCAGTCTGGTATCGCACGCGCTAAGCGGGCAGTTGCCGGTGGCTGATGAGCCGAGCGATCGATACTCGCGATACTCGCGAAGGAAACGGCGACGCGAGCCAAGTGTCGAAGAAGCAATTCGCGGGATCATAATGGGAATTGCTTTCGTCGTGGTTTCGTTTCTCGTCATGGAGTACGCACCGGCGGGGAAGATTTGGTGGTTTTGGATGTTGATTCCCGCAGCCGGTTGGTTAGGCAGAGGCATCGCCGAACTCATGAGGCTCAAGAGTGCGAGACAACTCGATCAAGGCTTCTCGCAGCCGCAACTCAACACCGTTCGTCCGCAGGATCTTCCCGCGCCTAAGACCGGCGAGTTACTGACCCCCGTGACGAGTGTCACCGAAGGAACAACAAAGTTGCTCGACAACGAGCCTGCTCCTCGTCACGCCGACTCTGCAGAGAACCGCAACCGTTCGTAATTAATCACAATGACGAAAATCTGCGTGCCCGTTTGTGTTCGCCGCATTGACGAGCTTAAGTCGGCAACGCAGCAGGCTGCCAGGTTGGGTGACGTGGTTGAGTTGCGTCTGGATTGTCTCGAAGATCCTGAGGCCGCTTTGCTCATCGTCCACGAGCTAGTCCATCAGAGCGAAACCGATCTGATGGTGACGATGCGCGCGCCCGACCATGGTGGTGCGGGCTCGCATAGTTACGCCGTGCGTCGCAGTTTCTGGCTGCGCGCGAAAGAATTGCCAAAGGTTCTGTTTGACGTTGAGTGCGAGTTCGTAAATCGATCGCCAGACCTCAACATCGATTTCAATCGCGTCATCTGCTCGCGTCACGATTTCGCCGGGGTGCCCGCCGATCTGAATCAGCTGTATGAAGGCATGGCTAGAAGCTCGGCGAAGGTGATTAAGATTGCCGCGCAAGCAGCGGACGCTGTCGACTGCCTGCCAATCTTTCGTTTGCTTGAACGTGCGCGCACTGAGGGCCGACAGTTGATCGCGATCGCGATGGGCTCGGCCGGAATCATGACGCGTGTCCTGGGTCCGTCGCGTGGCTCATTTCTCACGTATGGATCGATTGATGATGAGAGTGGAACAGCGCCAGGGCAATTAACCGCCAGGGACTTACGCGAACTCTATCGCATCGATCAAATCGATTCGCAAACCCAAATCTTCGGCATCATAGGCAAGCCTGTCGGGCATTCCATGTCTCCCAGAATCCATAACGCCGCATTTGCCGCCGCCGCCATGAACGCCGTTTATATGCCGATGGAAGTTCAGGATGCGATCGCTTTCATGCGACGCATGGCCCATCCCAAAACGCGCGAGCTCGATTGGAATCTGCGCGGACTCAGCGTGACTGCGCCGCATAAAGCCACTGTGATGCAGTGTCTGGATTGGATCGATCCGACCGCGAAGGACATCGGGGCAGTGAACACCATTGTCGCCGAAGATGGTCGCTTGCTCGGCTACAACACTGACGCCGAAGGTTTTGTTTCTCCGATGCGAAGTAGGATTGGTGATCTGAAAGGCCTCCGTTGCGCGGTGATTGGATCAGGCGGCGCCGCGCGCGCGATCCTTTGGGCGCTGCGGAAGGCAGGCGCGGAAGCAACGCTGGTGGCGCGAAATCGAGAACGCTCAAATGATCTCGCTCAACGATTCAAAGCCGCCTGTCCGCCGCAAAGGCCTGAGAAATTCAGCGGATTCGACGCGGTGATCAATGCGACGCCGATGGGCACGCGTGGACCGACGGTTAACGAAACGCCTGCTACTGCTGAACAGCTTCGCGGGGTGCGGTTGGCTTACGATCTCGTTTACAATCCAAGCGAAACTCGATTCCTTCGTGAAGCGCGTGACGCAGGTTGCGATACGCTGGGCGGAATCGAGATGTTGCTCGCGCAGGCACTCGAGCAGTTCAAGCTTTGGACAGGCAGCGAACCCGAAAAAGAGGTAATTCGAGCCGCCGCCCTCAATGCGCTGGTTGATTAAATGAGTTCTGAGCCGCAACCAACAACGGATCGCTACAGCCGACAGATTCTGTTTTCCAGCATCGGAAGAGAAGGGCAGTCGCGCCTGGCGCAGTCGCGTATTCTGATCATCGGTTGTGGCGCGCTCGGAACTGCGCAAGTCGAAAGTCTCGCTCGCGCCGGAGTCGGGGCTCTACGAATTGTCGATCGAGATTTTATTGAATTCTCAAACCTGCAGCGGCAGACGATGTTCACCGAGAGCGATGCCGCTGAACGGCTGCCGAAGGTCGTGGCCGCGGCGAATCATCTTCGCGAGATCAACTCAGACATAGTAGTTGAGCCTGAGATTGCTGACGTTAACAATTCAAATATCGAACGTCTGATTGGCGATTGCGACCTGGTGATCGATGGCACGGACAATTTCGCCACCCGGTACTTAATTAATGACGCATGCGTCAAGCACGGAGTGAACTGGATCTACGGCGCGGCGGTGGGTTCGTATGGTGCGACAATGACGATTCGGCCGGGGCAGACGCCTTGCCTTCGCTGCATTTTCCCGGAAGCGCCCCCCGCAGCCAGCGCCCCGACGTGCGATACCGCGGGCGTGATCATGCCGATCATCAACGTCATCGCGGCGATCCAAGTGACGGAGGCTCTAAAGATCCTGACCGGACAAATCGAGGCCCTGCACCATTCGCTGATGCAATTTGATGTTTGGCGGAATGAATCGCGGCGCATCTCTGTCGGCAAGCCGGTTGCGACATGTATGACCTGCGGCGCACACAAGTTCGAATCTTTAGAAAACGATAGCGGCGAGTTCGCGGCGGTGTTATGCGGCAGGCATGCTGTGCAAATTTCGCCTTCACGTCCGGTGCGGGTTGACTTGTCCGAACTGAGCAAGAGGCTGTCGACCGCAGGCGACGTGAAAGCCAACGACTATCTGCTGCGTTTTCGCACCGGCGACTTTGAAATGACCGTCTTCCAGGACGCCCGCTCGATCATTCGCGGCACGGATGACGTCGCAACAGCGCGATCTTTATATGCCAAATACGTCGGCAACTAATCTTCTATTCACACACATGAACAAAACTAGATTATTTCTCTTCCCCGCTTTTTTGCTTTTGACTGTGGCAAGCGTTCTGGCCGGAGAGCCAGTCGTGTGGGAGATGGGTTCGCGCACGGAACTATTGAAAGGTGAGGCGCGCGGAGTTTCGATTACCGACACCGGCGTCGTGACGCTCGCTCCGAACATGACGCAGTTGTTCAATACGGAACAAGCGTACGTCTGGGCTTCAGCGGTTGATTCAGCCGGCAATATCTATTTGGGCACAGGCCATGATGGAAAATTGTTTCGCGTTACAACCGACGGGAAGGGAGCCCTGCTCTACAAAGCTGCGGAGCTGGATGTGACCGCGCTGGCGATCGCTGCTGATGGATCGATCTTCGCTGCGACTTCGCCCGACGGCAAAGTTTACCGCGTGACGAGCGACGGAAAGGCCGACGTCTATTTTGATCCGCCGGACAAATACATCTGGTCACTCGCGATCCTGAAGGATGGATCCCTCGCGATCGGCACCGGCGACAATGGCAAGCTCTACCGAGTGCACACCGCGGGCGCCAAACCCGAATCTTCGTTGCTCATCGATACGAATCAGACGCACGTCATGTCGCTTGCCGTAACTTCGCGAGGCGATCTCATTGCGGGCACTGATCCGGGTGGTTTGGTGCTGCGAATCTCGCCGGAAGGAAAAGCATTCGCGTTGTACGATGCCGCGTTGCGCGAGATTCACGCGTTGGCGCCGGCCGCAGACGGCTCAGTGTACGCGTTGGCCTTAGGTGAATCCGCCGCAACTTCAAAGACTGGGACCGCCGGCGCAACTACTTCTGATGCTGCGGCAGTGACTGCCGCGGTAGCCACAACTGTGACTGCTGACGAGTCGGGCGCGGTTCAGATCGCGCCGCAGCCCCAAGCTGCGCGCAGCCGCAATGATCTCACCAATGCCCGCACCGCAGTCTTTCACATACTGCCCGATGGAAGTTCCGACGTTCTGTGGAGTTCGACGACGGTCACAGGATTCGCAGTGTTGGCCGCACCCGGCGGAGTACTTATTGGCACGTCTGATAAAGGCCGCATCTACCGCGTGACCGACGACGGTCGCGATACGTTGCTGCTGCAATCGACTGAAGGACAGATTTCGGCATTGGTCGCGAAAGGTACCGACGTATTCGCGGCTTCGAGCAATCAAGGGAAGTTGTTTCGTTTCGGCGAATCAACGGTAAGAGAGGGAAGTTACGAATCGCCAGTGCGCGACGCAAAGTTAGTGGCGTCTTGGGGAAAAATCTGGTGGCGCGGCACCGGCGGGATCGAATTCCAGACTCGCACCGGCAACAGCGATCGTCCTGACATGACATGGAGCGACTGGAGCGCAGCTTATAGCGACGCGAATGGATCACAAATATCCAGTCCCAAAGCGCGCTTCATTCAGTGGCGCGCCGTGTTGCGCGCAGCCGGTGCCGCACGACCAATACTGGAGGATGCTAGTCTTGCGTATCTGCCGCGCAACGTGGCCCCGGAAGTTCTCGCAATTTCGATTTTACCTCCCGGCGTAGGCTTGCAACCGCAGATCCAGATCCAAGTCGATCCGAACATCGAATCATCAGGTCTCGATCTCTCGCTGTTTGGAGTCATCGCGCAGGCGCCTCCTCGCCGGCTTTATCAGCGCGGCGCGCGCGCGCTGCAATGGCAGGCGGAAGATCGCAACAGCGACACGCTGGAATACGCCGTCTATTATCGCTCGTTGAACGAAACGAATTTTCGGCTGTTGAAGGAGCACATCCGCGAAACTTTCTTTACGGTTGACGGCGCAAGTCTCGCCGATGGTCGTTACGTCTTTCGCGTAGTAGCGTCTGATGCTCCTGATAATCCACCGTCACTGGCGCTCAGCGGAGAGAGAACCAGCGAGCCGGCGGATATCGACAATACGCCGCCCACGATCCGCACTGTCGGCCAGCCTCAAATTAGCGGAGATCGGGTGCGACTGATCTTCGAGGTTGAAGATACAACCGGCCGCATCAAGCGGGCCGACGTCAGCGCAGACGGAACGACCTGGAAGGAAGTTTTTCCGGACGACGGGATCGCCGACAGCTCGAAAGAGCGCTACTCGCTGGAGCTCAATTTGACCGGAGCGGGCGAGCATACGGTGTCGTTAAGGGCGTTTGATAACAGCAATAACGTCGGAAATATCAGCGTGACCTTCCGCCGCTAACGTGCACGATATCGTGCCGATTGGCGCGAAAGAGTGCGCCCTGCGGTGCGAAATACCTTGTCGCTTGAGGTCGTGGAGCGCTATCTTTGTGAGGGTACACCAAGCGACCGAACCTTTCGGCTCGCTCGCGCGTCAAATAATTGCGATTGGCATCGCGATTGCAGAAATTTGGGCAGCGCAGCTCCCCGCCTCTCCTCAGCGTTAATCGAAAGATAGACGGAGGCGGCAGTACGAAGATGAAGAAATTGAGACGAATTTTGGCGGCATTAGTGATCGGCGCGGTGGTTTCCCTCGGGACAGCCGGAAGCTTTGCGCAGCAGGGAAGCAATAACAATCGCCCTCCCAAGGAAAAGGAAAAGGTTCCCGAAAGAGAGAAGCAAAATCCGCCAAGTAACAGCAATCAAGGCAACAACAACCGGCGAAAGCCATAATTTGCTAAATCAGACGGAAGCTAGAGACCCGACGCATCCTCGTCGGGTCTTTTTTTGGTTACTTGCCAACACACTCGCCGCGCTCAGTAGAAAGCGCAGTCTCGACGCTTCCGATTGTGTGAGGTTCGAAGGGATTGGTGCCCGCTAGTAGATTCGAACTACTGACCCCTCGCGTGTGAAGCGAGTGCTCTACCGCTGAGCCAAGCGGGCATATGATTTTGTTAAGTTACTTATGATACAGCAACTTGCTTGAGAGTCAACGAGTTAGCAGCTTCGTTTTCTTTTCTCTCTTCTCGCTCTGGTCGCTCATCTCTCCCAAAAGGGGTCAATAAGTGGTCAACGCGATCGAGAATCTCAGCTGCGTTTGCATACCCCGTATCCAGCAGGTGAAGGTAGCCGGAAAAGCTCTCAACGGTCTTGTGACCTGACAGTTCCATAGTGCCCGGAATGTCCTTAGTTTGGATAAGGAGATCGGTGATGAAGGTGTGTCGAAAACTGTGGCAGGTGAAGCCATTCTTTTGCCCGTAGTTTAATTTCGCCAACTTGGCGGCTTTGCGACAGGCTCTGGCAATGGCGTTGTCGAAGGTTGATACTCTGGCTCTGGGAAAGAGAAATTCATCGTCGCTTAGTCCCTCCCGAATGCGTGCGTGGACTACGCGAGCGATCCCCTTGCTCAAAGGAACGTACCGCTCATTCTCCGTCTTGCTAGCGAACAAGAGCACCTTTCCTTTGTCCCAGAGGAATTGATTGACTTTCATTCGCAGCACCTCGTTAAGACGTCCACCCGTCAAACGAAGTAACTGCACTACGTCTCCGGCATCGCGCCATAATGCGTTGCGTTCTGCTCGACGTGAAGGTGCAGGCGGCGGGTTGAGCAGTACGTTTACCAGAGTCTGATATTCCTCTGGTTCGACGGCTCGCCGCTCGTTTTCAGGTTTTCGCTTAACAGACAACTTCGGTCTCAACCAGTTGACGAGATCAGGCTTACTCTCTTGCGCTGCTTTGAGCATGCCTTGAACTCGGCCCATGTGAGCGCCGGCGCTGTTTCGGCTAATGCGAAAACAAAGCACCTGGTAGAATTCCCGAAGATCGGTTTGGGTTACCTCTCGTACAAGACGATTGGGACCAAAACGATCGACGAACTCTTGGACTATTTTGCAGTTCGAACGCAGGTTGTGCCCGTACTGATAGCCTTTGTCTTTTGAACGGACTTCCAACTTGCGTCGGTAAATGTTGAGCGCTTCCTGAGCGGTAGTCGGCTTGCACCGAATCTCGCCGCGTTCGAGAGCGTCAACGTCATTCATTGCTTCTCGCAGCTTCTTCTCCGCTTCGGCCTTCGTGCTAAAGCCTTTCTTGCGTAGTTGTCGCTGCTTGTACTTTCTCCGATAGCCCCACAGCTTACCGTTGGGCGAATCGTATTGAAAAAATCGTTTCGTCATGACTATGCCTTCCTCCTTTCTGCACGGTGTGCCAAAACGCAAAACAACTCCCATCGCACGAGTTGTTCGTTCACGAATTGGTTGTGATAGCACATCGAGAAAGTACTACTGCTCAAAAGCTTTTTCAATACTTATTTGAGGACGTTAGTTTGTCCGCCGACATTAACTTTCGTAGGTGTGCTTCGACCTCCTGTCGGACCATTCGTACGGCCCGTTTTCCATTTTTAATCCGTCTTAAGTTTTCTGTGCCGGCTTTTCCCGCGTATAACGTCTTAGGTGATAGACCCAACATCTCTGCCGCCTGTGGAACTGTGATAAGAGTATTCGTGTAACTCACAGCCGCCCCCTTACATCTGGCGCTGCACGGTGATCGCTAGCGGCGTCGTCATGATCGAGCTTGGGTGGTTGGCTTTCAATGAGATCACAAAAAACCGCGCGTGCTGCTTGCGATATTCGCTGATCGAGCAGATTAAGAAAATCTTCGTTCAAGAGTTGACACTCCTACGGCTTCGAGAGTCCTGACTAAGGTCGTCAAGCTCTGGGTATTTTCAAAAGTCGCAGTCTTATCAGCCGCCCTATTTATCCACGCTTTGGTCAGGCTAAGTAGGTGATGAGCGAGAGAATTGTGTCTTAGCCACGTTGATTTCAGCGTGCTAAAAGACACACGGCCCGTGAAGCGCGCCATGCGCGTCGCGGGCTAATTATTAGCTCGAAGGGCTATTAGCCTGAACTATTTGAGAGGGATCGCTAGGATTGTTGGACGTCCTCGATCGGGAATCGGCATATTTGGTAAAACACAGTGAGTGAGTCGCGGGTGGTTCGGCACGTTGCCTTCTCGCTTTCGATGAACTCCGCCAAGATCTCTTCATGCGACACGGCTACTGGATGCGTACTCGTTCGATCGAAAAAGAAGGGATCGTCTGGAGTCGGTGTTCTGCCGAATTGGCTGATGAAGGCGCTACGCCGCCCCACCAGCTCTGGCCCAAGCCCTCCACCTAAGTTGGCCCAGTCGGCCAGGGTGTACACGCGAGACCATTTCCGCGGCTCGCGGTGATTGTCGGTCCATATTAAGTCGGCCATCTCATACCAATAATTTTCGACCGGTTTATCCTCGACATACGCTTTCAGGCAGTATGTTGGGGCGATGCCCAGGTGATAAGAGAGGTATGCACACTTCAGTAGTTTCGCAAGTTCTGTTAGTCCTTCCTTTTTCATGCTCGACTCCTTTATTTGTTCGGTTTCAGGAAAGCTGGCAATTTGGAAGTCTGGCGACTGAAACGCAGGTGTTGTGCGTCAATGCGGCAAGATTGATCGCGATAAGAACGATTCTATGGTTAAGCGTTCATTGCTCCTTGAAGTCTTGTGTTGTCGTTCGACTCCCTTCGAATCTGGTCGTCATCGAGTTGTAAATCTCGACCTCAGTTGCGGTCCAACCGAGTGCGGAGGCGGTCTGCACTTTGTGTACCAAAAGACCAGAGCGGATTGCCCTAGCACGAGTCTGATCGCCGTCACTCTCGGCAAGCATTTCCGTTTATTGATCGCGGTGTCAGTTGAAAAGAAAGTTAGCAATTGAAGATGGCCCAACGAACTGTCCCTTAGAGCATCAACGACACCTTTCCTTTAGTCGCAGAGTGTCCGAACCTCTGGCCGCTACTGTCCGAACCTCAGAGGGCAAAACTGCCGATCCAGCTATGAGTCGGGTGGGCACAAACGAAATACTTTTTCTCGAAGGACCAGACAGAGAGATCGACCGCAGGTTTCACTACGGATGGGACTGCGGTCGACAGCGAAGGAGCGACAGTGGAGAGTTGCTATATAGGGGTAGGAAAAGGAAGGTGGCTATACTCTGAAGCACTGAACACAGTTGCTTTCAAACTAAATCACCCTAACGGTCTACGGTGTTGGCAGAGAGCTGTAAGCTCTCAACTAGCAAGCCGCTTGCTGCACTATCCTTTCCCTAGACGCACTGACATTTCGGGAGCGCGACCTGATTCGATATTTCTTTGAAATAGACGTTGTACTAGACTTGCGCAAGTCGTAATAATAATCGCCATTGCAATATCTTAGCAGCGTACTAGCGGAGGTTGTTGCAAGAAATATTTATCGGGTTTATTCTCCGTCGCCTGAGGGCCTCCTCGTCGGGCTCAGCCAACCGAGGATTCCTCGAAAGTAATCACACGACTACCTGGTTGCCGATGCGATTTGCGGCAACTGAAAACGAGAATTTAGGCGAACCGCTACGCGAGTAGCAGAACGCTTTGCAGAAGATCTATTGCTGTCTCAGTGATCGCAGTTTCAATGGAATCAACCACGGGAGAATTGTTCGTTGCTCCCGCGTCTGACGTTTCATTGACTGCCATTTGCGCCGTGCTGCATGGCATGGTTTCGGTCTGCCCCGGGTTCATGCATTGTGACGGCGGACCGTCGCCTAAAGCCGCTACTGCAAGGGCGAGGGTCAAAACAACGGAACCGCCTAGTGTTTTTAGGCTTGTCATATTTTTCTCCTTTGCTTTGGAAAGGACTTGTGAGTCGTCTATCGCGAGCAGAGCCTTGTTTACGCCAACCTAAAACGGGTGGCAACGGCTGGAGCTTGCTCGCGACGCAACAAGTTTATCATCTGGCGTACAGGTCATATTCCGAATGGGCTTAGACTTAAAGGTTTCTTCCGCTGCAAATTTGGACACCACCCTGACCGTAACGGAACGGGTGCTACGGTGCTGTCGGCGAGCAAAGGAACTGGAAAAGGCCGGTGAATATCGTGCTGCGACGGAGGTCTTAGAGGACTTCTGGCCTGACATTGCGCATGCGCCTAATCTTGAGAATGTCGATGATGTCGCGAAGGCGGAACTTTTCCTGCGCGCGGGCAGCTTGTCTGGGTGGTTGGGTAGCGTTGAAGGAGTTGCAGGAACGCAAGAAACGGCAAAGAATCTCATCACCTCCTCCATCGAAATCTTCGAGAAGCTTCAACATCCCCAAGCGGTGGCTGAGGCGCGATCTGATCTTGCGGTCTGCTATTGGCGAGAAGGAGGGTTCGATGAAGCACGAATACTTCTTCGCCGCGTCATCGAGGACCTTGAGTCTGGGAATGAGACTAAGGCGTTTGCGTTAGTACGCGCCGCAGTAGTTGAAAAAACTGCCGGCAAGTATGCTGAGTCTTTGGCGCTATACAACCAAGCGAGACCGTTTGTTGATCTTTCTGATGATCACGCACTCAAAGGAACATTTCACAACGGCTTGGGTACGCTGTTGAATTGTCGCGCTGTTTCAGAGCATCGCCCAGATTTTACAGATGACGCCCTTATAGAGTTCGCCGCCGCGAGCTTCCATTTTGAGCAAGCCGGAAACGATCGCTTTCGAGCGCGTGTCGAAAACAATCTTGGTTATCTCTTCTTTACGATCGGGCGATACGCGGACGCGCATTCTCATCTTGATCGAGCTCGGTTCTTATTCCTTGGACTAAATGATCCGCGCACTGCCGCTCAAGTCGATGAAACTCGGGCTCGCGTGCTGCTGGCAGAGGGAGACGCAGTAAGTGCCGAACGTCTCGTTCGCGGCGGGATTAAGGTGCTTGAGCGTGGCGACGAACAGGCAATCTTGGCGGAAGCACTCGTTACTCAGGGAGTTGCCCTTGCGCGGTCAGGACATGCTTCAAAGGCGCGCTCTGCGCTTGAACGTGCGGCGGATCTGGCCGCAAGCGCCGGAGATCGTGACGGTGCCGGAAGAGCTTCATTGACTACTATCGAGGAACTGGGAAACTGGATTTCTGCGAAGGAATTGGTCTCGATTTACCGATCAGCAACCGAATTTCTCAAGGACTCTGAAGATCCGTCGATTCTGAGGCGTTTAGTATCTTGCGGTGAAACTATGGTTGCAGTACTCGACGACTCAGAGCGAGAACCTCAGGATGAGTTGCAGAAAGGTTGGGAAGGGTTTTCGCTTAAGCGAGAAGTCAAGAATTTCGAGGAGCGTGTGATAACGCGCGCCTTAAGGGATGCTAACGGCTCAGTAACACAAGCGTCTCGGCTTCTCGGATTTAAGCATCATCAAAGTCTAATCTCGCTGCTCGGCGGGCGACACAAGTCATTAGAGAGTGCGCGTAAGGTCGTCCGTAAGCGTCGGCGAAGACTTTTTGCTGACCGTGCCGAAACTGCCAAAGGCGGCACCAGCGATCATCAACGCTCGACTTCTTCACAAGTTGTGGTTCTGCATGTTGAAGATAACGAAACAGTCGCGCGGACTGTGGCGGACTTTCTTAACCAAGCGGGGATGCACGTTGATTCATGTAACAACGGCCGGACGGCCTTAAAGATATTAAGAGGCGGCACTCATTATGACGCCATCGTTTTAGACAATAGAGTGCCTGGCCTTAATGGCTTGGAATTAGTAAAGCGCATACGTGGGCTCGCCCATCGTCGCGCTACGCCCGTCGTAATGCTATCGGGAGACGATCTTGAAACCGAAGCGTGGCGAGCGGGAGTCGATGATTTCTTGTTGAAACCAGAAGCGATTGACCAAGTACCAGCAACGATCACTAGACTGGTGAAAGAACAAAGCTCCAAAGAGGAAGTGGAAGAGTGAAGTTGGCTCGTCTGGGTATGCTTCAATAAGGAGTTCCCCAATGAGACGCACTCACCGTCTGTCCATGCGATCGCGTCGCTGGACGAGTCTTTTTTTCAGCAAAATCACAGATTCTTACTCTCCACTCGCTTTTTCGTTGCTCCAGATTGCTCCAGTTAGCACACGGCGCCTTTGATTGATCACAGTATACTCCGTCGGTCAATCGCAGGTAGCGCTTTACCCAACCTAAACCGCTTTGATGCCGGGCAACGTTGATTTCAGCCGCAACAGGCTTCCCAGAGAAAAACTTGACATGATATAGTCCCCCGTGCTGGGGTAAAAATTTTGACGTTCAGAGGTGGCTTTACTCGTAACCCCACATTGCGCAGGAGGGCCGTTGCGTGGCCGTATATGTGTACGACTTCTTTTGCGGTTGCGGTGGCACAAGTGCCGGATTTCGAGCCGCGAATCTCACCATTCAAGTGGGTATCGACATAGATCCGGACGCGAAGCGAACCTTCGAAGCGAATTTCCCCGAAGCTTATTTCTTACGACGCGACATTCGCGATTTTCCTGTCAGTGCATTGGCTCCTTATATAGTACGCGAGCCAGGCGCAATTAGTCTCTTCTGTTGTTGTGCGCCGTGCCAGCCATTCTCAAGACAAAACAAGAATCGAGAGGGTCGGAAACAAGAGGCCCTGCTACTTTATGAGTTTGCGAACTTTGTCGAGTACTACACCCCGGATCTAATATTTTTAGAAAACGTTCCTGGTTTACAGAACATCGATGATGGTGTTGGGCCTTTCGGAGATTTCGTTGCTATGTTGCGGTATTTGAACTATTACACAGCATACGAGGTGATTGAATCTCAAGATTATGGGGTGCCACAACAACGCAAACGTTTAATTCTGATTGCAAGCCGTTTGGGGCCAATCACGTTCCCACAGAAGACGCACGGACGCGGCAGAAAAAACTCCGCGTATTCCACGGTGTGGGAATGGATCAAGGATTTTCCACCCATTGCTGCGGGGGAAACTCACTCAACAATACCGAACCATCGTGCTGCACAACTATCGAAGAAGAATCTCCGTAGGATTAGAGCAACTCCGCCGGGCGGAGGTCGCCTCGATTGGCCCAAAAGTCTCGTACTCGATTGTCATAAGAAAGAATACAAGGGCCACACCGATGTGTATGGACGAATGTACAAAGATCGTCCGGCGACTGGGCTAACGACACGATGCATCAGTCTTTCAAATGGCCGCTTTGGCCATCCGGAACAGAATCGGGCGATAAGCGTCCGCGAGGCCGCGAGCATACAAACATTCGCGAGTGATTTTCTCTTTTTCGGAAGTCTGAATGCTATGGCCCGCCAAATCGGAAACGCGGTTCCCGTGCGGATCGCAGAGGTGTTTGGTAGACATTTCCTAACACACGCGAAGCTTTAAACTTCAGGAAAATACATGGCGAAATTTAGGGCTCGTGCTCGGACTGTTGAGATGCTCGGTCGTCAACAGATCGCGGGCATACCGACAGCTATTAGCGAGTTGTTCAAAAACGCTCACGACGCGTACGCGACTAGCGTGGACGTAGACTACATCCGGAGAGACGATCTGTTTGTACTTCGTGATGATGGGATTGGTATGACTGAGGATGAGTTTATCGAGCGGTGGCTGGCTATTGGTACTGAAAGTAAAATCGGTAGCGCACGTGGACTACCTCCTCCTCCTAAACCGGCAGATATGGAAGAACGGCCAATGCTCGGCGAAAAAGGGATCGGTCGGTTGGCAGTTGCAGCGATAGGTCCACAGGTATTGATCCTCACGCGCGCGAAGCGAGGCAGTCGTGTTTACGATACCGTGATGTCCTTTATCAACTGGGGGTTGTTTGAGGTGCCGGGAATCAATCTGGACGAAATTGATATTCCGGTTATTACATACGCGCACGGCGACCTGCCCAGCAAAGATGACGTCATGGCTACAGTCGATCTTTTCGGTGAAAATGTTGACAAGCTTGAAAAAAGCATCGAGGCGCCCCTAGTAGAGCGGATCAAAAGCGAGCTACGGAAATTTAGCGTCGACCCTCAGAATATTGATCATTACTTGTCGCAGATGGGTAGCCCGTCACTTACCGGCGCTGGTCATGGCACTCACTTTCTCATATTGCCTACTCGTCGCTCGCTGATTTTGGACATGGAAGGCGATATAACCTCGACTCTCATTGGCTTTTCCAACACGATGGCGAAGGAACGGCCTCCCAGAATAAAAACGAGCTTCCGCGATCACAACACGCCTGAGACGTTCGAGGATCGAATCAATCCTGTCAATTTCTTTACGCCGGAAGAGTTCAAAACCGCAGACCATCATTTTGAAGGTCAGTTCAATGAATACGGTCAATTTTCAGGCAAGGTAACGATTTATGAACAGAATCCGGTTCGACACACTGTTACTTGGGGGGACGCAAAAAAACGAAAAACGGAGTGTGGACCTTTCCGCTTAAACCTCGCCTACGTACAGGGTGATCCAAAAGAGAGTTTGCTGCCTCGCGATGCTTACGCTCACATAACTCGCAAGCTCGACAAGCTTGGTGGCCTCTACATTTACAAGAACGGCATCCGCGTACTTCCCTACGGTCGTAGTGATTACGACTTCTTAGAACTGGAGCAACGACGAACCCGCGGTGCCGGATATTACTATTTCTCCTATAGACGGATGTTTGGCTACGTGGAGATCAGCGGAACTTCCAATCCTAACTTAACGGAAAAGGCAGGTCGCGAGGGATTTATTCAAAATACTGCTTACCGACAATTTCGCGACATCCTAAAAAATTTCTTTCTACAGATCGCAGCTGATTTCTTTCGGAAAGGGGGAGAGTATTCGGGCGTTTATGAAGGAAAGAGAACGGAATTGCGGCGCCAGGAGATTGTCCGGCGGGAGCGTGAAAAGTTTGCTCGAGAACAAAGGTCTCAATTGGTGGCTG
>DATLVM010000552.1:0-4300 GCA_035577445.1 Pyrinomonadaceae bacterium
GTGGGACAAACCCGCGCTCGCATGTCTGTCATCGCGCATCCCGCACGGCACGCCGATAACTTTGCAATCGTTGACGCAAGTCGATCGCGCGGAAAGTTTCATTCGCAAATTCGGCGTGCGTCAGGTTCGCGTGCGTCATCATGGCGAAACCGCGCGCATCGAGGTCGAGCCTCGCGACTTTTCGTTGCTGCGGGAGCACTTAAGTGAGATCAGGCCGCATCTTAGCGGGCTGGGTTTTGCGAACGTCGAGGTTGACCCTGAAGGTTACCAAGAGACGTCTGTGTCAGAACCGGGAGCGGCAGCGACCGGATCAAGGCAAACGTTCGCTCTTGATCCGCTCACTACCGTTCGCGGTTCTGACACTAACACACGACCAGACCATGCAAGCTGAATTACTTCGTGAGCTACTAACGCAAGTCCGCAGCGGCGATTGCACTCTTGAAAGCGCGGTCGAGCGTTTACGTAACTTGCCGTATGAGGATCTCGGCTTTGCTCGTTTGGATCATCATCGAGCACTGCGCAAAGGTTTTCCCGAAGTTGTTTTCTGCGAGGGCAAGCGTGTCGATCACATCGTCGAGATCATGCAGAAGCTCGAGCAGAAGCACTCGCCCATTCTCGCGACTCGGGCAAGTAGCGAAGTCTATGAAGCGGTCGCAGCTCGCCTGCCCGCGGCAAAATATTTTGCCGATGCGCGGATAATCCAACTCGGCGTAAATGGTCATCAACCGACTGAGACTTCGGTGTTGGTCGTTTGCGCGGGAACTGCGGACGTGGCAGTTGCGGAGGAGGCTGCGGTGACCGCAGCGGCGTTGGGCAGTTGCGTCGAGCGTCTCTACGACGTCGGCGTCGCGGGCGTGCATCGTTTGCTGGCGGCGCGCGATGCCCTGAATTCGGCCAACGTAATCATCGTTGTGGCGGGAATGGATGGCGCCCTGCCGACGCTGGTCGGCGGACTGGTCGCTGCGCCCGTTATCGCCGTGCCAACCAGCGTCGGATACGGAACGGGTTTGGGCGGAACGGCGGCCTTGATGACGATGCTGAACGCCTGCGCTCCGGGAATTGCGGTCGTCAACATCGACAATGGATTCGGCGCCGGTTACATGGCCCACCTGATCAACTCGCGCGTGAAGTCGGAAGCATCTGCGGTAGCTGGTGATTGATTTTTCCTTAAGATGTCCGAGACTCGAAACCCCAAAATCGAAATTGACGAAGTTACTCGTCGCGCGCGACGCATCAAGCTGTTGCTGATGGACTGCGATGGCGTCATGACGGACGGACGGATTTGGTTCACGCCGGACGGCGACGAGCAGAAGGGCTTTCATGCTCGCGATGGGCTGGGAGTCAAGCTGTTGCACGCGGCGGGCATCGATACGGGCGTGATCTCTGGCCGCACGTCAAACATGCTTGCACGCCGCGCGCGCGATCTCGAAATGACGTTCGTGCGCCAGGGAATTCACGATAAGGTGGCGGTGCTCAATGAAATTCTGAAGGCTGCTTCGATTATCGAAGATGAGTGCGCCTATGTCGGCGACGACATTCCGGATGTCGGTATAATGCAACGAGTCGGCTTAGCCTGCGCCGTCGCTGATGCTGCTGAAGAGGCGAAGCAGGTTGCGCATTATGTGACTCGGGCAGCAGGTGGTTTTGGCGCCGTTCGTGAAGTGGCCGATCTCATTCTCAAAGCGACGCGGGAAAATCCGCGTTGATGTGCGAAAAATTCTAGTTACTCTTTTCATCCAATCTCCCAACCTCAGATCCGCATTAGAATTCCTAATTAAAGCCGACAAAACCTTGCCCGCAGGTTTTGGTTTTTGTAGGCACGGCTGTTGCTGAATCCAATCATGAGTCAGTCTGAGCTACCGAAGACCGACCGAATGAGAGGGATGATGCCAGGACAATTGGATGAAAGAACCAGCAGGGGAGAGCAGGCGGGAAGCCTATTCAACGTGCCGTACCAAACTGAAGTGATCGTGAGAATGGCTGGCGATAGATCGACCAGGCGAGGAGACTATCCATGCGGCTGCCGGCGTTGCCAGGAATTGAAAGTTGAGTCGACCGGGAAGGCTAACTCGCTCGCGTGTATCGACGTTTACGATTTGCCTGATGCGGTCGAGATTGAGCCGGCAGATTATTTTCACTGATCCAAAGCGAGAGCTCTGGATTTCTGACTCGCTCCAAAACCAGCTCCAACCAAATCACATTTCGGGTAATACAATCCAATGAATGGTGAGACTTTCTTAATTCTGGGCGGCGATGGAATGATCGCCGCTCAGGTCGCGCACGAGATCGCCGGCACCTGCAACGCCGCTCGGTGATCATTGGTTCGCGCGAATTGTCTGAGGTCGAGGAGACGATTGATCTAGCTTTCTTTCGCAAGTTAAAAGCGCGGGGTAGTTTGCTTCGAAAGAGAACTGATAGTTGACAGGCATGCTGCGGCTGTTTCATTCTTTCGTCGCAACCATCGAGCGGGCGTAACTCAATGGTAGAGTGTCAGCTTCCCAAGTTGGTAATACGGGTTCGATTCCCGTCGCCCGCTCCATTTCACTCAGTAATTCTCAGACTCAATTTTCAAAAAGTCAGAGAGACTTTAACACCGTCACGCAAACGTCCCGCGAACTCTCTTTTCATGAATGTTAGCCTCCAAGGGTGATACTGACGACGGATTGAACTACGTATGAACATCGACCTATTTTGCTGATCACGCGGATTTGTTAAGCTCACTCACCGACCCATGTATCAAGTCAAATTTGGGACTGGCTGAATGAATAGTCCGCGAGCAACACAACATTCAGACATCCAAATTGCCTTTACTTTTATTGCCACTTTTTAATAAAGTACCTAGCCGGATACTCAACTTACCGCAGTTAGCCAACTAAGACGGGCTTAGACCGGAGAGGTTTCGCTATGAAGTCCCACATCTTCAGTGGCCTCGCTTCGTTAACACTTATTTTCGCTATCATTCCCGGATCGGCCCGGCCGCTAGAGAAGTATCGGCAATTTCAACTGGATAACCTCGCGGTGACGCTGACTCTTCAGCGGCCTGATAACCTTGAGAGAGGCGACTGGCCGGAGGAGGCTGTTCAGCTATCAAGTCAAAGCACTGCGGTAAATGGCAAAACAATAAACGAACTTCTATTGGCGGCGAATTTTTTTCCGGACGTGGAAGCTTTCAGCCTGGTCTACAAATTGAATCCAGAAATTAGCGATCTCCGAAATCTAAGAATATCTACTATACGAATTCCGAAGGTTGATGGTGGGGCAAAGTTACGGGCCGTATTCGCGAATGGATTCCAGGTGCTGGTCACGGTAGAACGTGAACGAAAACAAGAATTTGGCCGAGATGTACAGACCCTACTGCGGTCGGTTGATACGGTCTCAAAGTTTGGTCCTGAAAAATTTAGTGAGCCATTAACGAGGGACGTATTGGTGAAGTCACTCAAACATATCTCAGAAATTCTTGATGAAATTGCAAGACAGTTTCGCGAACGATACGGTCGGCCGGTACCAAAAACAGTGTTATGCGAACTATTGGCTGAGACGCGATTGCTGAATAGTATCATTGGTCCTAAAACGCTCGATAAAGCCAAGTTTGATCAGAATGAAAAGGAAAAGATTACGGAAATTGAATTGAACTTAATCCAAAAAAGTAAATCGTTTAAAGAAGTCGCGGCACCGGGCGATCCCTCCCCAAACTGGAATAGCGTCGAAGTAACCGTGAAGACAGTTCGAGACGGCCAACTAATTCCCAATCTTAGGATTTGGTACATCGCTAAATTATCGAGAGATCCGGAGACGTTAGGATCGTTTGGCATGTTGTCAACGGACAAACCTGACGCACTCGCCAAAGGAAATGTGTACGAAGCTGACTACTGTTTTTGGGCCGCAAAAGACCCCTCGAAAGAACTGGTTACTAACGAACAGTGTCAAGAACTGTACCTGAATCGTTACATCGAACTCACTGTGAAATAGAAGCCCTGTTGCGATATGAATCAGACCTTGCTCATCAAGGGAATAGAAGTAGTTGGCGTATTGTTTTCTGCGTTTGGCGGCTTCCTTGTTGGGGTAGCGCCGCCATTAGCGGCTGATGCTCGTTACGCAGTTGGGATTAGCTCCTTCTTCGCGTTGATTGTGCTCCTGCTGATTTCGTCACTCGCGAAAAAGAAACATAGGAACGCATGGATCATTTCGGCAATTTGTTCTTTCGTTATTGCTGTTGTTTCGTCTTATTACTACAAGGACTTGTACAACGAGCTTGCCTTCGAGTCGCCTCCCGGCAATCCAAAAGTGGAATACGTCGCCG
>DATLVM010000553.1:0-22171 GCA_035577445.1 Pyrinomonadaceae bacterium
CGAATCGAATGCAGCAGGTTGTGAATCATCACCGGCTTGAAGACATTCAACTCAAAATTGCCCTGCGAACCGGCGAAACCAATCGCTGCGTCGTTGCCCATAACCTGTACGGCCACCATCGTCATCGCTTCACTCTGCGTCGGATTGACTTTGCCCGGCATGATTGATGAACCAGGTTCGTTTTCCGGAATGACCAATTCGCCCAAACCGCAACGCGGGCCCGACGCCAGCCAGCGAATGTCGTTGGCGATCTTCATCAGCGAATCTGCCAGGGTCTTTAATCCGCCGCTACAGAAAACAAGCTCGTCATGCGAAGACAATGCAGCGAACTTGTTTGGATGAGACTTGAATGGCAGGCCGGTGAGTTCCGCGATCTTCTTCGCCGCGCGTTCAGCGAATTCCGGATGCGCATTCAAGCCCGTGCCGACCGCCGTTCCGCCAATCGCCAGATCATAAAGACCCGGCAGCGTTGCATTCATGCGATCGATATCGCGCTCGAGCAGGCTGGCCCAGCCGGACATCTCCTGACCGACTGTCAAAGGCGTCGCGTCTTGCAAATGCGTGCGGCCGATCTTGACGACGTCTTTGAATTCTTCGGCCTTCGCTTCGATGGCACTTTCTACTTCCTGAACGCGCGGGATTAATGCGTTCATTCGCTCCGCGGCCGCGATGTGCATCGCCGCTGGAAAAGTGTCGTTCGACGATTGCGACATGTTCACGTCGTCATTCGGGTGAATCGGTTTCTTCGATCCCATGACGCCGCCGGCGATCTCGATCGCGCGATTCGAAATCACTTCGTTGGCGTTCATGTTGGTCTGCGTGCCGCTGCCGGTCTGCCAAATGCGCAGCGGAAAATGCGCGTCCAGCTTGCCTTCGATTACTTCGTCGCAGGCCTGCACGATCAGCTTCAGTTTGTCTGCAGAAAGTTTGCCGAGATCGTGATTCACCAGCGCGCACGCTTTCTTGAGAGTGCCGAAGGCGCGAATCATCTCGCGGGGCATCACGTCAAAGCCGATGTTGAAGTGAAGCAAGCTACGCTCTGTTTGCGCGCCCCAATAGCGATCCGCCGAGACTTCGATTTCGCCCATCGAATCGGTTTCGACGCGCGTATTTGGTTTTACTTGTGCTGACATTGTCTGAGGGTACTTTCCGAATCAATGATGATTACGAGCTCAGATTGTACTCCAATGCGCGCGAGAAGATTAGGTGGATGTGGGCCGCAAGGTGACTGTCGTCACGAGGTCATCCTTCGTATCCGCGAGGATGTGCCGAGAGCCAATCCCACGCCGACTGGACAATCAAACGCAAGTCTTGAAACTGAGGTTTCCAACCGAGTTCTCGCTTGATCTTGTCTGAGCTGGCGATCAGCACCGCGGGATCTCCCGCGCGCCGCGGCGCTACCCTCGTCTTGATCTCGCGACCGGTAACTTCACGCGCGGTGTCAATCACTTCGTTGACTGTGTAGCCGTCACCGCCACACCCGAGGTTATAGAACGCGCTGCGTTCATCAAGGATGTTCAGCGCGAGAATGTGTGCGCGCGCGAGATCGATGACGTGAACATAATCGCGCACGCAGGTGCCGTCGCGCGTCGGATAATCGTCGCCGAAGATCTGAACCTCAGGACGGGTGCCGTTCGCCACGTGCAGCACTAACGGAATCAGATGTGTCTCTGGATCGTGCCACTCGCCGAATTGGTTCGTTGCGCCCGCCGCGTTGAAGTAGCGCAAGCTTGCGTAGCGCAATCCCAAATCGCTTTCGTACTTTGGTAACGATTGCTCAAAAGTCAGTTTCGTTTCGCCGTAAGGATTGGTTGGCTCCGTTCGATCCGTCTCTTCGATCGGTTGCTTCTCTTGCTCGCCATAAACGGCCGCAGTTGACGAGAAAACAAGTTTGCGAACGCCGCAGTCGCGCATCGCATCGAGCAGCTTCAAACCGTTCACAACATTGTTCTGGTAATACTTCGCCGGATTCTGGACTGATTCACCGACGAGCGAATCCGCGGCCATATGTATGACGGCTTCGATCTTGTTTTCTTTGAGCGTATGGATAACGAGAGCGGCATCGCCGATGTCACCTTCGATGAATTTCGCGCGCGGATCGACTGCGGCACGGTATCCCTTGGTGAGATTATCGACAACCGTGACGTCATGACGGTCGCTCAGCAGCTCTTCGGTAACGACACTTCCGATGTAGCCTGCGCCTCCCGTAACGAGGACCTTCATCTACTGAACGAATCCTTTCTTAACCAGCCATTCATGCACCACGATTTTCTTATCTCGCTTCGCGCCGTCAACTTCGTAATTCAGCTTGCGCATTTCATCGGTCGAGATTGCGCCGGCTAGTTTGTTGAGCGCCGCTGAAACAGGAAACGTGATCGTGTCCGATGTCGAGTAGGAAATAGCCATGCTTTGACTGCGGACGACGAACACCGCCTCATACGGCGGGAAGTAATGCTTGTCATCTTCGAGTTGGACCAAATCTAGTGCGGCGATTCGCCCGTCCGTCGAATTCCCGGCAATCATATCGACCTTGTGCGAGGCGAGCGCTGTGTAGGTCAAGTCGAGCGACATGTCGCTGACGCCGGCAAACCGCAAACCATAAGTTCGCGAGAATCCCGGATAGCCATCCTGGCGATTCATGAAATCGTGTCCGAAGCCCGCCTGCCATGTCGGCGCATATTTCGCGGCGTCAGAAATCGTTTTCAAGTTGTATCGACGTGCGTCTTCACCGCGGACCAGGATCGCGAATGTGTTGTCGAAGCCTAACGGATGGCTGACCGAAAGATTGAACTGACTTGAGTATTCCCGCTGCACCTGATCGTAGACCGCTTTGGGATCGGAAACCGATTGATGATGAAGAATCGCTGTAAACGCCGTGCCCGTGTATTCAGGATAGAGATCGATCTGCCCAGAAAGTATGGCGGAGTGCGCCAGATTCCCGCCGAGATCGAACTTGCGATCGACTTCGACATTCTGTGCCTCAAGCATCTGCGCGACGATCTCCGCGAGCAGGATCGATTCGGTGAAGTCTTTCGAGCCAACTGTGACGTGTCCGCGCGTGGATGACCCTTGCGAACGGTTCCTAATCGCTCGCCAGCTCACAAAACCGATCATTAAGACAATCACGACAGCGAGCGCCGCGCCCAGTGATCGCATCGACAATCGACTGCGCTTGGCCGTCGTGTCGAACTGTTTTTCGAAAACGCTGAAACCGAAATCCGCGAGCAAGGCCATCGCTGCTGACGGCACCGCGCCAGCCAGCAGCAGGTGATTGTCATTCAAGCGCAGCCCGCGAAAGATGTATTCGCCCAAGCCGCCGGCGCCTACTTCCGCGGCAATGATTGCGACACCAATCGTGATGACTACCGCGACGCGCACACCGGTGAGAATGACACTCATCGCCAGCGGCAGTTCGACTTTAAAGAGGACCTGACGATCAGTCATGCCCATCGCCACTGCAGCTTCGCGTACAGACGAATCAACGCCGAGAATTCCCGTGACTGTGTTGCGAATGATGGGAAGTAGCGCGTAGAAAACCAACGCTACGATTGCCGTGCGCGGCCCGATGCCGCCGATGAATGGGAGTGGGATCAGAAAACCGAAAAGCGCGAGGCTGGGGATCGTCTGCATCACGTTTGCGATTCCCAGGATCGGACTACGCAGGCTTTTCTTACGTGTGATGAGAACGCCGACCGGCAGCGCGATCACCGCTGCGATGGCAATCGAGATGAACACCAGCCAGACGTGCTGCGCGATGTGCGCCAGGATGTCTGACCAGTTGGACTGCAAGAACTCGGTCATGTCGGTCGTCTAAAAAGAAGCGTTCTTAGGTCCCGTTAGGGACGAAATATTTATAGAACCAGCGTTTGATATTGATTCCTTCTCTCAGCGAGGAGCGTGAGCGCTCCTCGCTGAGAGGAATCTTTTGGGGGCCGGCCCGGTTCTACAAATATTTCGCTCCTACGGAGCGAGAACCAAATCAGTCTCGAGCGTTTCTAAATAAGACTTCGCTAGCGCATTGTCAGACTTCACAAATCCGTCCGGCGTTTCCAACAGAACGATCTTGCCCTTGTCCATCAAAGCGATGCGCGACCCAAGCAGCAAAGCTTCGCGTACATCATGCGTCACGAAGATTACGGTTTTGCCTAAACTGGATTTCAACTGCGCGAACTCTTTCTGTAACGATGCGCGAGTCAGAGGATCCAGGGCCCCGAACGGCTCGTCCATCAAAAGCAATGGCGGATCTGCGGCCAATGCGCGCGCGACTCCGACGCGTTGTCGTTGGCCGCCGGAAAGTTCGCGTGGATATCGATCAGCGAATCTGGCCGGCTCCAATCCCACCAGCGACAGCAGTTCTTCAACTCGCGCTCGGGTTTTTTCTTCGGGCCAATTTTCGAGTGACGGTACGAGCGCAACGTTTTCGGCAACCGTGAAATGCGGAAACAGTCCGGCGTCCTGAATCACATATCCCGTTCGCCGCCGCAAACGTATGACATCCCACTCGGTGGTTGATTTGCCTTCAACCAGGACCTGTCCGGCTGTTGGCTTCAGCAGCCGATTGACTAATCGCAGGGTCGTCGTTTTGCCGCAGCCAGATTCGCCGAGCAACACGAGCGTTTCACCGGCGGCGACAGTAAAGTTCAAATCATCGATGATCGGTCCCGACGTGTCGGGATTGACCGCGAAGCTGACATCACGGAATTCAACGAGCGATTTTTGTATCTCGGCTGTCAAAGCGCGGCGAGTCTATCAGAAATATAGTAAGCGTCAGAACCGCGAGCGGTAGCGACCGGATCATCGCGCAACTTTGAGAAAAACATTAACTCAGTTGCTCGGAAGGACGCACTTTGATCCGGTCGCTACCGCTCGCGGTTCTGACACTTTCGATGGTACAGTCTCAACCAATTCCAATGAGCCAAATTGATCGAATCCATGCCCGCGAGATTCTCGACTCGCGTGGCAATCCAACTGTTGAAGCGGATGTCGTTCTGGTGACCGGCGAGCGCGGTCGCGCGGCGGTTCCGTCCGGCGCATCGACCGGAGAACACGAAGCCGTTGAGCTGCGCGATGGGGACCGAGCGCGTTATGGCGGCAAGGGAGTGCTGAAAGCGGTCACCAACGTCAATGATGTGATCGCGCGCGAGCTGAAAGGCATGGATGCGCGCGATCAACGAGGCATCGATCAGAAATTGATCCAGCTTGATGGCACGCCGAACAAGTCGAATCTCGGGGCGAATGCCCTGCTGTCGGTTTCGATGGCGAACGCGCGGGCTGCGGCAAATCAACACAAGCAGCCGCTGTATCGATATCTCGGCGGTGAAGGCGCCCACACTCTGCCGGTGCCGATGATGAACATCTTCAATGGCGGCGCACATGCCGACAACAACGTCGATTTTCAGGAGTTCATGATCGTTCCCATTGGCGCGCCAAGTTTCAGTGAAGCGTTGCGCATGGGCGCAGAGATTTTTCACGCGCTCAAGTCGGTTTTGAAGAAGAAAGGTTATGGAACCGCCGTTGGAGACGAGGGTGGTTTCGCTCCGAATCTAAAATCGAACGAGGAAGCGATTGAAACGATTCTCGAAGCGATTCATTTGTCAGGCTACAAGACCGGCGACGATGTCTTGTTCGCATTAGATCCTGCAGCGTCGGAATTTTTTGATGGTGAGTCTTACGTCTTCAAGAAATCTGACGGACGCAAACTTTCCAGCGCCGAGATGGTTTCGTTCTGGAAAGATTGGGTGGATAAGTATCCGATCATTTCGATCGAAGACGGCATGGCTGAGAATGATTGGGACGGCTGGAAGGCGATGACCGGCGAACTCGGCAATCGCATTCAACTCGTCGGCGACGATCTGTTTGTTACGAATACCAAGTTCCTGCAGAAGGGAATTGACCTGGGTGTAGCGAATTCGATCTTGATCAAAGTCAATCAAATCGGCACGCTGACTGAGACCCTTGATTGTATTCAGCTCGCGAAATCAAATGGCCGCACGGCAGTAATTTCACATCGCTCCGGCGAGACGGAAGACGCATTCATTGCCGATCTCGCGGTGGCCACGAATGCGGGGCAGATCAAAACGGGATCGATTTCGCGCTCCGATCGCATCGCGAAATACAATCAACTGCTGCGCATCGAGGAAGAGTTGGGCGATGCGGCGCAGTACCTGGGGCGAGATGCGTTTGGTCAGACGAAGTAACGCAAACTTTAGTTTGCGATTCTTTTACCAAACATCCGCAAGCTAAAGCTTGCGTTACAAAGATGAACCTCCAAGACATCAGACACCTTTTTGATTACACCGAGTGGGCCAACAACCTGGCCATGGACGCGGCCGACAATCTCACTGACGAGCAGTTGCAGCGTGATTTCGGCATCAGCCATGGCTCAATTCTCGGCACGCTCACGCATATGGCTGGCGCGGAATGGATTTGGCTCGAGCGCTGGCATGACCGCTCGCCGGCGAAAGCTGAAGCCTGGTCGATGTGGACGCCCGAGTCATGCGGCGATCTGGCGACGCTCTACGATCGTTGGGGTGATGTGATGGTTCGTCGCGCGCAATTTATCTCCGGCTTGGACGAGGCCCGGCTTGCCGCCGATGTTCCTTTCAAGCTTCTCAGCGGCGATCCCAGTTCGATGCTGCTCGTCGATCAAATGCGACATGTTGCGAATCACGCGACCATGCACCGTGGCCAGGTAGTCGGAATGATTCGCCAGCTTGGGATTGATCCGCCATCGACTGATTTGTTGTTTTATTTGCGTAGCGATATCTCGCCGAAATGAAGTTCCCTCTCCCAGGGGGAGAGGGAGTCAGACACCTGGCAGCGCGACGAGTACTCAATCAGCACCGATCGTGCACGCCTCGATCTCGGTCTGATTCACGACTACATCAGCAATGAGTCATACTGGGGCAAAGGTCGCGCGCGCGATGTGGTGCAGCGCTCAATTGAAAACTCTCTGCCTTTCGGAATCTACCAGGGCCATGAGCAGGTTGGCTTCGCGCGCATCGTGACGGATTACGGGACCTTCGCCTGGGTGGCTGACGTATTCATTTTGCCGGAACATCGTGGCCGCGGTTTGTCGAAGTGGCTGATGGAAGTCATCATCGCTCATCCGCAGTTGCAGGGCTTTCGCCGGTGGGTGCTCTCAACCAAAGATGCGCACGGGTTGTACGAGAAGTTTGGATTCATACCGCTAAATAAGCCCGAGCGTTGGATGGAACGCTTCGATCCGAAAATGCAGGAGAGCCCGGATTATTGGAGATAGGGTCAGAACCGCCTGCGGTAGCGAGCGGGATAGTATTTGATATCGGCTCCCTCTCCCTTTGGGAGAGGGCCGGGGTGAGGGCTTAGCGAGAACCAGACGGTTTACCCTTTTCTCTTACCATCTTCTATCGTGCGAGGCTAGTGAACAAAAGGGTGGAGAGGGTTGTTTCATTGCACTAAGCCCTCACCCTAACCCTCTCCCAAGGGGAGAGGGAACTGAAATGAATTGAAGCCCATGCTGGCTAAAACCCCGCTCGCATTGATCGTCCTCGATGGCTTCGGCTATCGCGCTGAGCGTGAAGGCAACGCCATCGCGCAAGCCGAGATGCCTTACTATCGCGAACTTCTCGAAAAATATCCGCACACATTGATTCAAGCTTCGGGTGAATGCGTCGGCCTGCCGCATGGAGTGATGGGGAATTCCAACGTCGGTCATCTTTGCCTTGGGACGGGCCGCGTCGTGCGCACGGATGTCGAGCGCATCAATCACGCCATCACTTCCGGCGAGTTCTTTCACAATCTGGTGCTGACAGCTGCGACGGACAACGCCGTCAAGCACGATCGCGCGTTGCACCTCATGGGCCTCGTCTCTGACGGGATGGTGCATTCATCGCAGGAGCATGCTTACGCGCTGCTGCGCATGGCGAAAGATCATGGAGTGCGTCGCGTCTATGTGCATTGTTTCCTTGATGGCCGCGACACTCCGCCGGAATCTGCTTACAAATACGTTGCGATGATGCAGGAGAAATGCGCGGAGATCGGCGTCGGCGAAATCGCTTCGCTATGCGGTCGCTATTACGCGATGGATCGCGATAAGCGTTGGGACCGAATCGAACGCGCGTACAAAATGCTGGTGAACGGCGAAGGCGAGCGCGCCACGGATCCGGTCGCGGCGATCAAGCAGAGTTATGAGCGAGGTGTTACTGACGAGTTTGTCGAACCCATCGTGTTGACGCGTGAAGACGGCGGGCCGCTCGGAACGATTCAGGATGGCGACTCAGTCATCTTCTTCAACTTTCGCGCTGACCGCGCGCGGCAAATCACGAGCGCGATTGCGGTACCGGGCTTCGATGAATTTCCTACGCCGAATCGACCGCACACTCACTTTGTTTGTTTTGCCGTTTACGACAAGACTTATCCGTTGCCCGTCGCGTTTCCGCCGGAACTGCCGCGCAACATTTTGGCCGAGGTGTTTGCCGGCTTGGAAGTAACTAACCTTCGCTTGGCAGAAACGGAAAAGTACGCGCACGTAACCTACTTCTTCAACGGCGGCACGGAGCGCGGGTTCCCGTTCGAGAAGCGACTGCTGGTGCCTTCGCCGAAAGTCGCGACTTACGATCTGATGCCAGAGATGTCAGCGTTCAAAATTACCGACAAGTTTCTGCGTGCGATTGAAGCTCGCGAAGCGGATGTGTTCATTGTCAACTTTGCGAACTCTGACATGGTCGGCCACACGGGCAAGCTCGACAAAACAATCGAAGCGTGTCAGTACGTCGATACGTGTCTGGGCTGGATTACTAAAGCCGTTGCGTCCGCGAAAGGAACGACTTTGATTACCGCCGATCATGGCAACGCTGAGCTGATGATTGATCCGAAAACCGGCGAGCCGCACACGGCGCACACGACCAATCCCGTACCGTTTCATCTAATCGACGAAGATTCGATTGGCGTGAAGTTGCGAGGCGAAGGTGCTTTGGAAGATGTCGCGCCGACGATGCTCGGGCTGTTGGGACTTGAAAAGCCGCAAGAGATGACGGGCAGAGATTTGCGGGAAGGTTAGTGTTTTTCTGTAGCCCAGGCGTTTACGCCTGGGAAACCTGAAAGGTCCGGTACCAAGTTAGCCCCTTCAGGGGCTTTGATCGCGCGATCGTAAGCCCATAAATGGGCGTTGAAAATTCCACGCAACAATCCGTACCCAGCCGTAAACAGCTGGGCTACAGAAAAAATCGATGTCTGCGGTAATTGAAGTCATCGCCGAACAGGCTCGACCGCGAGCAATTTCCCTGCGCTGGATCATCAGCGCCCGCGAAGATCTAATCTGGTTTATCGGATCGGTCGCGTCGAGCTACCTGCTTCTAATTCCCTACGTCACCGGCGTTCTGCCGCTGATTCCAATGGTGGTCGGCTGGGCGATCCTGATCGACGCGCCGCATGTCTTCGGCACTCTCTCCCGAACTTATTTCGATAAATCCGAATGGAAAACGCGTAAGCGCCTGATGTTGGGCTCGTTGGTTTTTTTCATTATTGGCCCGGCGATGGTTCTGCTCGGCGCGGGATTCACTTTCTTTTTCATCGCCGCGCTGTGGGCCTATTACCACCTGGTGAAGCAACACTACGGCTTCATGGTGCTCTACAAAAAGAAGAATAATGATCTCGCGCCGATTGATAATGCTCTCGATCGATTGCTGCTGCTATTCGCTTTCAACTATCCGTTTGTTGCGTTCATCGCCAACGATCCGGCGGCGATGGCTCGGGTGCCGCCCGCTCTGCGGGGCGGTGTGAACCTGGTTGCTTTGCTGTTGCTGATCGGAACGATCGTGTTGGGAATCGGCTGGTTAGTACGGCAGATTCAACGCGCGATTCTGCGCCAGCCACTCAATGGCCCGAAGTACCTCTTGCTCGCCGCAGCGATTCCGATGCATTGGATTGTTTTGTTGACGCCGATGCCGGCGAAGCCGATCGCGCTCGTAGCAATTCTCACGATCTATCACAACCTGCAGTATCACCGGCTGATTTGGTTTCATAACCAGAAATACGGTGCGCACGCGTCCCGCGTGCCGAACCCTGCGGCCAGCACGCCGGAGGCGTGCGTACCGGATTACGGTCCGGCGGCGTTCATCAGTCGCCGCTTGATCTACTACATCGCTTTCGGGATTCTGTTTGGCGTGATCTATCAGGGGCCGCGGCAGTATCTCGCTTATCTGAATCTTCACACCGGCGATTCACCCGCAGCTTTGTCGGTTCCGATTCAACTCGGCATTGCGTTCCTCTGGGGTTACGCCTTCATTCACTACTACCTCGATTCAAAAATCTGGCGCGTGCGGCGAGACCCTTCGGTGGGCAAAGCATTGAAGATGGCGTGATTCGATCCGAGCGGTGTAGCCGAAACCGAGCGAATTTCAGGGCGTTTTCATTAAAAGTCGAACAATTCGGCCTCTATGGCGAAGATTTCCAGCCTCGGGACGGGCAATTTCAGCCTAATGTTGCGAAGTTGCAGGCCAATGTTGTGAAGTTTCACGCTCGGCACGGGCAATTTCAGCCTGATGTTCAGTAATTTCACACTTCTGACGGGCAATTTCAGCCTAATGTTGCGAAGTTGCAGAGCCTTGGTGGTCGGTCGCAAAGCCTCGATGGACAATTGCAGGTCCAACTTGGTTATTTACAGAGTGTTGGTGGGAACTTGCACGACCGTGGTGGGAAGTTCCAGACCTCTGACGCATAGTTTCAGGCCGGTGGTGCGAAGTTGCCGGTCACTGAAAGCTTCGCCGAGACTTTACCCGCAGAATTCCGCGACTGCTTCCACGAATTTTTCGGGCTGCTCAGCGGGCGGCAGGTGCCCGCAGTTGCGGAAGATGATCAGCTTCGCGTTGGGCATCGCATCACGCAGCCTGAAAGCGTCATCGAGCGGAATGTGATCGTCATGGTCCCCCCAAACCAGCATCGTGGGCTGGCGGATCAGTGAAGCCTCGCGGCCGATCCGGTTTGCGACCCAACGACGCGCAGTCCGAATCATCGCGCGATGCGCGTTCGCCGTCTCAAGCAAATGGTGACGTGACGCCACCATCTTTTCGTTGATTGGTCGCTGCATCCGCCGGTACATGTCTTCCATGCGCTTGCGCAGAATCCAGCGCGATCCCAGGAACAGCGGGGTCGCGATATCGCCGATGAGGGGCAGAACGGTCACGCGCATCAAAAACTTTTTCTTAACCTCGTCGTTCGTGACCGCGCCCACCAGAATCAGTTTTTCCACGCGCTCGGGATAATCGAGGGCCATCGTCGCAGCGACTGCTCCGCCGTAAGACGCCCCGGCGATCATCGCTTTCCGAATCCCCAGCCGGTCCATCAAGCCAATCACAGAGCGTGCTTGTTCGTTGATCGTGTATTCAGCGTCGCGTGGCTTTTCCGAGTAACCATAACCGGGCAAGTCAGGAGCGATCGCGCGAAAACCTTTCTGGGCCAGCGGCTTCAGCACATGACTCCAAACGAGATTTGAAGAGATGAAGCCATGAATCAGGATTATCGGCGGAGCTTCCTCGTCGCCGGCTTCCTGATAATGAATGCGCACGCCGTTCACGCGCGTGAACCAAGAGTATTCAGGGTTGTAAATGAAGTCGAGGCTGTCCGACCAACTTACGTCCGTCGGCCGCGTGAGTAGTTTGGTGGCGACCGCGCCGGCCACGACGCCGGAAAGTCCCGCAAGTAGGTAACGTTTTTTCATGGGGGAACGAAGGAATATTAACTCGCTGACTTAGAGATCGAAAGCGCCGGGCGAGGCCGTCACATTCACGCCTCCGCTTCAGCGAGGTGTCTCGCGCGTGCGAATCACCAAACCCTCTTCAAGGGTATTGATATATTTGACTCAGCTATCGACCAACTAGTCGCGGTCACTCGAATTAGAGCTGAAGCTGCGTCAGCAGCGTTCATAACCAAGCCGAAGGCGAGGCTCCGCGAGCCTTGGTGTTAACGACCTAACTAGAACGATTGAGCCCCGCAAGGGGCGAAGGCACCAAATGAATCAGCCTGCCTGTTAACTCTCTGTCGCCGCTTCGCGGCTCTGAGATAACCAACGACCACCACCACCCAAGGCTCGCAGAGCCACGCCTTGGGCTTAGCTCCTACCGCTGCTCCGCAGCTCCCGCTTGCACCGGAAAGGGCCAGGTAACTTGATGAGTCAAGGATGTCAATACCGTTGAAACGGCTGAGTAAGAATTTTTTCGCGGCAGGTTGTTACCTCGCTGAAGCGAGGTGTGAATGAGAGGCACGTTCACTCGGTTACCAGCACGACGGCCGGATGAACTGCACCTTCGCTCGCGTCAAATCTTCCCACGGCGATCAGTTCATTATTCAAACTCAAGCGAATTGCGTCGCCGTCAGTTAGTGTTTGCGGCCCGTCGTGTGCAAGTTCTAAACCGAGGCCGTGCCTGGTTTGGCGCGCCTGCTCGGTGTCTAACTCAATCACGGGAAGATGCGACAGAGCGCGGTACGGCGAAACTAATGCATCGTCGAGCATTTCTAGTTTGCAAACTTCCGCGAGCCTCTCAAACGTTAGCGCCTCGTCAATTTGGAACAAGCCGGCGCGGGTTCTTCGCAGTTCCGCTAGATGACTTCCGATACCAAGCTTCTGGCCCAAATCTTCGGCCAGCGTTCTGATGTAAGTGCCGGCCGAGCACACGACACGAACGCGCAGGTCGACTGAGCCGTCATCATTCGCGCGAAGTAATTCGTCAGCAGGCGACAACATTTCAAACTCACGAATCGTCACGCGTACCGGTTGGCGTTCGACTTGCTGCCCTGCGCGGGCGAACTCATACAGCTTCTTCCCCTGTACCTTTTTGGCCGAGTACATCGGCGGCACCTGTTCGATTTCGCCCTTCAGCGAAGCCATCGCGGCTTGAATCTCATCTGGGCGCAAGCTTTGCGCGCTCCGCGTCTGGGCGTGAGATCCTGATTCGATCCGCACTCCGGTCATGTCGCCGGTGTCGGTTGCATATCCAAGGCGGATCAGGCCTTCGTATTCCTTTTCTGCGCCGCTGAGGAATTGCGCCAACCTCGTCGCCCGGCCAATGAGCAGCACCAATAGTCCCGTCGCAAATGGATCCAGCGTGCCGGTGTGACCGACTCTGCGTTCGCCGATGATCTTGCGTATGCGCGCGACGACATCGTGCGACGTCATGCCTGCGGGTTTATCGATCAACAGCACGCCGTTCATTGAAAAGCATTCTAGGGTTTTGATTGGCGATTGGCGATTGACTCAAGAGCGGGCGCGAAATTACTAGTCCCGTAGGGACGAAATATTTGTAGAACACACGCTCTTCGTCTTTCGTTTAGCGCCAGAGGCGCGGAAGGCGGTGTCGCGCCTGCGGGGCTCTGTTGGAAAAAAGGACCGTGCGGGCTATAAAGATTTCGTCCCTAACGGGACGAACATTGATCACATGCGCAGTAGGTTTAATAGCTCCAAGAGAAAGAACAAACCAGAGTCGCCATCAACGGCTCCCATCGATCCGGCCAAGGCCCGGCAGTTGGTCTTTCAGCGCGCCGCGAAGTTGCTCGCGGCCAGGCAGCGTTCTGTTGAAGAGCTTCGCGAAAAGCTCATGAACGGCCGTGGCGCGACGAAATCAAACGTCGAAGAAGTGATCGCGCGCCTGAGCGAGTACGGCTACCTCGACGATGCGAAGTTCGCCCAGACCTACGCCAGCTTGCGCCTGCGCGAAAGACCAATCGGTCGTCGCCGCCTGCAGCGCGATTTGTGGTTGAAGAAGGTCGACAAGCAAACAGCCGAAGCTGCGCTGGACGAAGTTTTCGAATCAACGCCGGAAGAAGACTTAATCGATCGCGCGATTGCCAAACGCGTTCGGCTGCGAGGTAAACCGAATTCGCGCGAAGACGCAAAGAAGCTTTTCGATCACCTGCTGCGCCAGGGATTTGAGTTTGAGTTAGTGAGCGAGAAGGTGCGCGCGCTGGCGAGGCAAGCTGATCCAGCCACCGATGAACCCGGATAACACAGATCAAAAAAACAACTCGGTCAAGGCATTCATGTATCTGTGTGAATCAGTGTTCATCAGTGGCCATTTCCCTAATTCTCAATCCAAACGATCGGCACTGGCGAAATTGGTTTTGCGTTTCCAGCGATCGTCAACGGCGTCACATCGCCGCTCTCAGTATCAATCAGCAACAACTTGTCCGGAGCATCTCCCGCGACCATTAATTTGGCCGAGGACTTGATCAGGAATTTTGCGCTCAGCGAAAACGTGTCAGTGATCGTCGTCGTTCTCAACCGCTGCCAGTTGGTCGGATTCAACGAAAACAAATCGGTGGTGGTGCTTAACGATTGCGAGATAAGAAAGGGCACGCAACTCTTGGCCGCGAAGCCAATGAAGCGACCTTCTGATGAGGCGGGCGTCGGGTTGAGCTTGGCAAAATTATCGGTCGTCTTGGCGACCAGAATTGGTTGCGCTTGATCCGCCGGCGATACGAGGACATTGCCGGACGGGCAGGCACTCTGGATCGACCACTTGCGTTCCCCGTCGACGAATTTGACTGAGTCGCCGACCATTGCCACCGTGGTGGTGTTCGGCTTGAGGCCCTCACTGGGTGTCTGCTTCGGGGCCATCCCGACAAAGCGATCGAAAACCAATCGATCGGTTCCCACCCATTGAGCGCAGTACTGCGCGTCCGCATGTTCGATCCCTGACGAGTCTTCCCAAACTAGTTTCGTCTTGCCTTCCAGATCCGAAACGTAAAGCTTCGCTGAGCTCCCCTGCCTTTCTTTATAGCTAAACCTCTTCGCGTCAGGCGACCACGCCAGACAATAACCCTGGCCTTTGATGATGGATTTAGTCGCGCCGCTGTGCAGGTCGCGCATCCCGATCTCACTCTTCGTCGTGTAAAGAATTTCCGTTTGATCCGCGTTGGCCGTCGCCTCAGTGACGCCACTGGTAATCGTTGAAAGGTTGTATGACTTGCCGCCGGCAGCCGGCGTGAGTTCCATCAAATCCGCGCCACTCGCGCCGGATCCAGACAGCAAAAGTAATCGCCCTGTGAATTTTGCCGCGGGACGTTGCGGCGTTTCGTTACATGCACTAAAGAACGTGAACGCGAGGGTAATGGCGATAACGTAAACATGAATCGGGCGAGTCACGAATCGATAATCTCCCAAGATGAGGTTTGACTCAACTCGTGAGCGCGCCAACAGTTACGGAACCGCGAGCGGTAGCGAGCGGGATAAAGTGCGTGCTCATCGCGAAGTGTGTCTCTGACCCGCTCACTACCGTTCGCGGTTCTGTAACAAACTTACGCATGCTAAACTGAAATTTGTCAGTAGTCCGTCGTCAGTTGTCCGTTGGAGTAGTTGGCAACTGACAACTGACCACTGACCACTGACCACTGACCACTGACAATGACAGGTAACGAAATTCGCGAAAAATTTCTGGAATACTTTGAGCGGCACGGCCATACGCGTGTGCGCTCCAGCCCGCTGTTGCCCGCCAACGATCCGACGCTGCTCTTCACCAACGCGGGCATGAATCAATTCAAAGACGTGTTTCTCGGGCACGAAAAGCGCGATTACGTGCGCGCCTGCTCGTCGCAGAAATGTCTGCGCGCCGGCGGCAAGCACAACGACCTCGACGAAGTTGGCAAGACCGCCCGGCACCAGACCTTTTTCGAGATGCTCGGCAATTTTTCGTTCGGCGATTACTTCAAAGAAGACGCGATCAAGTTTGCTTGGGACCTTTTGGTCAATGAATACAAACTTGATCCCGCGCGCATGTGGTTTTCAGTCTTTGAAGGTGATGAAGAAGTTGGCCCCGACGAAGATGCTGAGAAGTTTTGGGAAGCGGTGGGCGCGCCGAAAGAAAGAATTCTGCGCTTTGGCCGCAAAGATAATTTTTGGCAGATGGGCGAGACGGGCCCATGCGGACCTTGTAGCGAGATTCATTACTACATGGGCGACGATCCGAACGACGCCGAGAACTGTGCAGCGAACGTTAACGGTCCGGGCGACACGATTACTGAGATTTGGAATTTGGTGTTCATGCAATACAACCGAATGGGAGTCGCTACGTTCGGCGCTGGTAAACCGGAAGTTCAAAAGGGAAAGTACACGCTCACACCTTTGCCCGCTCCTTCAGTCGACACTGGCATGGGCCTCGAGCGTCTGGCAGTAGTGCTGCAAGGCGTGAAGTCGAATTACGAAACTGATCTGATCCACCCCGTTGTAGAGTTTACGGCGCAGCTGGCGCAAGGAGAGTCGCAAAGATGAGTCAGACACTTGAAGCAACGATCGATACACACGGCCGAATCATTCTGCATGAGAATGTGAAGTTGGAGAAAAGCCGTCGTGCTTTAGTTACGATTTTGGACGAAGAGCCAAAGATTGAAGTTTCCGAAACGGCTTTGTTGAGCGAGAAATCGCTGGCCGAAGATTGGAATACCCCGGAGGAGAAAAGAGCGTGGCAACATTTGGCAGAGCTTCCGTCGTGCTAGTCGACTTTCCCTTTTCCGACTTATCGAACTCTAAACTTCGACCGGCGGTTGTCTTAGCGCAAGCCAGTTCGCAAGATTGGTTTTTGTGCCAAATTACCAGTAACGCGAAAATTGACGAAAGGGCAATCGAAATCAAAGACGCGGATTTTGTGACAGGTTCTTTGCGTCAAAGAAGCTTTGCCCGCCCAAATAAGATTTTTACGGGTCACGAGAGTTTGATAAATCGGCGAGTGGGAATCTTGAGCGACAGTGTAGCCGGGAAAATTGCCGACGCGGTCATTGCGATACTAAGACAGAAGTAAGAACTTATGAGCGTGTACGAGAAGTTAGATGAACAAGAACAGTTTGCCTGTCGCGTGATTGCCGATCATGCGCGCGCGACCGCGTTCTCGATCGCCGACGGCATTCTGCCGGCGAACGAAGGGCGCAATTACGTTCTGCGCAAGATCATGCGCCGCGCGATTTATCAAGGGCGACATGTGTTACTAGCGCATGCTGCGTGGCATGAAGGACTTTTTTTCAACAAAGTAGTCAACTTCGTCATCGATCAGATGGGCGAAGCATATCCAGAGCTAGAAGCGCAGCGAGAATTCATCGTTCGAATGGTAAAGCTGGAAGAGGAACGATTTGCCACAACGCTAACTGTGGGTTTGATGAGACTGGATCAGTTTCATGCGAACAGGCGTACGAGCAAGGCTCTCTTTGAAAACCCTGAGCAATACGAAAATCTAACAGACAAGGATTGGACAGCGCTTGCAAAGCTCTACGATACGTTTGGGACGCCACGCGACTTGATTCGAATCAGCTTGGAAGAGCATCGTATACAAATCAGCGAAGATGAATTTCTTCAGAAATTCGACGCTGCGCTGCAGGAACTTCAGCAGGGAAGTTCGATTGGAAAAACTGAACAGAAGACCAAGACCAAGCCAATTTATGCGGACGTAGCCAGTCGAGTTCAATCGCTCTTCCGCGGATACGAAACAACGCGAGTTGATGATGCCAAGGTGCTGTCACTCATTCGCGGCGACGAAGAAGTTTCGGAATTGAAGGAAGGCGACGATGGCGGCGTCGTGCTCGATCAGACTCCTTACTATGCGGAAAGCGGTGGGCAAGTTGGTGATGTTGGAACGATCGTAAAGTCGCCGGCTCATGACAACGACATCGCAGGTATTGCACGCGTCGCCGACACTTATTCGCCGGTGCAGGGCGTGATAATTCACAAGATCAGGATCGAAAAAGGCACAATCAAAGTCGGCGACACTGTCACTGCCGAAGTCGATGTCGAGACGCGTGATGCTACGCGGCGCAATCACACGGCCACGCACCTCGTGCATGCGGCCTTGCGCGAAGTCCTCGGCTCGCATGTGAAGCAGGCCGGTTCCATCGTCGCGCCGAACTATCTGCGCTTCGACTTCACGCATTACCAGCCGATGACTGAAGAAGAGATGAAGGAAGTCGAGCGGCTCGTTAACGAGCAGGTGCTGCGCAACGTGAAAGTCGATACG
Organism: Pyrinomonadaceae bacterium; assembly: GCA_035577445.1. Taxonomy (GTDB): domain Bacteria; phylum Acidobacteriota; class Blastocatellia; order Pyrinomonadales; family Pyrinomonadaceae; genus UBA11740. Next base: position 17,970 of record DATLVM010000553.1, read on the forward strand.
GATGTCATGCCGGTCGAAGACGCGATGAAATCCGGCGCGATGGCGCTGTTCGGTGAAAAGTATTCCGGCATGATGCGTGTGCTGACGGTGCCGGGCTTTTCGAAAGAGTTGTGCGGCGGCACGCACGTACGCGCGACCGGTGACATCGGCGTCTTCAAAATCACTAGCGACGAATCAATTGCTTCCGGCGTGCGTCGCATTCGCGCGATTACCGGCATCGATGCTTACGAACGATTCCGCGAAGACGAAATGTTGATCGAATCAGCCGTTGCTAACCTGCGCACGTCGCGCGCGGAGCTTCCGAACGTTATCGGAAAGCTGCAGGACGAGCTGAAGAAAGTTCGACGCGAAGCGGAAGAACTAAAACTAAAGATCGCCAGCGGCGCGATCGGCGGCGCAGCTTCCAACGGTGACGAAGCTCGTGATGTTGCCGGCGTGAAGGTGTTGGCGAAAGAAGCCAGCGGCCTGGATGCGGCAGGCATGCGACAGCTTTCAGACACTCTGCTGGCGCGCATCAAATCAGGCGTGGTGGTAATCGGGCGCGCCAATGATGGTAAGGCTTCGCTAATCGTGCGCACATCTGACGACCTCACGAAGAAAGTCCCCGCGGGTCAGGTCATTAAGGAACTCGCACCAATCATCGGTGGCAAGGGCGGCGGCAAAGCCGACATGGCCGAAGGCGGCGGCAGCCAACCCGAAAAACTCAATGAGGCTTTGCAAGCGAGTTATGGTGTGATCGAGAAGATGCTCTCGTAATCATCCACAGATTACGCAGATTACGCAGATAGATAGCCACAAAAAGGCTCAAAAGAAAAACGAGCATTCACGCAAGCGATAGACTGAGTGATGCTGTTACTGATTATGTTTTGTGCCTTCTGTGCCTTTTTGTGGCCAATTCTTTGTTGCTTCTAATCTGCGTAATCTGCGGATAAACGTCAGGCGTCTTTACATGCTCCGGCCGCACACCCAGTCCGATCAACCGCGCCGGTATTCTTCTCAACATCGGAAATGTTTTGAACAGCCGAATGAACCAGGGCGGGCGAAAGTTCTGTCGAGTTCCCAGCACTGTGCTCAGAATTTTTTCCTGCACGATCACCTGAGCTCTTTGCGTGACGCGCGTGGGAAACTCGCGACGCCACTGCACCTTCTGCAGATGACTTAACGAGACATAGTTCGCAGCCAAAGGCCGCGCGAGAATGTTTGAGGTCGCGACTGCATCCTGAATCGCTAGATTGATTCCGACCCCACCCACCGGCGACATCGCATGCGCCGCGTCGCCGATGCAGAGCAGCCCCGGGCGATACCACTTACGCAAACGATCGACCAAGACAGTCAGCAATTTGATCGGCTCCCAATCCGTCAGTTCGTGAAGTCGATCCTTTAAGAAGGGGGCGATGGATGCGATGTCCGAGCGAAACGCTTCGAGGCCGAGGTGTTTTATCTCATCGAAAGCACCCTTGCGAATCACGAAGGCGCACTGCCAGTATTCGTCGCGGTTGAGCATCACCATGACTTTGCCGGGAACGAACCGGCCCAGCACCTGGGTCGGATCGCTCGGCTTGCGCGTGAGGCGAAACCAAAGCACATCGATCGGCGCACCCAAACTCTCGACTTTCAAGTCCGCCAGTTCGCGCACAATCGACTTGCGGCCGTCGCAACCAACCACCAAAGTCGCGCGCACTTCGATATCGCCGTCAGGCGTCTTAACTTTCACGCCTGCGATCGTGTTGCCTTCGACAATCAGGTCGGCAACTTCCGCTCGCATGATCAGTTTGAAAGCGGGATAGGCGCGTGCTTGGGCGGCGATGAAATCGAGAAAGTCCCACTGCGGCATGAACCCCAGGAACTGACAATGCGTGGGCAAGTGAGTGAGGTCGGCCACGGGAATCATCTCGTCGCCAATTTGCGCGCTGAACTGTCTAATCTCCTGGTGCGGCCGTTTGAGAAATTCTTCAATCAGGCCCAGCTCGTAAATGACTTCGAGCGTCGAAGGATGAATGGTGTCACCACGGAAGTCGCGGAGAAAATCCGCATGCTTCTCCAGCACCACTACATCGACCCCTGCGCGCGCCAGCAGAAATCCGAGCATCATTCCCGCCGGCCCACCGCCGGCAATGCAACAACGAGTTTGGATCTGCCGATTCTCGCTCACGGTGCCTGAGACGGTATGTGCCACAGTTCAGTGCGTCAAGTTTGTAGGTCGTTGGGCAAAAGGCAAAGCGAAGCTGTCACCATTCTCCTGTCCGTAAGATTAGCCGCGCTTGGCATCGAGCGTCCGAAGACTGTAGAGTCGTATCTTCAATCAATATCCCGGCCGTCAAAAAACCAATTCAGGAGATAAGCATGAGAGGTCTTAAAGCAATCGTTTCGTTATCGCTGGTCGTCGCCTTCAGCGTCACCGCGATTGTCGGTCAATCAGCGCACTTTGACGTCGCGGGCATGGACACCAGCGCCTCGGCGTGCAACGACTTTTATCAATACGCGAATGGTGGATGGCTCAAAGCTAATCCCATTCCGGCCGCTTACCCAGCGTGGGGCGTGGGAAACGTGCTGAACGAAAAGAACCGCGACGTGTTGCACGAGATTCTGGAAGCAGCCGCGAAGAACACTGCCGCGAAGAAGGGCAGCAACGAACAGAAGGTGGGCGATTACTACGCGAGCTGCATGGATGAAGCGAAGGTCGAGGCTGAGGGCCTTAAGCCGATCCAGGCTGAACTCGACTTAATCAACAAGGTCAATGATCAAAAATCGTTGCAAGCCGAAATCGCACACTTGCACAGCCTTGGCTACAACGCTTTGTTCGGCTCAGGATCGAACCGCGATTTCAAAAACGCTTCGGAAACGATCATCGGCATTTTTCAGGGCGGGCTCAGTCTGCCGACGCGGGATTACTATCTGAAAGATGACGCTCGTTCAAAGACGATCCGCGACGAATTCGTCAAGCACGTCGCGAAGATGTTTGAGCTGATGGGCGACGACGCGGCGAAAGCCGCCAGCGAAGCGCAGGCAGTGATGACGCTCGAAACCAAACTGGCCGGAGGGTCCAAGCTTCCGGTTGAGCTGCGCGATCCGGAAAAGCTTTATCACCGGATGGCGATGACTGCGGTGAAGGACACCGCGCCGGCATTTGATTGGATGGGCTACTTCCAGACCGTCGCTCACTCAAAGGCCGACGTCAACGTGGCCACGCCGGACTTTTTCAAAGTGATGAATACCGAATTGACGGCGACGTCGATCGATGACTGGAAGACTTACCTGCGCTGGAACATTATCAATCGGGCCGCTGCAGCGTTGTCTTCGAAGTTCGTCGACGAGGATTTTCATTTCAAAGGCACGGTGTTGCAGGGATCGACGGAAAACCTGCCGCGTTGGAAGCGTTGCGTCGCGGCGACCGACGGCGCGATTGGTGAAGCCCTGGGCGCGGTCTATGTGCAGAAGGCCTTTCCGCCGGCGGCCAAAGAGCGCGCCCTGACGATGGTTCGCAATCTCGAAGCTGCGCTGAAGAGCGATATTTCCACGCTGAGCTGGATGAGCGATGTGACTCGTAAACGGGCCATCGTTAAGCTCGAAGCGTTCCTGAACAAGATCGGTTATCCCGATAAATGGCGCGATTATTCAGCGCTGACAGTCGATCGCGGTTCCTACCAAACGAACCGTTTTCGCGTCAGCAAGTTCAATGAAGATCGCGATTGGGCCAAGGTCGGCAAACCCGTCGATCGCATGGAGTGGGTCATGACGCCGCCGACGGTCAACGCTTACTACAATCCGCAGAACAATGAGATCGTTTTTCCGGCGGGCATCCTGCAACCGCCTTGGTTCGATCCGACGGCTGACGACGCTTTGAACTATGGCGGAATGGGTTCGGTCATTGGTCACGAGATGACGCATGGCTTCGACGATCAAGGCGCGAAGTATGATCCGTCAGGTAATCTAGTTAACTGGTGGAGCGACGAAGACCTGAAAGCCTTCAAAGAGCGGGCCGGCTGCATCGTCAATCAATTCAATTCGTTTGAAGTCGAGAAAGGCCTGAATGAAAACGGCTCGCTGGTCCAGGGCGAATCAATCGCCGATCTGGGCGGTCTGGTGGTCGCGTATGCCGCTTTTCAGAAAGCGATGGAAGGCAAACCGCGGGTGAATATCGACGGCTTCACGCCTGAGCAACGATTCTTTTTGGGCTTTGCGCGCGGGTGGGCCACCAACAT
>DATLVM010000554.1:0-12300 GCA_035577445.1 Pyrinomonadaceae bacterium
CGCCACGAGATCCTGACCACGCGTAAGATCATTTATGCAGCCTGAAAAGCGCGATGCCGCCTATCTGTGGGATATGCGTGAGGCAGCACGTGATTGTGTTGAATTCGTCGGTGCCGCCACCTATGACGAATTCTGCGTAGATCGAATGATGCACTCAGCTGTCGAGCGGCGACTTGAAGTTCTCGGCGAAGCCGCTGGGCGCGTCTCCGAAACATTTCAGTCGGCTCATCCCGAGATACCTTGGAAAGAGATTAAGGGTATCCGGCTTGTTTTGGCACACCGTTACGGTGACATCAATCTGCATGAACTGTGGCAATCCGTTAAAAAAGGATCTCCCAGATCTTCTTTCAAGACTTGCCGGGTTGATTCCTGATCAAAACGAATAGCGCGTCGCACCGCATCCCAATGAACCTCCACGTCGGCACCAGCGGCTACAGCTACAAAGAATGGAAGGGTAACTTTTATCCGGAGGATTTTCCGGCGAAAGAGATGCTCGCCTATTACTCGCGCCGTCTGCCCGCGGTTGAAATCAACAACACTTTCTATCGCCTGCCTCAGGTTTCGATGATCGAAAATTGGAAGGAACAAGTCCCGGAAAGTTTCCGCTTCTCGATCAAGGCCACCCAACGCATCACGCACATTAAGCGGCTGAAGAACTGCTCAGAGGAAACCAAGTATCTGCTCGACACCGCATCGCTGCTGGGCGATCGACTCGGCGTGGTTCTGTTTCAGCTTCCGCCGAATTCGAAGAAGGACCTTGAACGGTTGCGCGAGTTTCTCGGTTGCCTGCCGGAGACAATCCGCTGCGCTTTCGAGTTTCGTCACGAATCGTGGTTCGAAGATGACACGTTCGCAGCGTTGCACGCGAAGAATTGCGCGTTGGTTGTTTCAGACACAGACGAGAAGCCGCTCGACGACATCATCAGCACGGCCGCTTGGGGATATCTGCGGCTGCGAAAGACCAGCTACGAAGCGAAGGATCTGAAGGAATGGATGAAGCGCGTGCAGAATCAGAATTGGAGCGACGCTTTCATTTTCTTCAAGCACGAAGACGAAGGCGTCGGTCCGAAATTGGCTGCGAAGTTTCTCAAGCTCGCTAAATAGCCGCGGTAACCAATCCCCAAAACGCACAAAAGGGAACCGAGCCGGAGCTCGATTCCCGTTCCTGCCTTGAGCGCGCGTTCTTGCGCTTGCCTACTTAATCTTGATCCCAGCCGTCGCGCGAATGTTGTCCTGGCGCGAGCTGTTGAAGAACGTCGGCACGTAGTCGACCTGAATCACTCGCACGTCGATGTGCTCTCCGGCGTGAACGTCCAAGCCGCCACCGAAAGCCATCGCGAATGCCGTGTCAGCTTTCGTCCGATTCGTCAGCCCGTCGTCGAAGTTCACGCGCATGTGGGTCACGCCCGCCATCGCTTCCACGAACGGCGTCACAGCTTCACCGCGGAAGTTGTAGCGCGGCCCGATCATTAGATCGTATCGCTGTGCTCGCGCAGCAAACGTGCGGCCCGATCGCAAATCGAGATAGCCGTTGTTGTTATACGTGCCAGTGAAGCTCGTCACGATACCAACGTGGCGCGTGATGTTCTGATTGAACTCAGCGTGAAAGCCATTGTAGTTCTCACGTTTGTCGTCGAACAGCACCGTGTTGCCGTTGAATTTCGTCTTGCCGTTGCGGTCGAATGTCGCCGCGTTATTCTCGGCGCGTTCATAGGCATAGCCGACGTAAAATTCGTAATGTGAGTAGTCATTGTTCTGCGCAAATGCGGCAGGAGCAAACATCATCGCTACCAGGAGCAAGAGAAAAGGTCTGAACATTCAAGGCCTCCTTGTGAGTCGCGGTACAGCAAAACTAGGGTTAACGGTTACATTAATACAATCAATGGCGAAAAATTCCCAGAATTTTTCTCGCGATTACCCGTTTGTTAATAAAAGAGGGTGCTATCAAAAGGCCTGAGTCCCTATGAACAAAGTTGCAATCATCGGTAGTCTGTTGCTGGCCTTCAGTATAACAGCTTACTCACAAGCTATTACCGACCCCGTCAAGGAAGCGCAGCGCCTGACGCGCGTCGCACAGGTCGCCCAGCAGCAGGGGCGTTATGACGACGCCATCAAGGCCTATGAAACCATCGGCGTCATAGCCAAAGGCTCGCCAAAGATCGCAGCCGCAGCGCTGGTCAACGCCGGCAACATCTACATGGCGACCGGAAAGTTCGCAGAGGCAGCGAAATCATTCCGCGCATCGCTGTCGCTGGATCCCAGTTCAGCCGAAGCGCAGAACAACCTCGGGGAAGCGCTGGGCGAGTTGAAGCAATATCAATCGGCGCTCGGCGCGTTTCAGCAAGCGGTGTCTCTCGATGGCACTTACGTCAAGGCCCGCTACAACATGGGCGTGACCTACGACAAACTTGGTCAACTGAAGTACGCCGAGTTCGTCTATCGAATTCTGATTCGTGATCATCCCGACTTCGCCCTGGCTTACGACAGCCTCGCGGTGACGTTATCGAAATCCGGGCGCGCGCGCGAAGCACTGCCGTTTCATCAGAAGGCGATCAACCTCAATCCAAACGACCCTTCGTTCTATTACAACTCTGCGGTAAGTTTTCTGATACTGGGAGATCTGAAGAACGCGGAAGAGCAGAAGCAGAAACTTCAGGCAATCGATCCAGCGATGGCTCAACACCTGTCGACAGTTATCGCCAAACATCGTCGCTAATGCAGAAACCCAACCGTTTGGGAGGTGTGCACTTGATCTCGTGAACCGTGCACCCTCCCTAACGGTCGGGTTTCCGCATCTAGTGCTTTCTTAGAAATTACCCTGACACTCTTCGTGGCTGCAGTCACAATCCAACTCGATTGTTTTGCCTGCGCCTTCGCACGAAGCACTACAATATTTTCCACCTTCCTGCGGCTTACAGGTGCACGGTGGGTTTTTGCATTTCTCTTCGTCGGCCATATTTACCTCCGGCTCAATTCTGAATATTTTTTTTGTAGGCTTGCGCAGCTTAACACAAACCGGCGACGGATCGGCAAGGCTCGCAGCAACGAAACTCTTTCGATCAGCGAATAAAAATGCTAATCTCCCCGCCCGATCAACCACGAATGACGGATGCTTCTATGGATCGTAATCCTGCCACCACTGAACGGCTGCGCCAACTAATCCTCAAACTTGATGCGCAGACCGCCAGCGGCGAATTGCATTGGGAGCGCCAGGCCGGCTCTGCGCATCGCTATGCCCGTTTCAATAATAACCTGTTGATTCTGGGGCCCGCGTCACCGATAAGCAAAAAGAATGTCCCGCGTTACCTGTTCATCACCCCGTTTGATTCACCCGATTGCATCGAAGTGAATTCGGGCGATGCGGAGCTTGGTTCGGCCGTCATAAAGCTGGTGCAAACGGTTGAGAATGCGAGCCAGCACGAACCGGCCACCGATCCGTTTGCCATTACCGAACAGCTCCTCGAGCGAATCGAGAGCTCTTGATACAGATAGTTCTCATATCAATGAAAAAGGACTGATCACATGCCTGCAGACATGACGAACCTCAGCGAAGAAGCCCTCAGCCTCTCTCGCGTTCCGCTGTTCAAAAGACTCGAGCCGCACGAACTCGAAAAGTTGGCCGAGGAAATCGATCAGGTTAATTATCCGGCCGGCGAAACGATCTTCAACGAACACGACCGCGGCGACGCGCTCTACATTTTGGAAGAAGGACGGGTGCGCATCTGGGTCTACGACGAAGATGTAAAAGACGTAACGTTAGCCGAACTGAAGCCGGGTGATTTCTTTGGCGAACTCGCTGTGCTGGATCGCGGCGAGAGATCGAGCAGCGCCACGGCCATCACTGACATTCATTTACATCGCCTGAGCAGCGATGACTTTCAACAGTTTCTGCTCGAGCATCCGGATGCCTCGATTGATGTGATTTGCGAGATCGCCGCGCGCATGCGCCAGACAAATCAACTCGTTTCCCAACGTGCTGCCCGCAATATCAACGTCGAGATGGAAGCCAAGTCTACTATCGGGCAGCGCATCGCCGATAAGGTGGCCTCGTTCGGCGGTTCGTGGACGTTCATCATCATTTATTTAAGCTTCCTGGTTAGCTGGATGGCGTTTAATACCTTTGTGCTGGTCCACTATGGGCGCGGCGAAGAAGGCGCGCAGTTCGATCCGTATCCCTACATTTTGCTTAACCTGATGCTGTCGATGACCGCCGCTTTGCAGGCGCCAATCATCATGATGTCGCAGAACCGCGCGGCGGAAAAAGATCGTCTCGCCGCTGAGCAGGATTTCAAAGTGAACCTCAAGAGCGAGCTAATGCTGGAAGAATTGATTCGTAAGCAGCGCGAGCGCGATGCGCAAATGGACCATCTCAACAGCGCGCTCAAGACATTGCAGGGAGCGATTGACGCTCAAAACAACCCGCAAAGCTGATCGACCGAATTCGTCTAGTTCGCAATGCGGTTTTCTCATCCTGTTTCAATCACGCTCAGGTTCGTACGTCAGCAGCGTTTCTTCCTGCTGATGTTGGCGATAGTGCTTTGCTCTGGATCCGCTTTCGCACAGCAGCCCTTTGTCACCGATGACACCGACGTCACGCCGCGACACAAATTTCACTTCGAGTTCAGCAACGAATTCGATGTGTTACCCCGCGCTTCATTTCCGAACCTGAAACAGAATACTGCGGATGCTGAACTCGATTACGGGCTCTTCAAGAACTTTGAAGTTGGCATCGAAGCGCCGGTACTCACAATCGTGAACGATCGCTCAGCGCCGTTTCGCCGTCCGACCGGACTCGGCGATGTGAATCTATCTTTCAAGTACAACTACCTGCTGGAGCGTGAGGGGTCGTGGCGGCCGGCGCTCGCCGTGACGTTTAATCTGGAAATGCCAACGGGTGACGTGAATCGACAGCTCGGTTCCGGGCTGGCGGACTTTTATGTCAACAACGTCCTGCAAAAGTCGCTGACGAAGAACACCAAGCTGCGCCTGAATGGCGGTCTGCTGTTTTCCGGAAATGAAACGACGGGTGTAATCGGTTTGAAGAGCCGCGGATTGGTCCTGACCGGCGCGGCTTCGCTGGTAAAACAATTCACGCCAAAGTTGGATTTGGGCGTCGAAGTTACCGGCGCGGTCACGCGCAATCTGCAATTGGGCAAAGGTCAACTTCAGACAATGGTTGGCGGCAACTACGCTCTGTCGAAAAAGATGACCTTTGATTTTGGGATTGTTGGCGGGCGCTACGCCGCGAGCCCGCGCGTGGGCGTGCAGCTCGGCATCTCGGTTGATTTTTGATTATGGCTGATTCGGCCGTCGCTGCGTGTTGTTCGCCGGCTGAGTTTTCGTCGTCGGCTTGGCGGCCGTGGTACCCGTTCCGGCAGTTCTTCCCGACCGCGTCAACGCAATTCGTTTCTCATTTCCGGCCGGCTGGGCCACGGTCACCTTGATTGAACGATACGTTCCGTCATGGGCCTTGTTCGTGGGGTCATAGCTGATGACGTATTGCGTGCGCAGGTCGCGAACAATCTCGTTGGCAATCCGCGGCAGCTCGGAAATCGATTGCGGAAAGAAAGCGCGCCCGCCGGTTTCGCTGGCCAGTCTATTCAGCAAGCTCACAGCTTTGTCGCGCGGGCTTTTGCGAATCAAGCCTTTGTCGGCATCCAGCTCGTTGACGAAACCGATCACAAAAATCTGCACATCTTCTTCACGCAACGCCTGAAAGAGCTGTGCCTCTGGATAGTAACTCGCGCGATCCTCGCCATCAGTTACTACGATCAAAGCGCGTCGTCGCTTATCGTCGTCGCCGCCTTTTTTGTAATCAGCGACATGTTCAGCCGCTAGAAAAACGCCATCGATGACTGCCGTCTGTCCGCCTTCGATGTAGAGCGTATCGAGCCCATCCATCAAAGCGTCCTTGCTCGGCGTGAAGTCCTGGATCGTTTCAATCTTGTCGCTGCTGATGAACCGCTCAAGAAAAGTTTCGTCGCCCTTCTTGTTGCTGTTGATGATCGTCTTGGCTGCGTCCAGCACTTGAGTGAACTGCGGGCGCAATGAACCCGAGGTATCAACCGCCAGGCCGTAAATGACCGGCACTTCTTCTTCCGTGAAGGAAAAGATCGGCTGCGGCACGCCGTCCTCAAGAATCTTGAATTCGTCTTTGCCCAATCGATTGATCGGATGATTGTTGCGATCGATGACGCGCACGTGCAGCGTGACTAGTTCCGCGTTCATTACGAGGCGACTGCCTTCGTCAATTTCCGCGGCATTGGGATCGGGAACCGGCGTCGGCTTTGGTTTCAAAACCGGCGGTGGTGGTGGCGCACCGAGTTGCGGCGCGATCCGGCGACCAGGGCCGCCCTGCGGAACCGGTGTCGGCTTCGGTGTCGCTTGAGTCTGCGGCTGCTGCTGTGTGTCCGCGGTCGTCGTGCGGGGACGCTGTTGCGCGCTGGTTCCGGCCACGACCGTCAGGAAAACCGAAAATGCCAGAATCGCCAGCGAAACTAACAAGTTGCGGCGCGGTTTGAGCGAATTAAGACGAAACATCATTAACTAAACCTTGTCTGAATAAAGAACCAATGTCAAACGATTTTCGCGGCTGGGAGCCAGGTTCTTGCGTGTAAAGATGCGGAAAAGATGGGGAGAAGTTGGCTGAGTCGTAGCATAGACTTCAGTCTGTGCACTTTGCAGCTACCACAGACTAAAGTCTATGCCACTTCTACTTCGGATTCGCGATCGCGAAATATCCTTCTTTGCTACGCACGAACAGGCGCGGCAGGCCGCGCGGCGGATGCACCGTCACTTTGATCTTGTGCCACTTACCGTCGCTGTTGAAGTTCGCCGGCTTGTAGCCAATCGAATACTGGTGACGAAGCTCGAGCGCGATCTGTTCGAAGATGTCATCCATCTCAGCGCCGCTGCGCGGGTAGAAAGCTTTACCGCCCGACACCCCGGCGAGTTCATCCAGGATGCCCTGGCCTTCCATGCCCAGCGCGCTGCCGACGTCGCTGCCGCCGAGAATGCCGATCGCATAAAGCACCACATCCGATTCTTTCAGGACTCGGCGCAGCTCGTTGAAGGTGTAACGCGAGTTATTGTCCTGGCCGTCGCTGATCAAAAGCAGCGCGCGCTTGGGGTGCGTGCCTCGCTGCACGCGCTCGACGCCGAGATAGCAGGCGTCGTAGAGCGCCGTGTTGTTTTTCGTCTGCACGAACGTGAGCTTGTCGAGTACGGCGTTGCCGTCGCGCGTGCGATCCATCAACAACTGAGCGCGCGAGTTGAAGCCAATCAGGAAATATTCGTCGCGGTCGTGGCTGGTCTGAATGAAGTGGGCCAGAGCATCGCGCGCGCGTCGAACCTTCTCGCCGCTCATCGAACCGGACACATCGAACAAAACCCCGACTGAGACGGGCGCGTCTTCATCGCTAAAGAAAGTGATCTCCTGCTGCGACTTATCATCAAAAATATTGAACGCAGTTTTGCCTAAGCCCGAAACGAAACGGCCGTAGATATCGGTAACCGTCACATTGAAAGTGATCAGATCCGTGTTCGTTATTACCGGATTCTTTTCGTCGACTTCACCTTGCGGCAGCACAATCTTTGTCGATGGCTGCTGCGATTTGTCCGTTGGCGTCTGCGAAGCGGCGGGCTGAACAGTTAGAAGTTCCTTCTGTTCGGTCTTCGGTTCAGTCTTCTGCTCGGTTTTCTTGGCGTCCTTTTCTGCAGGTTTCTGTGGTTGCGCGGTTGACGTCCGTATCGCGACGAGTGCGGCGATGACCGCGATGGAAGAGAGCAGCATTACCCGTGCTGCACGGCGAAACGACCTCATTGGATTACCCCCGGTTTCAGGCGAAACAGATGGCGACGGCTGCGAAGCAGGGTGATTCAGGCTCGTCGGCCGGGCGAGCATGGCATTCATCGCAGATCGAAAAGGTTTCGCCTTCACTGATCCACTGGCTCTGCGTTGGCTTCGGGAAGACCGGGCCGGCGCAGCTTGCTAATTCAAAACCGATCGTTGCGGGGAGACGCTGCGTGCGTCTAATGCAGTGACTGGTGACCCGCATTGTAGGACAGTGTTGCGCGGGGCGCAAGACCACATCCCAACGACGCGGTTTCTAAAGTCTTGCTTTTTAGTAGAGGTTCAGGTCGGTGTGCCTTTAAAGTTCAGCGAGATTTCTCTTGATGCGCTCAGCGGTCTTTGGGCCTATCCCATCGACCATTTCAAGTCCGCCGCCGGCAGCGAACTTTCTTAGATCATCAAGCGAAGCGATTTTGAACTTCTGATGCAGCAGGGCTGCGGTCTTCGGGCCAACGCCGGGCAGAGCCAACAAGTCCAGCACTGTTGCGGGAGTTTCCGCCGTCAATCGCTCCCAGGCGTCGAAGGTCCCTTTTTCGATCAGCTCCACAATTTTTCCGGCGATGGCTTTGCCGACGCCGGGCAGCTCTTGCAACCCAGCGACGCCTTCATTCCTGGCAATCTCAGCCATTGGCGTGGGCCAAGTCTCGATGGCTTCCGCCGCCATGCGATACGAACGCAAGCGAAACGGATCCTCGCCGCGCACCTCCATGAGCGAGGCCATATCGTTAAAGCGCCTGCCGATCTGCTCATTATCCATCGGAGTTCTGTTCGTAGCGGGACTTACAAGCGAGAATCGTAAAGCGTGAGTGGCGAATAGTAAATGACGAACCGCTTGTCATTCAATCCGAAAATCTGCAACCTTTTCCACGCTGCTGTCACTTACTTGAAAACAAACCGTCAATCGGCCGAGAATGTCGTGCGGCATTCCCAAAGGGCCATTCAATTCAACTCCAGGAGGACGCCATGGAAAACATTTCACGCCTGCACCAGAACGCCGTTCGACTCATAAACGATCGTCGGTTAAGGCTTATCGCGGTGTTAGGAATGCTCGGGTTGTTGTGGGCTTGTTATCCGGTAACCGAGACTTCTTATTCGTACCCGCAAGATTCCGGTACCGGTCAATGGTTGATTGAATTCCGCACAGGCGAAGAAAAGATTCATATCGAAATGCGTTATGAGCGTCATGACGCGAAGGGCAATCACACGAACAGTCATGGGTTCACGATCGATCCTGCGCGCTTGAATGGCTTGACCCGCGAGCAAGCAATGTCCGGCGGCATGCACGTGCAGTTTCAGTTGCAACGCGACGCGGGCACTTTCAATTTCGACGGATGGTTCAAGGATGGAAACGGTTCCGGACACTTTACCTTTGCGCCCAACCGTTCATTCGCGGCCGAACTAACCGCGCAAGGATTCGGCCAGGCGACCGACGAGCAATTGCGGTCGCTCGCCATGAGCGACACGGGCTTTGCTCTCATCAATGAACTCAAGGCGCAGGGTTACGACCGGCCCAATCTCGATCAGTTGGTCAACCTGGGGAACCATGGCGTGAGTGTCGATTATGTTCAGGGACTGAAGTCTTACGGCTACCAGGTAAAGACCATCGATAATCTGATTCGCATGAGAGATCACGGCGTCAGCTTGAAGTTCATCAGCGAAATGGCAGCGCTGGGCTATCGTAATCTCGAACCGGAAGGATTGATTCGCATTCGCGATCACGGTGTGACCCCGGAATTCATCAGCGAAATGAGCGCGGCCGGATATCCGCAGATGTCGATTGACGAATGGGTCACGCTTCGCGACCATGGCGTGAACACCGACTACATTAAGGAACTCGACGCGCTGGGTTATGCGCGTCTACCGGTGGATCAGTTGCGAACGCTGCGAGATCACGGAGTCAATCCGCAATTCATCAAGGATTTTAAAGGGATCGGTTACGACAAGATTGCCGTCGATCAACTCATACGACTGCGCGATCACGGCGTCAGCGCATCCTATATCCAAAAGATGAAAGAGCGCGGCTATTCGAATTTGAACCTCGATGAATACATTAACTTGCGGGATCGAGGCACCCGCGAGTAAACACGATCACGCAAATCGATCATCCAATGGCTCAGCTTGACTTGTTCTGGCTGAGCCATTACTTATTCAAGCGCAACCCTCCCGCAAAACTAGATGGCTTAAGAGGAAATCAGATGAGATTCAAGAAGCAAATATGCGCAATTGTCGTCGCGCTGTTCAGTTTACAAACTCTGCAATTCACTGCGCGCGCAGACGAAGGCATGTGGCCTTTCAACAACCTGCCGCGCGCCGAGATTAAGAGGAAATACGGCTTTGATGTCACCGACGAATGGCTGAAGAAAGTTCAGCTGGGTTCGGTGCGATTCAACAGTGGCGGGTCAGGTTCATTCGTGTCAGCCGATGGGCTGGTCATGACGAACCATCACATCGCCTCGGATGTCCTGCAGAAGATCAGCACGCCTGAGAAGGACTACATCAAAGACGGCTTCTATGCTCCGACGCGCGACAAAGAAGTTAAGGCCCCCGATTTGGAGTTGAATCAACTCGTCGGGATCGAGGACGTCACGGCTCGCGTCACCGGCGTGGTGAAACCCGAGATGACTCCGGCGCAAGCTGCCGCGGCGCGCAACGCGGAAATCAATAACATCTCCGAAGAAGCCAGCAAGAAGAACGGAATGCGCAACGACGTGATTCCGCTTTATCAAGGCGGCCAGTACAACCTCTACACCTATAAGAAGTACACCGACGTGCGTCTCGTCTTCGCGCCGGAATTCGAGATTGCGTTCCTGGGCGGTGACCCGGACAACTTCGAATATCCGCGCTACGATCTCGACCTCGCGCTGTTCCGTGTCTACGAAAATGATCAGCCGATTCATCCGCAGTATTACTTCAAATGGTCCACGAAGGGGGCGAGCGCAGGCGATCTGGTTTTCGTCTCGGGCAATCCCGGCCGCACAAATCGGCTCGATACCGTGGCGCACCTCGAGTACCTGCGCGACTTCGGCGTTCCTTTGCTGCTGAGCTATCTGAAACACCAGCATGACATGCTCACGAAATACAGCTCGCTCAGCGCTGAGAACGAACGTCGCGCGCACGAAGATCTATTCGGCATCGACAACAGCCTGAAAGCCTACATCGGTGAAGAAGGCGCGCCCGGCAAAGGCGGTTTGAAAGATCCGTCGGTGATTGCTTCAAAAAAGAAATTCGAGGATGAATTGCGCAACGCCATAGCTGCGAATCCGCAGATGCAAAAAGCTTACGGCGAAGCCTGGGATGCCATCGCGAAGGCTCGCAAGGACCTTCCATCTTATGAAAAAGAGCGGCGCTTCCTCGAATCACAATGGGGATTCAACTCGGACTATTTTGGCATGGCCCGCACGCTGGTGCGCATGGCTGAAGAGAGCGCGAAACCTAACGCACAGCGGCTGCCAGAATACACTGACGCGAATCGCGAATCACTCGAGCAGGGGCTCTATTCGCCGGCGCCGATTTACGACGACTTCGAAATCCTGAAACTGGCGGACGGGCTCACGATGATGCGGGACGAAATGGGCGCCGACAACGAAATCGTCAAGCGAGTGCTGGCCGGCAAGACGCCACAGGCGCGCGCGGAAGAACTCGTGAAGGGTACAACCTTGAAGGATGTCGAAGCGCGCAAGAAGCTTGCCGCCGGCGGTGTTCAGGCAATCGAGTCGTCAACCGATCCGATGATTGTGCTCGCGCGATCGATCGACAAAGAAGCTCGCGCCGCACGCAAGCGTTACGAGACGGAAGTCATCGCGGTTGAGCGGACGAACTACGCGAAGATCGCGAAGGCCCTGTTCGAAATCAAGGGCACGAGCATGTACCCGGACGCGACGTTTACTCTGCGACTTTCGTACGGAACTGTGAAAGGCTACAAGGCTGAAGGCAAGACTTACGCGCCGTTCACCGACTTTGCCGGATTGTGGAAACACGCTGCCGAGCATGGAAACAAGTATCCCTATCACATTCCGGAGAGCTGGGAGCGCGCGAAAGCTTCGGTCGACATGAAGACGCCGCTGAACTTCGTTTCCGACGCGGACATCATCGGCGGCAACTCGGGTTCGCCGGTCATCAACCAGAATGCTGAGATCGTCGGGTTGATTTTCGACGGCAACATTCAATCGCTGCCGGGAGATTTCTATTTCGACGCCTCAGTCAATCGCGCGGTTTCGGTGGACGTGCGCGGCATGTTGGAAGCGCTGCGCAAGGTCTATCACGCCGATGCGATCGTAAATGAGTTGATGAAAAGCTAGTCGGCCAGCTACAGAACCGCGTCTATGAAGCAGGCGTCGGAGTCAAGCGAAAAATGAGTAGGCTGCGCGCTGGTTGCCAGGGCCGTGCGGTCGCAGGCAACAAGGTACGCGATCTCAAGTTTGGTTGGCTCACAATCTGAATTAGCATTT
>DATLVM010000555.1:0-9999 GCA_035577445.1 Pyrinomonadaceae bacterium
AAGATTCGCACGGAGCTGGATGTCGAGATGCCGCTGAAAGCGCTCTTTGAGGAGGGCACTGTCGCACAATTAGCCCAATCGATCGCAAAGGCGGAGAAGAACAAGATTCCTCCTATCCAGCCTGTGGATCGGGCGTTGTTCGAGCGGCTCCCGCTGAGCTTTGCGCAGGAGAGATTGTGGTTCCTGAACGAGCTCGAGCCGGGCAGTGCCGGCTACAACGTACCGGGAGCCGTCACGATCAGCGGCGAGGTCGACATCAGCCAGCTGGAAGAAGCGTTCAACATCATCATCGCGCGGCATGAGAATCTGCGCACGGTCTTTCCGAGCCAGGAGGGTCGCGCTCACCAGCGGATCCTGGATGATGTGAGCTTCGAGCTCGAGCGCATCGATCTGAGCCAGTACGAAACCCCCGAGGGGCGCGAGGACGAGGCCAAACGACTGTGTCAGACGGATGCGGCGAGGCCCTTTGATTTGGCGAATGGCCCGCTCCTGCGCGGAAAGATAATCAAGCTTTCCGGGCAAGAGCACATCCTGATGCTCAATATGCACCACATCATCAGCGACGGGTGGTCGGTGGGGGTTGTGATCAGAGAACTGGGAGTGATCATGGAGGCCTTGCGCCAGGGCCGCCGTCCTGAGTTGCCGCCGCTGCCGATACAGTACGTGGACTACAGCGTCTGGCAGCGACGCTGGCTGGAAGAGGGTGGGATCCTCGAGAAGCAACTCGGCTATTGGCAGCAGAAACTGGCCGGAGTCCCGGAGAGCCTGGATCTGGCGACCGATTACCTCCGGCCGAGTGTTCAAACGTTCGCGGGTGGGAGCCACACGTTTGCCGTGGATAGGCAATTGGCTGCGCAGCTCAAACGTCTGGGCGAACAACAGGGCGGGACGCTGTACATGGTCCTGCTGGCAGCGTTCAACGTCCTGCTTTATCGCTACACGGGCCAGAACGATCTCTGTGTGGGAACTCCGATTGCTAACCGTCAGTACGGTGAGACCGAAGGACTGATCGGGATGTTCATCAACACACTGGCGCTGCGAAGCTTGGTGGAGGAGAACGATACCTTCGCGACGCTCTTGTCGAAGGTGAAGGCCACCTGTCTGGAGGCGTACGAGCATCAGGACGCACCGTTTGAGAAAGTGATCGACAGACTGCGCCTTCAGCGGAATCTGGCGATCAGTCCCTTATTCCAGGTGATGGTCATTCTGCAGAATACCGAGAGGGGAGCGGTCGATCCGTCGATTCAGCTCTATCCTCTGGACGCTGGTGTCAGCAAATTTGATCTGACCGTGGAGTTCACCGAAACCACGGAGGGGCTGGCCGGGTCGATTCGGTACCGTACGGCGTTGTACGGGCCACAGACGATCGCGCGCATGGCCGAGCATTTCACGGCCTTATGCCGGGCGATCACCGCAGCGCCCACCGCCGAGATCCGCGAGCTGGACTATCTCAGCGACACGGAAAAACACACGCTGCTCGTCGACTTCAACGATACCCACGCCGACTACCCGAAGGACAAATGTCTTCATCAGCTGTTCATTGAGCGGGTGGCGGATCTTGCGGCGAACACCGCCGTGGTCTGTGGCAATGAACAGCTCACGTATCAGCAGCTTTACACGAGAAGTCAGGATCTCGCGTTGTATTTGCAGTCGCAGGGAGTCGAGCCCGGCAGTCTGGTCGGTCTTTGTATGGGACGATCGCTGGACATGGTGGTAGGCCTGATGGGTATTTTGCAGGCCGGCGGAGCGTACGTGCCGCTGGATCCCGGCTATCCGGATGAGCGTCTGGCCTTCATGCTTCGAGACAGCCAGGCAGCGATCGTCCTGACCCAGGAAAAGCTGCGGGAGAAGTTGCGTGCGTTGACCCCGGGCGAAACGCAGCTTATCGAAATGGACCGACAGTGGCCGGAGATCGGCAATCGCGTCGCCGAATTGAAAGCGGGGAATGTCCAGTTACAGCAGCAGGTAAGACCGCACCATCTCGCATATGTGATCTACACATCGGGCTCTACTGGCGAGCCCAAAGGTGTGGCGATCGAACATCATAGTCCTGTGGCGCTGATGCATTGGGCGCGCGACGTCTACAGCAAGGACGAATTGGCTGGCGTGCTGGCGGCGACGTCCATATGCTTTGACCTGTCGGTCTACGAAATCTTCCTGACGCTGGCCAGTGGCGGAACGATCATCCTGGTACCCAACGCCTTGGGCCTAGTAGGGTTATCTAATCAAGAATGCGTCACGCTCATCAACACCGTTCCATCAGTGATGGAGGAATTGGTGCGCTTGGATGCCATTCCGAAGTCGGTTCTGACAATCAATCTGGCGGGAGAGCCGCTGTCGCCGGCTCTGGTAGATAAGATCTACAACAGCAGTGCGGTCGGGAAAGTCTATGATCTGTACGGGCCGTCAGAAGATACTACGTATTCGACGTACGTTTTGAGGAAAAAGAACGGCCCTCAAAGCATCGGCCGCCCGATCGCAAACACCCAGATCTACATCCTCGATCCGCACAACCAGATCCAGCCGATCGGAGTATCGGGCGAACTGCATATAGCTGGCGATGGTCTCGCCCGAGGTTATCTGAATCGTCCTGACCTGACAGAGGCGAAATTCGTCGCGAATCCGTTCCAGCCAGGCACTCGCATGTATAAGACTGGAGACTTGGCGCGCTGGCTTGACGACGGCACTCTTCAATATCTGGGCAGAATCGACACGCAAGTCAAGATCCGTGGCTTCCGCATTGAACTCGGCGAGATCGAAGCTCGGCTCAATCAGCATCCCGAGATACGGGAGGCAGTCGCTATCGCGCAGGGTCTGGATGCTGACCGGAATCTCATCGCTTTTTATCGCGCGACAGGCACTACCTCAGATCACGTCGTCCAACTACCGAACGAGGAGCTCAGGTCGCATCTGCTGAAAACGTTGCCAGATTACATGATGCCTGCCGCGTTCGTCAGCCTCTCCGCGATCCCCCTGACTCCCAGTGGTAAGATAAATCGTCGGGCGCTGGTGCGCATGGACAGCGCCGCGGCCACGAGCCAGGAATATGTAGGGCCGCGCAACGACACTGAAAGGCAACTCGTCGCCATATGGGCCGAGGTATTGAGACGGACGCCGGAGACGATCGGCGTGAATGATAACTTCTTTCAGATAGGCGGGCATTCACTGTCTGCTGTCCAATTGCTTGCGAAAACGAAAAGACAGTTCAATCAGGTACTACCACTGACAGTCCTTTTTATGGCCCCGAACATCGCCGATTTGGCGAAGGTGATCGCAAGTCAAGAGCCGCAGTCATTCGACATCCTGGTTCCCATTCAGACTCACGGGGATGCACCACCAGTTTTTGCCATACCTGGCGCTGGTGGGAACGTGCTGTCGCTACGACCCCTCAGCAGGACGTTAGGCGATCAACAGCCTCTTTTTGCCCTGCAAGCCGCCAGCCTTGACGGTAACGCGGCGCCTCTCAGCGTCGAGCAAACCGCGCGAGCCAATATTGACGCTTTGAAAACGGTACAACCGGCCGGTCCCTACAGCCTTATCGGACACTCCTATGGCGGCGTGGTCGCCTATGAAATGACGAAGCAGCTTGTCGAACAAGGAGATGAAGTTTCCGCGCTGGTTCTGCTGGATTCGATCGCGCCGGCGGTCATGCAGAGAAAGCCGGCGCATGACGAGGTTGCCGAGCTCGTCGATGCATGTACGGGCATCGCCGATCTATATAGTACAGATATCGCCATTGACGTCGCAGTGATGCGACAGTCGCCATACGAAGAAAACATACAATACATCGTGGGACTGCTCGCGGCGCGTGGCCTGGAGCTTAACGCAGACCAAATCGCGACCTTTCATAGAGTATATCGAGCCAATCTGCGATGCTATCACGCTTATAACCCGGCGATACAATCACGCCAGATCGATGTATCGTTGTATCGTGCGACGCGAGCGCGACAGAATGGAACACACCTACCCGGCGACTACGGTTGGAATCAGCTGCTTCTGAAGCCAGTTCGCACCTATGACGTAGACGCGACTCATTTTTCCATTTTGACAAAGGTGGAACTTCAAGGATTCGCCGGTCAGTTTGCCGCGTCAATCCTGGGCGGCTGAAAAAAGCCCGGGCGTCTAAACGCCGCAAGTCTGGCAAAGAAAGCCGGCTCGGCTCGACATCGATCGTCAAACATGACGGCTTTGTATTGTGGGGGAGTAATTGTCATGATCACTTGGAAGCGTACCAGGACCATATCGACGTTGGCATTTCCAGTGGGTATCGCTCTAAGTTCGACTTTGGCCATGTCGTTGATTGACCTTGCCATGGTTAGAACATTGGGGATTCACACCATTGCCGCAGTGGGATTGTCGGTATTCAGCAATACCCTCATCTTGGCATTTGTGGCGGGCATTGCACCGGCGGTCCAAGGGACGGTCGCCCGCCGAAGAGGCGAAGGCTCTACGGAGCCGAGATGTTTACCGCTCAACGCCGGCCTCGTGGCCGCCCTCGTCGTAGGCATACCATTGACAATTGTCTGCTACTTTGCTAGTCCGTTCTTCTTTTCGTTGATTTCCTCTGATCCGGCGGTCACGAGAGTCGGCGTTCCATTTCTCAGGGCTCTCTATATGGGTATCATAGCCGTGGGCTTGGGGAGCGCTTTCAAGGGCTATTGGTACGCCATAGAACGGCCGAAAGTGAACATGACGATCGTCGTCCTCATGAGCTGCCTGAACTTTTGCGGAAACTACGTTCTCATTTTCGGGCGCTTTGGAGCGCCAGCGCTGGGCGCTACCGGCGCGGCAATCAGCACGGTAGTGTCTCTCTACGTGGGCGTCATCATTAATTTCGCGCTGATCTTTGTCCAATTCCGCAAAGATGGGTTTCTAAGTGTGAAGCCGGCGCGTTCCATGCTGGTGCGCATCTTCAAGCTAAGCCTGCCCGCCACCATGCAGGAGTTCTTTTTCTCGGCCGGATATATTGTCTTTCTGTGGATGGTTGGAAAGATCGGTACAGCGGAATTGGCTGCCGCGAATGTTCTGCTCAGAATTACCATGGTACTGGTTCTCCTGGCGATGTCTCTGGGAACAGCTTCCGCAACGCTGGTTTCCAAAGCCGTAGGGGCCGGCGATCCTGCGGGCGCCGCGGCGTGGGGATGGGACACGGGAAAACTGGGGGTCATCGGAATCACGTTGCTGGGGATTCCACTCTTTCTGTTTCCGGAGCGGTGCCTAGCGATCTTTCTTTCGAACCCGCACGCGATCTCGCTCGCAGTCATACCTTTGCGCATGGTCGCGGCCACGACCGGCGTGGGCAGTTTGATTTATATCTTCGCCTATACGTTATACAGCGTTGGCGATGGCAATCGCGTCATCATGGCTTCGTTCAGTACCCAATGGCTCCTGTTTTTGCCGGCCGTCTGGATTGTCGGCCCGTATTTAAAGTACGGTCTCCTGCAAATCTGGCTCGTGCAGATGGCCTACGGCACGATTGCAACAGCATGGATCGTCGCGATTTGGGCCGATGGCAGATGGAAGAAAATCAGAATCTGAATTGACGCGCCAGTGAAGGGTCACCAGCCTTCATCCTGCGGTCGCGGAAGCGGAAAGATGCCCGGCAACATTCGATCTCCGCGAGATTCTCCATATTTTCGCTTAGGTATTCTGGAGCTTGGTCTTGGATAAACAGCCTTGGAGTGAAGAGTACGACGCGATCGTCGTCGGTTCCGGCCCCGCCGGCGCGGCGGTCGCCAGAGAGTTGAGTAAGAGCAAGAAGAAGGTACTGATACTCGAGCGTGGTGGCAACCAACCACTTAAAGAAGGTCTTCGAACCGCAGCGGCTGTTGTCAGAGCTGTGTCCGTGGGCGACAAGCTCGCCGCGTCGCGGGCGTTCACTACAGGAGGCACGACGGCTGTCTATTTCGCAGTAGCGGATTCTCCTCCATTGGAAACGTTCTTATCCCTCGGAATCGATCTCTCCAGAGAGCTCGATGAGGCGAGACGCGAATTGCCGCTTGCGGTATTGCCCGATGAACTATTGGGAGCTCAGGCCATCAGACTACGGGAAAGCGCACTAGCGCTGGGATACCCCTGGAAGAAGAATACGATGTTGATCGATCTGGCGAAATGCGCTTCCGGCTATAACTACGCGGCGAAGTGGAATGCGAGAATTTATGTGCACGACGCTGTCGAGGAAGGTGCGACGTTGATTAATGGAGCCAGAGTCCTCAAGGTGCTAACCGACAACGATGGAGCGATCGGGGTAGAGTACAGACACCGAAAGGGAAGAAAGGATTTCGAGGTTCGTCGTGCTTTCGGATCCAAGATCATCCTGGCCGCTGGTGGTTCGGAGTCGCCGATCATTCTTCGCGACAGCGGGGTGCAGAATGTGGCAAAAGGCGGGTTCTATTGTCATCCGGGTTTTGGCGTGTTCGGCCTGGTGTCGGGGCTGAAAGCGGGCGAGAACTTCGGCGCAAGTATGGGAGCGACGTTAGAAGGCGGCATCGGCGTGGGCGACGCGAATTTCGCCCGGACCTTGTATCGGATGGTCATGTTTGGCAGCCGTCGGTTGATTCGAGCGTTTCTGCACTCGCAAAGCATAGGGGTAGGGGTGGTGGTCCAGGAAGGTTCAGGTGGAGAACTGCGGGAGAATGGCCGTTACTACAAGCAACTGAAGGAAGAGGATCTCGGGAAGCTGGCAAAAGGCGAGGAAGTGGCCCGACAGATCATTCAGAATGCCGGCGGGAAGCATCTTTTCAAGACAACGCTAGGCGCGGCGCACGTCGGCGGCGCCGTCAGAATCAAAGAGCATGTGGACGAAAACCTTCAAACGGAATATCGCAACCTTTACGTCTGCGACGGCTCGGTGATTCCCGATAGTGTAAAGATATCGCCGACTCTGACGTTGATCTGTTTGGGCAAGCATCTAGGCAAGCATTTGTCTGGAGCTCTGTGATGAGTCGCGGCGGCAAATAAGTTCTGAGCCGCAATTGATTACTATTGTGATGCGGAGGCTAATGTGGCAAATGAGAACTCGGCAGCTAAACCCAAAACATTGCAAAGGAAGGTTTTGAGGTTGGTGGTGATCGCGGGCGTTTCGGTAGTGGTGATCGTGTTGCTCGTCGGCGGAATTTGGAGATTTTCAGGTTCGAATCAATGGGAGCTCGTCGGTGAAAAGAAGGGTGTGAAAATCTATTCGTTGAAAGCCCCCGGTTCGGACTCGCAAAAGTTCAAGTGCGTCTTTCGAGTGCACTCGACTCTGGCCGGCCTCGTGAGGTTGATGCGAGATCCCGACGCTTGCGACGACATGGGTTGTTATGAATCGCATATCGTGGACCGCATTGACGATCAGCTTCAGTATTCGACGTTTCGGTACAAGCTTCCAGCGCCTTTTCTTCCGAGAGAGTTTGTGGTCAGAATATTGGTTCATCAAAGCCCTGGTACCGGGGAAGTACTAGTAAATTATGGCGCGGCGCTTGGTAAGACTCCTCCAAATGACTGCTGTGTTCGTGTATCCGACATGAATAATACGTGGCGACTGACGCCGCTTGGCAATGGCGAAGTCGACGTTGAGGTCATCATGGATATGAATGAGGGTGGATTCGTGCCGAATCTGGTCCTCAATGCGGCGCGTCCCAGGGCTTTGTTCAAGGTTCTCCCGAATATACAACGCATTTTGAATAAAGAGAAATACCAGACCGCTAAGCTCGACTTCATAAAGGAGAGATAGCGGTGGAACGGACAGAGACTGGCATTGTCCCGAGCTGAAATGCGTCGGTCTACGAATATCCTTTGATCTGTCATCCCGTAGGTGAACAACGACGCGGGTTGATCGGGCCGATGCGGCCGCTCAGCTAATGGTCGAATTGCGGCCTGTGCCCGAAAGGCGGACCACCGGTGGTGGTTGTAAAGTAGCGAACTGCCACAGTCATATAATCTATTCGCCAATTCTGCCGCTAATCAAGCGACTGACGCCAGGCGACCCGCGGGGCTCGACGGGATCCGCCCACAGTTGACGCGACTCCGGCGTCGGCCATAGCACTTGTGCGTTTCCTAAGTACCTCGGTGTACCCTCTATGCTCGAAATATTGAATCGTTACTCTCACGGTCTGGCATCGATTCCGATCCTTCAAGCGCTGCGAGAGCGCGGCTGTCTGGCCCGACTGTCGGAGACCGTGCCTTTCTCTGCCTGGCAGCTGGCGAGCGAGTTCTCGGCCAACCGCGCTTATCTGGACGTAGCGCTCAGGATGCTGCTCTGTCTGGACTGGATTCGCCCTGCGGCGGACGGACGATACGTGGCGACGCCCGGGTTGGTGAATTCGAACGCCATCCCCGACCAGATCATGGATTTGTACCGTTTTCCCTTCGACCTGTACGTTCAAGGCAGCGCCGGAGAGTCCCTTGAGCGGTGGCTCGAGCAGTCGGAGCGACATTGGAACTGTGAACATCCCTATCTCCCGGACTTTCTCGACGGCCTGCTGATTGTCCCTCTACTCTTGTCGCTGCGCGCACAGGCACGGCTCGGTATCACAGAGGAGAAAAATTCCGAGACGGTTGCCTCGACGCTGCGTCTGAACGTCGATCCGGCCGTTCGCCGTGCGATTGAGCGCGTTTTCGTGGCCAAGGGATGGGCGGCTCGCTCCGGCGATGTGCTGCACGTGAATCGCGCGGGTCGTTTCGTGATCGACAGAATCTTCGTTACTGCGACCGTGGCGTCCTATAAGCCGATGTTCGAACGCGCGCAGGAACTCCTGTTCGGGGACGCCGCGCGCGTCTTCGCGCGCGATTCGGCGGGTCACGAAACGCACGTCGACCGGACGATCAACGTCGTCGGCAGCGGATTCCAACACGAGAAGTACTTTGCAGCACTGAGCGATCTCGTAGTGCGCTCGTTCGATCACAATGACTTCTGGTCGCAGCCGAAATACATCGTCGACATGGGTTGCGGCGACGGCACGCTGCTCCGGCGATTGTACGAAACCGTGCGCGATCGAACGCGCCGAGGGAAGGCGCTCGACCTGCACCCGTTGATTCCCGTCGCGGCCGACTTCAACGAAAGAGCGCTGGCGGAGGCATCACGGACGCTGGCTGGCATCGAGCACATCGTAGTGAGAGGCGACATCGGAGATCCGCTGGCTCTGCTCGATACGCTTCGCGCAAACGGTATCGAGGATCTCGATCGCGTCCTCCACGTGCGATCTTTCCTCGATCACGATCGGCCGTATCGGCCGCCCGAGGACCGCAAGGCAGCCGAGCAAAGATCGCGAGCCGGCGGTAGCGTGTACATCGACGCAGAAGGCCACGCGATCCCGCCGGGCGACATGATCCAGAGCACCGTCGAGCACCTTCGACGCTGGTCGCAGGTGGTCAACGAGCACGGCCTCGTCATGCTCGAGGTGCATTGCCTGCCGCCCGACGTGACTGCCCGGTATCTCGACGAGAGCGAGAGCTTTCATTTCGACGCCTATCACGCGTTGTCGCATCAATATTTGCTGGACGCTCAGACGTTCCTCGCCTGTGCGGCCGAAGCGGGTCTGTTCTGGCGGGAAGGCCGCGGCGTTGGTTTTCCAAAGAATCTGCCTTTTACGCGCATCAGCCTCAGCCACTTCGAGCGGCGGGCGTACATTGTTCGTTCCGTCTATGACGGAGATCTTCCGGCGATGGTCCATTTGGACGAGGTCTGGCCGCGGCGCCGATCGCGGTTCAACCCAGACAAGGCGGTTGCTTCGTTCGAGAGCGAGCTCGTGATCGAGACCGAAGGCCATGTGGTGGCTTCAGTTCGCTGTGATGAGGAAGAGACGGTTCGGGTCGTGTCCGCGTACGCGCGGCCCGGTGCATCGGCGAGTCATATCCGTAATTTGTTGCAGTTCGTGGAGCAGTACTGGGCGCTTGCCGGCGTTGGCCGTGTCATCGGGCTGGATGACTGCCGGTCCGCTCTCCTGGCGACGGACGACAATACTTCCGTCGCGCGTGCCGTTGCCCGTGACGTGCGTGCGCGCGTGGCCGGTTATCCGT
>DATLVM010000556.1:0-6236 GCA_035577445.1 Pyrinomonadaceae bacterium
GCAGCGGAATGCGCTGAAGGCCTGGGATGAAGGCCAGGATCTGAAGTCGCTCATCTCAGCCGACAAAGACATCACCGGCCACCTAAATCAGGAACAGATCGATCGAGCGTTCTCGCTCGACACCTACCTCAGAAATATCGATGCGATCTTTCAGCGAGTGTTTTGAGTAGTTACAGAACCGGGAGCAGTAGCGACCGGATCAAAACGCGCTCTGTTCTAACTCAGTTCGCGATCGATCCGGTCGCTACCGCTCCCGGTTCTGACACTTGGCTATTTATTCGCGAACTTCTCAGCCATGTTGCCGATGACTGGCAGCTTGAACTCGGCGCCGCCGTAGGACTTCACGGCGGCGAAAATCAATCCGCCGAGGTAGGCGATGACGACTACCAGCCAGATCAGGCCCATCAGCATTCCCATGATGCCGCCCAGCGCGCCGCTGTTCGTAGCGGCTGACGCGGCAATGCCGGCAATCAACAGAACAATGCCGATAACCCATAGGGCAATCGCCACTACGATGAAGCCCACGTGCAGGAGAATCGATTGCAGCGCGTGAAACTTCACGAACCGATTTTCCTTCTCCATGATCAGAGAAATGATCGCGATAATGCCGACTGGATAACCCAAAGCGGCAGCTAGATTTCCATCAAGGCCGAGAGCAGACTTTCCCGTATCCATTTGATTTCCTCCAAAAGGGGGTTACGTTGAAAATTATTTGTTGACCGTGCTCCAGGCGAAGTTGCCGATGATCGGCAGCTTGTACCATTGGCCGCCATAGGCTTTCACGCCGCCCATAATCCACAGAAGCAGGAAAACGATAAGCAGAATAAAGCGGAGCCCGAGAATTAAGATCCACGCCATCCATGACATGTCGAACGCATTCAGTGCCAGCGAGAGAATCAAACCAAGAATGCCGATGACGATTCCGACTACGATTTGTAAACCGGCGAGAAACAATGATTGGACCGCGTGAAACTTAACAAAGCGGTTCTCTTTTTCCGTGACCAGAAAAATGATGGCGAGGATGACGCCGATACAGCAAAGAAAATTCGCAATGTAACAGAGCATCGCCCCGACATTTGAGTCGAGGTTCATGAAACTGGTCTTGCCGCCGGGCGCTCCCGATGCGGGCGCTTCAGGATATGGAGTAGCCATCGCTGTCCTCTTTCAAAGCTTTCATCGTGGTCGAACGGCGGAAATACTATGCTATCGGCTACACCTGACGCAATGTTTTGTCGTAATATCTGGAGTTCTTAGCTCGGCGGTACGCACGCTTCCAGCGTGCAATGGTTGATTACCGAAGACTTGCGATGCTCCGCGATAACGATGCACGCTGGAAGCGTGCGTACCATTATGAAAGCCAAAGTTTACGTAACTCTGAAACCCAGCGTGCTCGATCCGCAGGGCAAAGCCATCAAACACTCTGTCGAACTGTTGGGTTTTAACGGTATCAGCGACATCCGGCAGGGAAAGTATTTCGAGATTGCCATCGACGGATCGCGCAGTGCTGACGACGCGCGTGCCGATGCCGAGAAGCTGGCGCACGACGTTTTGTCGAACCCAATCATTGAAGATTTTCGCGTGGAGATCGAACAGTGAAATTCGCAACGCGTTTATGTGGCAAAGCTCCCTCCCCCTTTGGGAGAGGGCTGGGGTGAGGGACTTAGGTTGACGTTGCTAACACCCTCACCATCACCCTCTCCCAGAGGAAGAGGGAACTGATACGAAAGAGCTTGAGATAGACAAATGAAATTCGGCGTCATAGTTTTCCCCGGCTCGAATTGCGATCACGATGCCTATCACGTGATCTCGAAACACGTAGGCCAGCCGGTCGATTTTATCTGGCACCGCGACACGGACCTTTCTTCATACGATGCGGTCATAATTCCCGGAGGGTTTTCTTACGGCGACTATCTGCGCGCCGGCGCGCTGGCGAGCTTTTCGCCGGTGATGAATTCGTTGAAAGAGTTCGCCGCCAAAGGAAATCTCGTCCTGGGTATCTGCAACGGATTTCAGATTCTGTGCGAAGCGGGCTTGCTGCCGGGAGCTTTGATTCGTAATCGCGACCTGCATTTCATCTGCGACTATGTGAACGTTCGAGTTGAAAATGCCGACACGCCCTTCACTCATGAATTGAAAGTGGGCAGCGTCCTGCGCATGCCGATCGCGCACGCGGAGGGCAACTATGTTTGCGACGACGCGACGCTTGCAGAGCTGCAGCGCGAGCAGCGAATTATCTTTCGCTATAGCGATCCCAATGGCGCGATCACCGACGAAGCAAACCCGAACGGGGCCCGCGACAACATTGCCGGCATCTGCAACCGCAGCCGCAATGTGCTGGGCCTGATGCCGCATCCGGAACGCGCTTGCGAAGACCTGCTCGGCTCAAGCGATGGACGCGAACTCTTTAGATCGCTGGCCGGCAGTTTGGCGGCAGTAGCCTAACATCAAGGAAACTGGTAGTGTGCGCACGATTTCCGAAGCGTGAACGGTAGTTAGCCACAGATGAACACGGATTTCACAGATCAGGAAACAAGAGCCACCAAGGCTTTTTGATCTGTGCTTATCTGTGTGAATCTGTGGTTGAACTAATCAGAGAGGACACACCATGAAACGTCATCCAGCTTGGTTGGCTGCAGGACTTTTGATTTTCGCTTTGCTCGCTTGCAACCTGAGCAAGAACAGCAACAACTCGAACAACTCAAACAAGAATTCGAACGACAACAAGAACACGAATACGAACAAACAGTCGTCGCGCACTAACCCCGATGTCTATGTCGATAAGATTTTCATGGCGAAGGACGACAACGGGAAACCGGGTGACGAAACAACGTCGTTCGAAGCCTCGGAACATACGGTCCACTGCATCGCTAATCTGAACAAAGCGAAGAAGGGCACGAAGGTGCGCTTCGTCTGGAAGATGATCGATGTGGCCGGGTCAAAGGACAAAGAAATCAGAGCCACTGACTACACGACGAACTCTTTCGAGAACAAAGTGCACGGATACTTGACGCTGCCCACCGACTGGCCGAAGGGAACCTACGGCGTTGAGGTGTATATCGATGGTGAGTTAGACAAGTCGATCGAATACACGGTCGAATAGGCGTTCACTCGCATTGGATTTGGTATGAAGCGTTTTATTCCATTAGCGATCATTGTGATCGTTCTGATTGCCGCGGTTGTGGGCGGCATGATTCTGCTACGCTCGTCACGTCAGGCGAGCAACTCAAACGCGCCCACGCCTGATCCGGCGCTGAACGTCAAAGGCGCTGAGCCTCCGCACATTCGCGGGAATCCGAATGCGCCGGTGACGCTGGAAGAGTTCGGCGATTTCCAGTGTCCAGCGTGCGGCAGCTACTCTGCCGAGTTGAAAAAAATCGAAGCTGAGTTTGGCGATAAGCTGCGCGTGATCTTCCGCGAGTATCCGCTGATGCCGATGCACGAACACGCGTTGATGGCAGCGCAGGCTGCGGAAGCTGCCGGCCTTCAGGGCAAATTCTGGGAGATGCACGACAAGCTTTACGAGAACCAGACACTGTGGACGCCGGCAAAGGATCTGGTGCCGATCTTCGTTGATTACGCGAAGCAAATTGGCATCGATCCCGATCGCTTCATGAAAGATTTGAATGGTGAGCAGGTGGCGCAGCGGATCTTTCAGGACGGCAAGCGCGTGCACGCATTAGGCCTGGCGGGCACACCGACGTTCCTGGTGAATGGCCAGGAAGCGAAAGGCGAGCAGTGGAAGCCTGACGGTCTGCGCCAGATGATCAAGGATGCGATCGCGGCCTCTGGGAAATAACTCCTAACAGTCTTCCAACACAGGCACGTTCGGAACTACCTCGCCGGTTGGCTCGATGATCAATTTGTGATCGGCAGTGATGCGTTCACCTTCGATTGTCACCTCTTCACCACTAGGCATCTCAACCGGCAAGTGATCGAGGTAGCGTTCGGCGTCGATCGCTGACATGCATCCGGTGCCCGCCGCGGTCACCGCTTGTCGATAAACCGAATCCTGCACATCGCCGCACGCGAACACACCGGGAATGTTTGTGCCCGTCGAGTGCCCGTTCGTAATGATGTACCCCACCGGATCCATGTCGAGCTGTCCCTTAAACAAATCGGTGTTCGGCTTGTGACCGATCGCAATGAACACGCCTTCGCATTCAAACGAACGTTCTTCCTTCGTATTCACATCGCGGAGTCGCACGCCCGTTACTCCCTTTTCGTGCGTGCCAACGATCTCCGTGAGGTCGGTGTTCCAGAGGAACTCGATCTTTTCGTTCTTCAACGCTTTGTCCTGCATGATCTTCGACGCGCGCAGCTTGTCGCGTCGATGCACGACATAGACGCGCGCAGCGTATCGCGTCAGGAACGTCGCTTCCTCCATCGCGGTATCGCCGCCACCGACTACGACTAAGCGCTTATTGCGGAACGCCGGCAAGGGCCCGTCGCAAGTTGCGCACGCTGAAACTCCGTTACCGCCAAATCCATTCGGAGTTTTGGCTTCGCCGGGAATTCCGAGCCACTTCGCCGAAGCCCCGGAAGCGATGATCAATGTCTCGGCTTTTACGGTCTTGTTGTCGGTGTAAAGCGTGAAAGGACGCTGCGATAAATCGACTTTATTAATCCACTCTTCCAGGAATTCGGTCCCGAAACGTTCCGCCTGTTGGCGAAACTGCATCATCAATTCGGGGCCTTCGATGCCTTGCGCGAAGCCCGGATAGTTCTCGACATCGGTCGTGATCATTAATTGACCGCCGGGCGTTGTCTGCTTTTCCATATCCGCCGGCGCGTCGATAAGCAGCGGGTTCAGATTCGCGCGCGCGGTGTAGATGGCCGCAGTCAATCCGGCTGGTCCCGATCCGATGATGACTACCTGGCGGCGAAGCTCTTCTGTAGGCAACGTGGTCTCCTTATCGTGTCAGAACCGGAGCGCGAGCGACCGGATCAATCAAGTACTTAAGTTGACTTGAACCCGCTCACAACGTTCGCGGTTGCGGTAAATTGCACGGGAAAATCTGTTGGCGTTTTCGGTTGCGCGTATAGTATAAGTAATACTGTACAAGTTAGTCGAACCAGGCAGGCCCCAAAACCTGAAAGCTTTCCACCAGCGTTCGGCTTTCTGTTCGAATCACATTGCGTACTAACTCGGACGAACAAAAGTTGACCGACTCGCCGCCCCCGGTTAGCACTATTGGTGTGCTCGGCGCCGGCACGATGGGCCACGGCATCGCGCAAGTTGCGGCGGCCGCGGGCTACCACGTTGTGCTCCGGGACGTGAATGAAGCAGCGGTCACGCGTGGCCTTGAATCAATCAAACGTAATCTCGAAAAAGGAATCCAGCGGGGCAAGGTCAGTGAGGCGGAGCGTGAACAAGTAATCGGGCGAATTCAAACGACTACCTCAATTGAAGATGTTCGCGACGCTGATCTAGTCATCGAAGCCGCACCAGAGAACCTCGAATTAAAGCAGACGCTGTTGCGTGAAACCGAAAGCATCGTCAAGCACGATTGCGTCTTTGCGACAAATACGTCGTCGCTTTCGATTAACGAAATCGCCGTAGCGTCATCGCGGCCTGCACACGTGATCGGCATGCATTTCTTCAATCCCGTTCACATCATGCGTCTGGTTGAAATCGTGGTCGGCCCGCGCACCAGCGAATCGACGGTCGCAGCCGTGCGCGCGGTCGCGCAGCGAATGAAGAAAGAACCGATCATCGTGCGCGACGTTCCTGGTTTCGCCTCGAGCCGCCTGGGCGTGACGCTGGGCCTCGAAGCTATGCGCATGGTCGAGCAGGGTGTAGCCAGCGCGCGCGACATCGACACTGCGATGGAACTCGGCTATAACCATCCGATGGGTCCACTGCGTTTGACCGACCTGGTGGGCCTCGACGTGCGTCTGAGCATTGCTGAGTATTTACACCAGAAATTGGGCTCAGAAACCTTTCGTCCACCCGACATCCTTCGGCGAATGGTGAATGAGGGGAAGTTAGGCAAGAAGTCCGGCCAGGGTTTTTATGATTGGACCGACGGCGACAGAGCTCGTCCGGCCCAATCTGCTACATAGAATTTGGAGGAGCAATAGTTCGGGTGGCTTCTGTTATGAGCACTCCTTACCAAAACGAAGAGAGACGATTCGCGCTGCGCATGGCGCTGCGGCTGCCAATCGTTGTGTCCGGCCGCTCTGATGACGGCGCGGCGTGGAGTGAACCAACTGAAACCGACGACATTTCCACCTCG
>DATLVM010000557.1:0-6908 GCA_035577445.1 Pyrinomonadaceae bacterium
CGCGCATGAAAGTCGACTCCGATATATACTGTCATTGGCGTCTCCTTCTGCTAACGCAGATTGTTTATCCAACCGTCAGTCTAACAACTTACGGCAGGAGACGCCTGCTTCATACCATCAAGCGGTAGCGACCGGATCAAGGAGTCCCGCTGGGTTTCTAAGGCTCCTCCTGATCCGGTCGCTACCGCTCTCGGTTCTGACACTACCTGAGGTGTCAGAAGCCCGCGCGTGAGCAAGGGCTCGATCTCATAAGTGGCCCTCCCTGACGGTCGGGCTTCTGACACATTCAGAGGAGGAAAGAAGTTGGAGAAACGAAGATGAAATACATGCTACTTGTCTATATGAACGAGCAAGCGATGACCGATGAAGAGCGCGCGCATTGCTACGTCGAATCGGCGCAGCTCACCCAGACCTTGAATGCAAACGGCCAATACGTAGCGGCGGGTCCTCTGCATTCGGTCGCGACCGCCACGAGTGTGCGGGTGCGCGATGGCAAACGAATCGTCACCGACGGGCCGTTCGCCGAAACGCGCGAACAACTCGGCGGTTATTACGTCGTCGAGGCGAAAGATTTGGACGAAGCGCTTAATATTGCCGAGCGAATTCCACCGGCCAAGTACGGCACGATCGAGGTACGCCCGGTGATGGAGATTCCTGGCCTCCCGGAAAATTAACCGTGTCGGAAACCCGCGCGTCAGCAAGGGCTCGATTTCATAAGTGGCCCTCCCTGACGGTCGGGCTTCTGACACTTTCTTAATTAGGAGTAGTCATGGCAAATCCATTTGTGCACGTTGAGTTAAATACAACGGACGTCGCGAAGGCCAAAGAGTTTTACAGCAAGTTGTTTGACTGGACCCTGGAAGATGTCGAGATGGGGCCGAGCGACACGTACACAATAATCAAAGTCGGAGAAGGAACGGGCGGCGGCATGCTTAAGAATCCTATGCCCGGCGTGCCTTCGTTCTGGTTGGCTTATGTGCTGGTCGATGAGATTGGCCCCGCGACGAAGAAGGCCGCGTCGCTGGGCGCGAAGGTAGTGAAGGACTCGGTCGAGGTTCCGAATATGGGTTGGTTCAGCATCATCGAGGATCCAACAGGCGCGGCGGTCGCACTATGGCAGGCTAAAGAGGCGATGTAAGCGCAAAAACTTTTTCGCAAAAGCTGTCGATCCGGTGAGCCCTCGTTCGACTAACCAGTGAGAGTCAGAACCGGGAGCGGTTTTCTCCTCTCCCTTTGGGAGAGGGTGGGTGAGGGTCCCGACCTCTCGGGTTAGCGACCGGATCAGGTGGCGGTCAAAGGCATTAGGTTGTTGGTTTCTCTCGGAGTGATAGGTCGATCCCATCGCTATGCTGCGCACCCTCACCCAACCTCTCCCAGAGGGAGAGGCGAAGATGCTCCGGGTTCTGACACAAGAAGGGAGAAGACGAAATGCGATTCATGGTTATTGTGAAAGCGGACAAAAATTCGGAAGCGGGCATCATGCCGAGGCAGCAGCTTCTGACTGACATGGGAAAGTACAACGAAGAACTCGCGAACGCGGGCGTGATGCTGGCGGGCGAAGGTCTGCAACCGAGTTCGAAAGGTGCGCGCGTTCGCTTCGAAGGCAAAGGCAAGACGAGTGTCATCGACGGACCGTTTGCTGAAACCAAAGAACTTGTCGCGGGCTTTTGGTTGTGGAAGTGTAACTCGAGAGACGAAGCGATCGAGTGGCTGAAGAAAGCGCCGTTCGAGAGCGGCGAAGTCGAAATCCGTCAACTGTTCGAAGCTGAAGACTTTGGCGAGGAATTCACTCCTGAGCTGCGCGCGCAGGAAGAACGCATCCGAGAACAGATCGGCGCGTAACCAAAACACGCAAAAATCAATCTGAAGGAGCAGACAATGGCGAAGATACAACAGAGAATTACTCCGATGCTGTGGTTCGACACGCAAGCGGAAGAGGCGGCGAACTTTTATTGTTCGATTTTCCAGAATTCGAAAGTGACCGCTATCAGCCGCTATGGCGAGGCCGGTCCCGGCGCGAAAGGATCAGTGATGGTTGCGGAGTTCGAACTTGACGGTCAGAAGTTCACCGCGCTCAATGGCGGTCCGCAATTCAAATTCACGGAAGCAATTTCGTTGGTGGTGAACTGCGAGAACCAGGAAGAAGTCGATTACTACTGGGAGAAACTCAGCGGCAACGGCGGTCAGGAAGTTGTTTGCGGTTGGCTGAAAGACAAGTACGGCCTCTCGTGGCAGATCGTGCCGGTGCGCTTGTTCGAGCTGATGAATGATCCGGCCAAATCGGACAAGGTCATGGCTGCGGTCATGGAGATGAAGAAGCTCGACATTAGTAAGCTGGAGGAGGCTGCGAAATAAACATGAGCGAAGCTAACCCGACTAGCCTCCTTCGCAGTATCGGCGCAGTGCTCACCGGCGTGGTAGCAGTAATTGTTCTGTCGCTAGGGACCGATATCGCTCTGCATGCAACCGGGATTTACCCGCCGTGGTTTCGACCGATGGCTGATTCGCTTTGGGTGCTGGCGCTGGCTTATCGAATTGTTTACGGCATCGCTGGAAGTTACATCACGGCAAGGATCGTCAGAGATCGTCTGATGATGCACGCGATGATCGTCGGTGTTATCGGATTTGTGTTGACCATCGTCGGCGTAGCTGCGAATTGGAACAAAGGCCCCGAATACGGACCGCGATGGTTTGCGATAGCACTGATCCTGACTACGCTTCCCTGCGCTTGGATCGGAGGCAAGCTGCGGCTGGCGCAACTCCAGGAAAACTGATTTAGAAACTAACAGAGGAGAAGATCATGCACATCAATACACACTTGAATTTCAATGGACAATGCGACGAGGCTTTTCAACATTATGCGAGAGTTTTGGGAGGCAAGGTTAAATTCAAGATGACCTGGGGCGAAAGCCCAATGGCGAAGGACCTGCCGGCGGACGCGCAGAACTTGATCATGCACGCTTCGCTGAAAGTTGGCGACGGCGACATCATGGGCGCGGACAGCCCGCCGGGACGCTACACGAAACCTACCGGCATGAACGTTTCCGTTCACGTGAAAAATGCAGCCGAAGCCGAGCGCATCTTCAAGGCTCTTTGCGAAGGCGGCGAAGAGCAGATGCCGTTTCAAAAGACTTTCTGGTCGCCGGGCTTTGGCATGTGCGTCGACCGCTACGGCATTCCGTGGATGGTCAATACTGAAGCAGAATCGTGAGAAAGCACAATTAGCCACGGAGGCACAGAGACAACGGGCTTTGCTAACATTTTAAGTCGCGATCTGTATTAGTTCTCTGTGTCTTTGTGTCTCTGTGGCAATCAGATGACATCGAACCAACAAGGAGGTTGGATGAAACGAACGACGAAAGTTAATACTCCGCGTGATGTCGAAGATTATCTGGCGCGAGTGCCCGCGATCCAACGCAAGGCGCTCGAGCAGTTGCGACGGACAATCAAGTCCATCGTGCCCGGCGCGGTGGAAGTAATCAGCTATCAGATGCCCACGTTCAAGCTGAACGGGCGGATGCTCGTTTCCTACGCAGCCTTCAATGAACATTGCAGTTTCTTCCCCGGAGCGGGGCCGACAGAAACTCACAAGGATGAGTTGAAATCTTTTGCGACTTCAAAGGGCACAGTTCGCTTCACTCCTGAGAAGCCACTGCCGGCGGCGCTGGTGAAGAAACTGGTCAGGACGAGGATCAAGTTGAACGAGGCCGCGCACAAGAAACGGAAAGCTGGATAAGTAGTGGACGCTCGATTCGCCCGTTGTTAATATGTGCGGCGCTCAGCCGGTCAACGAAAGGAGAACCGATATGATTAAGAAGATTCTGCTCTATGGCATCGTGGTGATCGTGCTCATCATCGCGATTTTCTGCGTCGTCGTGGCGATGCAGCCTGCGCATTACACAGTCGAGCGCTCCGCCACGATTAACGCGCCGGCGCCGGTTGTATTCGCGCAGGTGAACGATTTTCACAAGTGGCAGGCGTGGTCGCCCTGGGAGAAGATCGATCCGAACATGAAGAAGGAATTCTCTGGCGCAGCCGCCGGCAACGGTGCGGTTTATAGCTGGGTTGGCAACAGCGACGTCGGCGAAGGCCGCATGACGATCACTGACAGCCGCCCGAGCGATCAGATCAAGATCAAGCTTGAATTTATCAAACCCTTTGCCGCGACGAGTGCGACGGATTTTGTCTTCACGCCGCAGGGCAATCAGACAAATGTGAAGTGGACCATGTCCGGCGAAAACAATTTTGTCGCCAAGGCCTTCAGCATGTTCATGAACATGGACAAGATGGTCGGCGGCGACTTTGAGAAGGGCCTGGCCCAGATGAAGACGGTTTCCGAGGCGGCCGCGAAGTAGATTCCCTCTCCCTCTGGGAGAGGGTTAGGGCGAGGGCTTGTAGCGGACGTAGGCTTCGCTCCCTCATCCCCAACCCTTCTCCCAAAGGGAGAAGGGAGAGGTCAAAAAGCCATGAACATACTTCTTTGGATCATTCAAATTCTGCTGGCGCTGCTGTTCATCTTCAGCGGCTCGATGAAGTTTGTGATGTCCGTTCAGCAAATGAACGACCAGGCGCCGGTTGTTTTGCCGGGATTGTTTCTTCATTTCATCGGCGTCTGCGAGTTTCTTGGCGGGATCGGTTTGATTCTGCCTTCCCTGCTCCGCATCAAACCGGGTTTGACGCCGCTCGCCGCCGCGGGACTCGCGATCATTACGGCCGGCGCCACGGTGATCACTTTGATGGGACCGATGAAGGGACTGGCGCTGCTGCCGTTCATTACTTGTTTGCTTTGCATTCTTGTCGCGTATGGAAGATGGCGGCTCAGGCCAATCGCGGGAAAGTAGCAGGTGTGTATTCGCTGCATAGCAGCGAGATGTTTATAGCCGCCGCGCCGTTTTCGAACACCATGCCGAGCCGAGCGAACAAATTTTCGCTCGGTTCGGCATAAGTTTTAGGGCGCTCTGGTGCTATAAATATGTCGTGCCTGGCGGCACTCTTCTCATTAGGTTCACTTTTTACACATCACCGACCGGAGGGTCAATGAACAAGCTTGTCCGTATTCTTTCAACCACTCTTTTCGTTGCACTGCTGACAATCACGGCCGCCGGCCAAACTTCAGAGCAATCTCGTTGGCAACAGCGGGCGCGCGACGTGACGATCACGCGGGACGACTGGGGCATCGCGCACGTACACGGCAAGACTGACGCCGATGCGGTGTTCGGAATGATCTATGCGCAGGCTGAAGACGACTTCAACCGCGTTGAGACCAACTATATGAATTCAATTGGCCGCGCCGCTGAAACGGAAGGCGAGTCGGCAATCTGGCGCGATCTGCGCATGAAGATGTTCATCGATCCGGCAGACATGAAAGCGAAATATCAATCGAGTCCGACATGGCTGAAAGCCTTGATGGATGCATGGGCCGACGGACTGAACTTTTATCTCGCCAATCATCCGGATGTGAAGCCCAAAGTCATTACACACTTTGAACCGTGGATGGCTTTGACGTTCAGCGAAGGCAGCATCGGCGGTGACATCGAGTCGATCAGCCTGACTCAGCTACAGGCATTTTACGGCCGGATTCCACTTACCCCGCTGGCGATGAATGAAGAGCGCGATCCGAATGTCGATCCCGGTGGCTCAAACGGAATTGCCATCGCGCCTTCGAATACTGTTGGCAAACATTCATTGCTGCTGATCAATCCCCACACGTCCTTCTACTTCCGATCTGAATTGCAGATGACCAGCGACGAAGGCCTCAACGCTTACGGCGCGACGACTTGGGGACAATTCTTCATCTATCAGGGTTTCAACGAACACTGCGGTTGGATGCACACGTCGAGCGCCGTCGATCAGATGGATGAGTATCTCGAAACGATTGTGAAGAAGGACGGCAAGCTCTTTTACAAGTACGGCAACGAAGAGCGACCCGTCACAACGTCAACCATCGCAGTTCCCTACAAGACAACCGGCGGAGCGATGGCGGAACGAACCTTCACCGTCTATCGCACGCAACACGGCCCGATCATCCACGCGCAAGGCGACAAATGGGTGAGTATCGCGCTTATGCAAGACCCGGTGAAAGCTCTGACGCAATCGTACACGCGCACCAAAGCGCGCAACTACAAAGAGTTTCGCCAGACGATGGAGCTGCACACAAACTCTTCGAACAACACGATCTTCGCTGATGGCGACGGGGACATCGCATACTTTCACGGCAACTTCATTCCTCGACGCGACGCGAAATTCGATTGGACCAAACCGGTCGATGGCAGCAATCCCGAAACTGATTGGCATGGACTGTTGTCGGTGGATGAAACACCGAAGCTGCTGAATCCGGCCAGCGGCTGGCTCTACAACAGCAACAACTCGCCCTGGTCTGCGGCCGGTCCGAGCAGTCCAAAGCAATCCGACTATCCGAAGTACGTCGATAACGGCGTCGAGTCCGCCCGCGGCTTGCACGCGATTCGGGTTCTGCAAAACAGGAAAGATTTCAGTGTCGAAGGATTGCGGGCAGCGGCATACGACAGCTATCTGACATGGTTCGAGAAACCTATGCCGGCATTGATTAGAGCCTGGGACGAGACAGGCGCGAGCGATCCTTTGAAAGCAAAGCTGTCCGATCAGATCGCGATGCTGAAGGCGTGGGATCTGCGTTGGTCGGAAACATCGGCGCCGACCTCGTTGGCAGTGTACTGGGCTGAGGATCTTACGCGACGGCTCAGGATGGATGCCCGCGCCGAAGGCATCTCGCTGCCGGACTACATTGGCAACAAGGCGAAACCAGATCAGTTGCTGAAATCTCTGGAGGCCGCGTCTGACAAGTTGACCGCTGATTTCGGTTCATGGAAAACACCCTGGGGGAACATCAATCGTTTTCAGAGATTGACCGACGACATCGTTCATCCGTT
>DATLVM010000558.1:0-2089 GCA_035577445.1 Pyrinomonadaceae bacterium
TGCAGCACATAAGGAAGAGTCATCAAGTCGTAACCATAAGAGCGCAGGTTTTCTTCGAGGTTGTAAAGCGACTCAATATTGGCGTCCATGCGCTCTTCCTGCGAGTCAGCAACAAAGACGACGCCGTCAACGCCTTTGAGAATTAGCTTGCGAGATGCTTCGTAAAAGACCTGACCGGGGACCGTGTATAGATGAAACCGAGTCTTGAAACCGCGGACCGTTCCCAGCTCCAGCGGCATAAAATCAAAGAACAAGGTGCGTTCAGTTTCGGTCGCCAGGCTAATCAGTTTCCCTTTTGCCTGCGCGGCAGTCGAATCGTAGATGTGCTGCAAGTTCGTCGTCTTCCCACACAATCCGGGGCCGTAGTAAACGATCTTGCAATTAATCTCTCTGGATGCGTAGTTGATAAAAGTCATACGGCGAGAAGCTTAGGGAGCAGGGTTATGCGTCAGAGAAGAGACTGTCAATTTCTTCGTCAGTAATTCCGGAAAAATGTGGAGAGATGTTAGCTCCGGCGGCTGAGTCCCTCTCGATCTCGGCAAAAGTCTTGGCCAACTCGTGCGAAATCTGTTTCGAGCGGAGCTTAACCAGGCCCAGGCTCGACCGGTCATCGAAGACAACCACCAATAGCACCCGGCCTATCACGCAGATATGGATGCTTTCCTTTTCACCCTCATGGGAGAGCGTAGGAAATTCATCCTCGCCAATCAGCTTCGCCATTCCGCCAGTCGCAGCCACATTACCGGCCGCCAAAGAAGCCAGACTCGTGGTATCGAGGTCTCCTAACTCGCCATGAACGGCTATCTGCTGTCCATCTTTGTCGACCAGCACCACCAGGCGCGCCGAGGCGTCCAGCCGCAATCGGGCAAGAACCGCCTTGATCTGGTGGTAATTCGTCTCGCGAATGACGATTGGAGCGCTGGGCATTAGTGACTTCTGATCTTGGATCCGGAGAATTGGAGGGCAGGATGGGCGAACCCGCTGTTCCGAGATGAGCCCGCAAACATTGAGCTTCGCGGGTCATAATCAGACACCGAAGCTCACGAGTCACAGTAACACGGCAATTCATTGACGTTCAAGTGTTTTTCCATGTCAATCACAGACACTGAAAGTTGAACACTCGGCGTGACAAGAGCCGCAAACCCTACTCTTTCGTTGATTTAGCGGGCAAGCTATGCTACCCTCTCTCGTCATTTTGGCCGATGTGCTTGCCTGTAATCGAGGGCATTGAGTAGTTTTTCTGATGAGTAGTTCCGTATCCAAATCGCTAAAGAAGTCTTCGTCGCGTTCCGTCGCGCGCCGTTCGGCTGCGAAATCAGCGTCGGTTAAGCGAACGGTGCCGAAATCGACGCGGCTAAAGCCGGCTACAAAACGCTCGCCGGCAGGTAAGGCCCGGGCAAATAAGGCTACGAAGGCGAAGACTACCAAGGCGCGGTCGAAGCCGGTGAAAGTCACTGCGAAGAAAGCTGGGCACAAAGCCCCTACAAAACCGAAGCAAGCGAAAAAGTCCGTAGGGAGCGCAGCGCGAAGTCAGCGGACACCGCCACGCCGGAAATTAATTACCGTGAGTGCGCCGGCCGTCTTAAAGAAGCCGACGCCTCCGCCGCCGCCACCCCAACTTACACATGATGAAGCGGCCGCCCTCAAAGCATTCGAGGCGGCACATAAGGAATTCACGCGCGGTCACTTTTCAGAAGCTCGCAGTATGTTCCGCTCTCTCGTTGAGAAATATCCGATGGTGTCAGAGGTGACTGCACGCGCAAGAACGTATCTGGCGGTTGCGGAAGCACGTCTGAAAAGCGACCTGGCGATGCCGCGCGACGCTGATTCGCTGTACGACCGCGGCGTGATCGAACTGAACCGCGGTGAGTACGTCGCTGCACAGGAACTCTTTGAACGCGCTTTGCGACGCGAACCAAATGCTGCGCACATTCATTACGGATTAGCCGCTACGCGCGCGCGCCTTGGCGCCATCGATACGGCGCTGAAGTCGCTTGAGCGCGCCTTGGATCTACAGCCGAGCCTTCGTATCCGCGCCCAACGAGATCAGGATCTAAACCCTCTCCGAAGTGATCCTGACTTCGACCAG
>DATLVM010000559.1:0-18001 GCA_035577445.1 Pyrinomonadaceae bacterium
ATCGGCGATCCGCGCTCCCCTTCGATGCAGTCAGTGATGAATCTCAAGATCAAATATCGCGAGAGCTTTCGTCCATTTGCGCCCAGCGTGCTGCGCGAACACGTTGCCGAATGGTTCGAGTTGGATGACGACAGCCCTTACATGCTCCTGGTCGCCGGCGTTCGCGAAAAGCACCGGCGAAAATTGACTGCGGAAGAAGAAAAGCTTTGGGGCATCGACAAACTCAACGTGCCGCGCTCAGAGATTCCCGCAGTCACGCACGTCGATTACTCAGCGCGAATCCAGACAGTGAGACGTGAGACGAATCCGCTCTACTACGACATTATTGAAGCATTTCACCGGCGCACTGGGTGCCCTTTGATCGTGAATACGAGTTTCAATGTGCGCGGCGAGCCGATTGTCTGCACGCCCGAAGACAGCTATCGTTGCTTCATGCGAACTGAGATGGATTATCTGGTGCTGGAAACGTGCGTGCTTGATAAGCGCGATCAGCCCAGGTTCGAAGACACCGCCGACTGGCGCAATCAGTTCGCGCTCGACTAAATGACGATCGAGAATTCCCCAATCGATGTCAGCGTAGTCGTGCCTGTTCGCGACGAAGAAGACTCGATCCGCGATCTCATCAACGGGCTTCTCAAGCAAACGTTCGCGCCCAAAGAAATCCTCATTACCGACGGAGGTTCGCGCGACGCGACCATATCGATAATCGAAGAATTCATCAAACACGGCGCGCCCATTAAACTGTTTCGTGAGCAGGATTCCATGCCGGGCCAGGCGCGCAACGTCGGCGCAGCCCACGCGTCTTGCGAATGGATCGCATTCATCGATGCGGGCACGATTCCTCAAGCCGATTGGCTGGAATCTCTAGTGGCCAGAGTGAAGACCGATGCCACAGTGGATGCGGTCTATGGCGCATTCAAACCGACTACGGACACTTTCTTTCGCGAATGCGCGGTCATTACATATCTGCCGCCGCCCACCGAAATCGACGGTCGATTCATACCGGCGCGCTCAATCGCCTCAGCATTGATGCGCCGCAAAGCATGGGAAACAGTAGGCGGCTTTCCGGAGGACTTGCGATCGGCAGAGGATCTGATTTTCATGCAGCGCGTCAGCGAACATGGCTTTCGCGAAGTGCGCGCGCCACAGGCCGTCGTTTGCTGGAGCATTCACCCAACCATGTGGCCCACTTTCAAACGCTTCGTCGTTTATGCGCGCAATAACATTCGCGCAGGCCTCTGGCGCGATTGGCAACGAGCCATCTTTCAAAGGTATGCCGTGCTGGCGCTGCTTTGCCTGCCGGCATTTTTCGTCGGAGCGCG
Source organism: Pyrinomonadaceae bacterium (assembly GCA_035577445.1). Taxonomy (GTDB): domain Bacteria; phylum Acidobacteriota; class Blastocatellia; order Pyrinomonadales; family Pyrinomonadaceae; genus UBA11740. The sequence goes on from DATLVM010000559.1 coordinate 1,323, forward strand.
TTGGTTGTTGACTGTTCTGGTTTGTTGGCTGCTTCTATTGATTGCGCGCGCGACAAATGCGATTCGCAAACACCGCTTCGCAGCTCCGGCTAGCCTCGCACGGAACGTTGCGCGAATACTCGTGATTGTGCCAATCCTCGCAACGATTGATCTCGCCGCTTTCGTGGGTAGCCTTCACTGGCTGCTCGCCGACAAACTTCGCTTGATGGGAGCGCGCTCTTCATGACTCTCAACGGCGCGCGCGTTCTGTACATCTCGTATAACGGCATGCTCGATCCGTTGGGCCAAAGCCAGGTGATTCCTTATCTGAAGCAACTCAACCAGCGCGGCGTTGAGTTCACGTTGCTCAGCTTCGAGCGGCCCGAAGCCTTGGCGCAGCACGACGCTGAAATCGAGCGAATGAGATCAGACCTGGCCGCGAGTGGAATCGATTGGCATTGGCTGCGCTATCACAAGACGCCTTCATTGCCCGCCACGTCATACGATGTGTTTGCGGGCATTCGCTACGGCCGGCGTTTAATGCGAGAGAAGAAGATCGATTTGATTCACGCGCGCAATCACATCGCCGCAGTTATCGCTCTGCGACTAAAGCAACGTTCCGGCGCGAAGTTCATTTTCGACGTGCGTGGGTTGATGGCGGACGAATATGTCGATGCCGAACATTGGCAAAAAGATTCGCTGCCCTATCGCATCACGAAATCAGCGGAGCGGCGCGCGCTCGGGGCTGCGGAGGGAATAGTGACGCTCACCAAGAGAATCTGGCCGATCATGACTGAGTGGCCGGTGCTGCAAAACCGCGAAGTAATTCACGAAGTCGTGCCGTGCTGCGCCGATCTGGACCTCTTTCGCTTTAACGAAGATGAGCGGCGGCGGCGGCGATCTGAGCTGGGATTCGGTAATCGTTTTGTGATCGTCTACAGCGGCTCGATCGATGGTTGGTATCTGACGGAAAAGATGGCGGACTTGTTTGTCGCGGTTCAGCAGCAAAGATCCGATGCGCATTTTCTCTGGCTCACTCCATCAAAGCACGATCGCATCCGCGAATTGATGCGTGCACGGGGATCCAACGATGAACAATATACGGTTGTCGCCGCTATTCCTCGCGAGGTGGCTTCGTATCTGTCGGCCGCTGACGCGGGACTCGCGTTTATCAAACCGTGCTTTTCAAAGTTGGCGTCGTCACCGACAAAGTACGCCGAATATCTCGGCTGTGGGCTGCCACTGCTCATCAACGCTGGTGTCGGTGATTCAGACGCGCTCATCACCGGCGAAGAAGTTGGTGCTTTGGTCGCTGACTTCAATCCTGACGAATACACCAGGGCGTGGAAACAGATCGCGCAGCTAACGGCTAACCCGGAAGGTATGCGCCTGCGCGCGCGTGAAGTCGCGCAGCGGCTTTTTGATGTTCGAGGTGTTGGCTTGGAAAGGTACGCGCGGCTATACGAGCAGGTTCTCTCTGGCTAGAATTGTAGCGATGCGTGTCCGGCCTCTGGAAATTATCGGTTGAAGTCTCATGAACGTTCTGGCGCTCGCCTCATATCCAGTCGAAGCAGCCGCGACGCGGTACCGCCTCAAACAATTCGTCAAGCCCCTGGCGGCTCGGGGCATCGAGCTGGAAATCCGCCCGTTCACAGACACCGAGTTGTTTCGCTCGCTGTACCGGCAAGGATCTCTGGCGCGGAATGCCGCGGGTCTTTTCATGGCGGCGCTGAAGCGGTTCACCGATCTGCCGGCGGTGCGAAGGGCTGATGTGATTTTGATCCAGCGCGAGGCTATGATCTTCGGCCCGCCCGCAATTGAATGGTCCGCCAAACGACTTTTCCATCGCCCGATCCTGCTCGATTTGGACGATGCGACCTATGTTCCCTACAACAGTCCCACCTACGGTTCGATCGGTAGAATCTTCAAATGGTTCAGCAAGACCGATGATCTAATCAAGTGGGCCGACGTAGTGACCTGCGGCAACAGGGGCATCGCGGAGTATGTCATCAGCAAAGGCGCCAAAGCCCGTATCCTGGCCACTGTCGTCGATACCGATGTCTTTAAACCGCAGCCCAGAGAGAACTCCCAGACGGTCGTCGGCTGGGTTGGTACTCACTCAACGTTTCCATATTTGAAAACGATCTTCCCAGTGTTAACCTCGTTGGCGAGGCATTATGACTTTCGTCTCAGGATTGTCGGCGCCGGTAGCGACGTGACGGTTCCCGGTGTCGAGGTTGAAAACCTGCCCTGGCAATTGGATCGTGAAGTCGAGGATTTTCAGTCAATTGATATTGGAGTTTATCCGATCGATGAAAGCCTGTACGGCGGTCGCTGGGCCCAGGGCAAGTCCGGCTTCAAAGCCGTTCAATACATGGCAGTCGGCGTTCCGTATGTCGCGACACCAGTGGGCGGTTCATCACAGATCGGTGAAGAGGGCGTTACACATTTTTTCGCTTCGACCGAAGATGAATGGCATAGCGCTCTCGAGATACTTTTGCGCGATCGGAGCCGGCGCCTGGAAATGGGGCGCAGAGGTCGTGAACATGCCTTAGAGCACTACGCGATGGATGCGCATGCCGATATTCTCGCTGATGCGCTTAATGAATGTTTGCATGGATAAGGCACTAGTTCGGAAATGAGCGAGCGGCCGCAATTAGAATCAAAGCAGCGGAATATTCTGGTCACAGGCGGGGCAGGATTCATCGGATCCCACCTGACCGATGCTCTGATTGAGCGTGGCCATCAGGTGCGCGTCCTCGACTTGCTGGTGCCGCAAGTACACAGCAACGGGGGCGCGCAGTATCTGAACCCCAAAGCTGAATTCATTCACGGCGATGTTTGTGATGCAGCCACGGTGCAGCGGGCGCTCGACGGCGTCGATACCGTGTTTCATGAAGCGGCGGAAGTCGGCGTCGGCCAATCGATGTATGAGATTGATCGCTACGTGCGCGCGAACGATTTGGGCACCGGCGTGCTGTTGCAGCAACTGATCGCCGCCCGGGATCGAATCAAAAAATTGGTCGTCGCGTCGTCGATGTCGGTCTATGGCGAAGGCGCTTATTCGTGCGTGAAGTGCGGCGATGTCTATCCGCAGCTTCGTCCGGCTGAGCAGCTACGCGCGCGCTGCTGGGAAGTTGAATGTCCGGAATGTGGATCAGAGCTTGGGCCCATCGGGACCAAGGAAGAGAAGCCTCTGTTTCCCACTTCGGTTTACGCCATCACGAAGCAGGATCAGGAACAGTTTTGTTTGGTAGTCGGCCGCGCGTACGGCATTCCGACAGTGGCGTTACGTTACTTCAATGTTTACGGCCCGCGTCAGGCGCTGTCGAATCCTTACACCGGCGTGTGCGCGATCTTTTCGGCGCGGCTGTTGAATAATCAGCCGCCAGTGATTTTCGAAGACGGTGGGCAAACGCGCGATTTTGTTCACGTCAGCGATATTGTGCAGGCGAATTTGCTTGCATTGGAAAACGATGGCGCGGATTATCATGCCGTCAATGTCGGCACCGGCGTGCCGACTTCGGTGCGGGAAGTCGCCAGGCTGCTGGGCGAAGGCTTGGGCAAGAACCTCGAGCCCGAGATCGTCGCGAAGTACCGCGAAGGCGATATTCGGCATTGCGTGTCCGATATTTCGCGCGCGCGCAAGCTGCTTGGCTACGAGCCGCGTGTTAGTCTGCAACACGGTATCCCCGAACTCTTGCAATGGGTGAGCGCACAATCAGCCGAGGATCAACTCAGCCGGGCTGCAGCGGAATTGGAGACGCGGCAGCTGGTGCGATGAGCCTGGGCCGCGAGGCGATCCCGACCTCCATGCATCGGATTAGCAAGTTTCGTCTGTTGGTAATGGCGATGATGGCCGTGCTGCCGTCGTTTCTGCTGCGGCCCTTATATCGGCTGTTCTTTGGGTATCGCATCGGGAAGCGCGTACGCATCGGCTTCAGCGTCATCGATGCCGGACAGTGCACGATCGAAGATGATGTGCAAATCGGTCATCTCAACATCGTGATGGGAGTCGGCAAGTTGACCGTGGGAGATCACGTTCACATCGGGCATCTGAACATCATTCGCGGTGGCGATGAGGTGCAACTCGGACGTTATTCAGAACTAAGGCGCATGAACGAAATCAACTCGATTCCCGATCCGGACATCGTCAACCCAGCCGATCCGAAATTCTTTCTCGGGGCGGGTAGCATCGTCACGACTGGTCACAAGATTGATTTTACCGACCGCGTTGAGATTGGCCGCCGCGCGATCATTGGCGGTCGAAATTCGTCGCTCTGGACCCATAATCGCCAGCGCACCATGCCGATATCAGTCGGCGATTTTGCCTACGTTGGCTCAGAAATTCGCATGGCGCCGGGCAGTTCGATTCCGCCGCGTTGCATCGTAGGGATTGGATCGGTTATCACAGGGAATGTCGATGCGCAGGAGTGGCTGATTGGCGGCGTGCCTGCGAAACCCATCAAGGAATTAAGCGCACACGACAAGTTTCTAATCGAGCGAAAGACACGGCCCGATCTCCCCGACGATGTTTAAGCGCATCGCGATTTTCAAGTAGTCATGAATCATTTCCTAATCGTTGTTACTGCCCTCGCCACCGCCGGCACAATCGCGCTCATCGCGTTGATGCCCATTGAAGGAGGGCCGGCGCTGATGTTCGTGCTGCCGATCGCGGCGGCTTTCGGCTTCGCCGTGGCGCGAATCAAAGAGGACGAGAAGTTCCTCTTGCGGCTTTTTATCAGCGCCATCATGGTGCGGATCTTCCTCGGCAGCGTAATTTACTATTTTCATCAGCAAGAGTTTTTCGGCGGGGATGCGAACACGTACGACATATTCGGCAACGCCCTGATGAGAGTCTGGAACGGCGATCAGTCATATCGATATATGGTCGATTTGTTTTCGCGGGACGGCGCCGGCAGTGGCTGGGGAATGCTCTATGTGGTGGCGGCGATCTACAAGGTCATCGGGAGAAACATGCTGGCGACTCAGTACGTCAATTCGGTGCTCGGCGCAGTGACGGCGCCGATCGCTTATTTGATGGCGATGGAGATTTTCCCGAATAAGAAGGTCGCACGCGCAGCAGCGCTCCTGACCGCTTTCTACCCGTCTCTAGTTCTCTGGCAATGCCAGGGAATGAAAGACGGCCCAATTATTTTTATCCTCACGCTGTGCATGCTGGCGACCCTGAAGCTGGGAAATAAATTCAGCACCAAATACGTGATTATTCTCGCGATTGGCCTTTTTGCCTTGATGACGCTGCGCTTCTACGTCTTTTACATCATGGTCTTCGCCGTTGTTTGCGCCCTCATCCTGGGACGACAGAAGCTGAGCGCGCAGGCATTTCTTCGCCAGTTCGTCATTATGTTCGTCGTCGGCGGAGTGTTGGCCGGGCTGGGAGTCTCGCAATTCGCCAGCAAGCAAATAGAACAGTATGGAAGTTTCCGTCAACTCCAGGTGATGCGCCTGGACGCTTCGCGATCGGCGGCTTCAGGGTTCGGTGAAGACATCGATGTTTCGACTCCCGAAGGGGCTCTCGCCGCCATTCCCATCGGGTTGATATACCTGTTTCTTGCGCCCTTTCCCTGGCAATACAGCTCCGTGCGCTCAATGATTACTCTGCCGGAGATGACGATCTGGTGGGGATCAATTCCCTTTCTGGTGCTGGGTCTGTGGTTCACGATCAAGCATCGGCTCAGAGAAGTGGCCCCGATTGTGATCTTTCTTACCGTCTTAACGATCTCGTATTCAATTGTTCAGGGCAATGTCGGAAATATTTACCGTCAGCGAGCGCAACTCCTAATCTTCTATTTCCTATTTGTCGCGGTAGGTTTTGCGCTAGTCAAAGAAAAGCGGGATCAGAGGGCGCAAAAAGGAAAGGCTGAAAAGGAAGCCAATCGAATTCCACCAGATCTGCGAGCGAAAAAACCTGCACCTGAGGGCAGGTTGCCGGTACCAGGCTAAATGGCCGCGGCAACTGTCGACGTTCGATTGCGCATGATCGTCCACTCTAAAACAAACAGTTGAACCAGAAAGTTCACGGTCATGTGAATACTGGTAGCTACGGCAATTCCGATCACTCCATAATGCAGAAACACGAGAATCTTTAGCGGAACGTAGACCGTGTAGGTTCCGATAAAGAGCATCGTGGGCGTGCGCGTATCACCAATCGCATAGAACGCGGTCGAGATCATCTGACCCGCGGTTCCGCCGATCAACAACCCGGCCAATGCCACCATTATCCACCAAAGCATGTGAACGTTTTGCGTGGTGATACCACCGTGACCAATCATCAGACGGAGGACAGGCTCGCCAATCAAGAACAAAACTGAGGACCCGGCGATCGCGATCACGAAGATCCAAATCAGCCGCTCGCGATAGACGTGACGAAAACTTCGCCAGTCGCGACTCTTTGCTGCAATTGCCAATCGCGGGGCCGTCGGCGTCGATACTGCCTTGACCATGACCAGATTCACGGCCGAGTAAATCTGCTGGCCGAAGTAAAGCAATGAGAGACTGCCAGCGGTAGTCAGCGAGGTAAGAAATCTATCGATCAGCGGCTCGGACTTGGCATAAGTCTGACCCAGAATGAAGGGCTTGATCCTTCGCCAAGCCTCTTTGATAGCGTAGGAATTCCAGTCGGGCTTCTGCCAGCGTCCGAGGATGGGCATTAACAATCCCACTTTCAATCCCAGGTTGAGGACCGTTGCCCAGGCGGCGGCGACGATGCCGTAACGAGCCAACGTCCAGTAAAGAAAGAGGAGGGCGACCGCGTTAGCAATGACTGAGGAGACTTCCGCCCACAAGAATCGTTGGCGGGCGTAATAGACGGACCACAGCACCGGTACGAGCGCGTTTCCAATCATCCCAAGTAATTGAATTCGACTCAGCGTAACCGTTAACCGTAATGCCTCGGCCGAGAAGCCCGGCACGATCAGCGATACCCAGTAAGGCGCAGTCACGAATAAACCTGCGGATAACAGGACGAAGGCCCCTAAGATCGCCAGAAACAATCCCCAGGCGTCCCGTTGAAAAGTTTTTTCGTCCTCGGTAGCCAGGAGGGGCACGATCACCTGGGTGAGAGAAAAGCTCACCACCAGAAAAATAAGCTGTGAGAGTGCACCCGAGGCAAAGAATGCATCGGTTTGGATGCCCATGCCCATGCGAGTAACGACGTACCATGGCATCAGCATCGCCACCACTGCATTACAGACCGCCAGCGCAGCAAGTGTGAGACTTAGTCTAATCAATCTTGAGAACCGACCTACAGGATTTCAGCTAACTTCGGAATGCCCGCCACTTGAAAACCCGGCTTCTCAACAGGTGAACCAAACCGCCGGCGCTGATAATCACCATTATGATCCAGAACGGATAGCGTAGGCGGTACAGAGCGCCGATGTTGTTTACGACCAACCCGAGCGCCACCGAACCCAGCAGGGCCACGCCGCACAGCAACCACGCCTCAAGCTTGCGCCGCGCCACCCACAACCCGAACAGCGCCAGGCCTTCAAGCAGGTACGTTATGAACATCTCAAATCCCGAAATCCATCTGCCACCCCCACCGACCTGCTTGCCTACGCCAAACCACATATTAGGAAATGGGGCAAAGATTCCGATGACGAGCGCTCGGGGTGCATATCGAACCATGTCACCAATGCTTCGGAATCTAACCTCAGCATCGATCCGTGATCCGTCATCAGCAGGTCCGACGTTGCCTTCCTCCATGCGAAACTGGAAGCCGGCACGGCGGGCCGCTATTTGCTGATCGACTGGCAGCTGCTGAATTGCTTCCGGTACGATCGCGCGCGGGCGGCGCAGTTCCTGTTGGTTGTGAAACAACGGTTGAAATCGGGGTGTAATTGCGACGACTGTAATGAGAATCACTCCAAAGGCGGCCGCAGTTCGGCTGATACGCCTGGTTTGGACGAAACGAATGACGAGAAGTAAGACCGCGAATCCGGCGAAGACGCACAAAAGCGTCCACATCGGCAGCCGCACTATTCTGATTGTCACGATCGAAACGGTGGCTGCTATCACCAATAAAATGGCGCGGCGCCATGAAAACTCGCGGCGCAGAGGTTCGCCAATGCTCCATAGGAAAACGAGAACCGCCAAAATCAATAAGGGATCACGCAATAGCTGCGTCGTGTGGATCAGAAATGAAGGCCACACCGCTACAATGAAGGCGGCCACCAGTCCGGAAGTGCGGTCGTAGACTTTCTCGCCGAGTTTGAAAACCAATGCAACAATGCCTAAGTAGTAAAGAAGATTCAGCGGCTCGATTGTCAGAATGTTGAAAGCCGACCAGCGAATGAAAACCATCAGCGGCAACGAGTAGAGCCGCACGTGCAACTGCGTGGGCCACGTCAGCCACGCAATTGGGCCGTCGTTCTTCATGACTGAGCACAACTCGACGCACTGGGGCTCATAGGCGAGCCCATCGGAGGCAAACTTACCGATACCACTCTGGTAGATTTGATTTGGCGCCAGCTGGTGCTTGCCGATTTCGTAAACCGTCGTGGCGATCATTAAATGCCAGACCACCGCCGCCGCGACCAGCAACCGCATCTGAAATTGCGGATGGCGCAAACGCTCACGGACTTTTTCTGACATCTTCTCGGTTTGTAGTGAATCTCGGGATTTGATCGCAGACACCGGCCCGAACGTTTTGGACTTGCTCACGAGCGTCCGCTAATATTAAGGCCAGCGCTACTGACAATATCATGATCGCATGCTAGAGCGCCTAATTAGCTGTTTCGGAATCATCTCTCGCTAAATCAAGAAATCAAGTGTGTGGCATAGCAGGAATTGTTCGTAGTGATGGCGCGCCGGTCGATCGCGAGTTGCTCGCGCGCATGAACGAAGCGATTCATCATCGCGGGCCGGACGAGGATGGATTTTACTTCAATGACGGCGTGGGCCTGGCGATGCGCCGCCTCGCAATTATTGATCTGAAGAGCGGGCAGCAACCGATCCCGAATGCCGATCGCACCGCCTGGATCGTCTTCAACGGAGAGATCTACAACTACCGCGAGTTACGCAAGCAACTCGAGGATGCCGGTCATCGTTTCGAGACAAACAGCGACACCGAAGCGATCGTCCACGCGTATGACGAATACGGCACTGACTGCCCGCAGCATCTGCGCGGCATGTTCGCGTTCGCAATTTGGGACACGCGCAATCGGTCACTCTTTCTCGCCCGCGATCGCGTCGGCAAAAAACCGCTGCTGTATGCGCAAGTCGATGGCCAACTGATCTTCGGATCCGAATTCAGCGCCCTGCTCCTTCATCCTGACGTTAGTCGCGACGTCGATTACGAAGCGATTCATCACTACCTGTCCTTCATTTGCGTGCCGGCGCCGCTGACGGCCTATCGTTCGATTCGCAAACTCGAACCGGGGCATTGGCTGCTGTGGCAGAACGGAGAGATCAAGACCGAACGGTATTGGCAACTCGACTTCAGCAGGAAGATCAAGATCAGCGAAGAGGAAGCCGGCGAACGCGTCGTCGATTTGCTGCGCGACGCGGTTAAGGTGCGGCTGATGTCGGAAGTTCCGCTGGGTGCTTTTCTTTCGGGCGGCATCGATTCCAGTGCCGTCGTGGCGTTAATGGCGGAAGAGTCCTCGGAACAAGTAAAGACTTTTTCGATTGGTTTTGACGAACAGGATTTCAGTGAACTGCATCACGCCAGACGCGTGGCTGAGCACGTCGGCGCCGACCATCACGAATTCATCGTGCGGCCGAACGCGATGGAAATTCTGCCGACGCTCGTCGAACATTACGGGGAACCGTTTGCCGATTCCTCCGCGATTCCCAGTTACTACGTTTCGCGCGAAACACGCCGGTATGTGACCGTGGCTCTGAATGGTGACGGCGGCGATGAATGTTTTGCCGGATACCAACGATACGCGGCGATGAACATCGCCCAGACGTATGCCAATCTGCCGGGCAGCTTGCGCGAAGGCGTCATCGCCAACCTTGTGAACGCGCTTCCGGCGGGCAGGTCGAGAACAAATCCAATCAGCAAGGCGCAGAGGTTTGTCGCGGCCGCATCGCTGAAACCAGTAGATCGATATTTGCGCTGGATTACCGCTTTCGATGAAACCGCGAAAATCAAATTGTATTCGGATGAGATGCGAGATGCTGCAGCTGGCTGGCGCACCGCGGGTTTCATTGAGCCGTGGTTTGCCAAAGTGAATGGCGCCGGAATAGTCGATGCTTCTCTGTTGGCCGATACGATGACCTATTTGCCGAACGATCTGCTCGTGAAGATGGACATCGCCAGCATGTCAGTTTCGCTCGAAGCGCGTTCGCCGTTTCTCGATCATCATCTGATGGAGTTTGCCGCGAGCTTACCAGAGAATCTTAAGCTGCGCGGCTTGAAGACAAAATATCTATTGAAGCGCGTGTTGAAGCGGCTTGTGCCGCAGGAGAATCTCACGCGGCGCAAGATGGGTTTCGGCGTGCCGATCGGAGCCTGGTTCCGCGGCTCGATGCAGCCGTTGCTGCGCGAGACTCTGCTATCCGATCGTGCTCTGAAGCGCGGGCTCTTCAAACCGAGCGCCGTGCGCGGTTTGATTGACGAGCATGTGGCCCAGCGAGTGGATCACTCGCATCGGCTTTGGTCTTTATTAATGTTGGAACTCTGGTTTCAGAGATTCATCGACTGAGGAGAATCAGAAAATTGAAAGGCGTTGTCCTCGCCGGAGGTCTGGGATCCCGGCTGAAGCCGCTAACCGCGGTAACGAACAAGCATCTCCTGCCCATCTATAACCAGCCGATGATTTATTATCCGATTCAGACGCTGGTGAACGCTGGGATTACCGACATCATGATCGTCACCGGTGGCAATGCGGCCGGTGACTTTCTCAAGCTGCTCGGAAACGGAAAAGCCTTCGGGCTGAGGCATCTCAACTACACCTATCAGGAGGGCGAAGGCGGGATCGCCGCGGCGCTGGCTTTGGTAGAGCACTTCGCCGCCGGTCAACCGGTGTGCGTCATCCTCGGAGACAACATCATTCAAGGGAATATCTGCGCCGCGGTCGAGGACTATAAGCAGCAAAGCTCCGGCGCCAAGATCCTGCTGAAGCAGGTCCCTGATCCGGAGCGCTTTGGCGTGCCCGAGCTTGACGGCCGGCGCGTGCTGCGAATCGAAGAGAAGCCGTTACAGCCCAAATCACAATTCGCAGTGATCGGCATATACATGTACGATTCCCGTGTCTTCGACATCATCAAGACATTGAAACCATCAGGCCGCGACGAGTTGGAAATCACCGACGTCAATAACGCCTACATTGATCGGAGAGAGATGACCTGGGAAGAATTGGACGGGTGGTGGACAGACGCCGGCACCTTCGAGAGCCTGCTGAATGCGTCGAACCTCGTCGCGAAAACCGGAGCAAATAATCGGAAGATCGAACATGCAACAAACGCCGGCGCCAGCGCCTGATCGATTCACGGAAGCTGCCGTTCAAGACGTCATCGTGCGTGGCCTGCGCAAGCTCAAGGACGAGCGTGGCTGGTTGACCGAACTGTTTCGCCACGACGAGTTGGCGGCCGAGTTCTTTCCCGCGATGGCTTACATTTCGTCGACCCTGCCCGGCGTGACGCGCGGTCCCCACGAGCACGTCGACCAGGCCGATCTGTTCTGTTTCCTCGGACCGTCAGACTTTCAATTGCGTCTGTGGGACAATCGAAAAGATTCGCCGACCTATGGAAATCGAATGACGCTGATCGCCGGCGAAAGCGCTCCGAAATCGGTCTTGATACCGCCCGGCGTTGTGCACGCTTACAGGAATGTCGGCAGCGTTGACGGCATTGTCATCAACTGCCCGAATCGTCTTTACATGGGCGACGGCCGCCGCGAACTTATCGACGAGATTCGCCACGAAGATGATCCGCATACCATCTTTAGAATGACCGACTGAAGCCGCCGACTCGCTTGCGACTTTCGAATTAACTTACGCCAAAATGGGTGAGCCAACTGACAATGGCACAGGTCCTGTTGTGGCCGCGATCTTATACGAGCGCGGCGCCGTCTCGCTGTCAGATGCGGTCGAGATCTCGGGTTTATCGGCAGCGAGATTTTCGGAGATCATCAACTCAGTTGAAAGGTTCTCGCCAAACACGGTCTTAGCTGCGACCGGTCGCGGCATCGTGATTCCTCCAGAGTTCAAGTTGTCGGTGCTCATGCCTGTCTACAACGAGGCGCGTACGATCAAAGAAATCATTGAGCGCGTTCGGGAAGTGAACCTAAACAAAGAAATCATCGTGGTCGATGATGGCTCAAGCGATGGTACGGTAGCGGTCCTGAAGTCTGAGATTGAAGGCAAAGTTCCTGATGTGCGCGTCTTCTATTCGCCGCGAAACCAGGGAAAGGGCGCGGCCGTCCGGCGCGCGATCAAAGAAGCTACCGGCGACGTTTGCGTCGTGCAGGACGCCGACCTCGAGTACGATCCGCAGGAATACTTTCAGCTACTCGAACCAATCATCGATGGTCGCGCCGATGCAGTTTTTGGCACGCGGTTCATGGGCGGAGGCCCGCATCGGGTTCATTTGTTTTGGCACTACGTCGGTAATCAGTTTCTGACGACAATCTCAAACGCTTTCAGCAACCTGAACCTGACCGACATGGAAACCTGTTACAAGCTGATGCGCACAGAACTGGCGCAGTCTCTGCCACTGCGTGCGAACGGCTTCGATATTGAGCCCGAACTTACGCTCAAGCTCGCGAAGGCCGGCGCGCGCATCTATGAAGTGCCAATCTCGTACAGTGGCCGCAGCTATGCCGAAGGCAAGAAGATCAATTGGAAGGATGGCTTTAAGGCGCTTTACTCAATCTTTCGATACCGCTTCTCGGATTGAGCTAACCGTAGCCAGGTCGTTACGCCACCCAGACTTCCATTGACTCCGAATTTTCCATCAATCGCGGAAATAGATCGGACAAGATTTTTGCGTAATGCGAGTTCGAGCGAACGATGGCGGACATGTTTAGCGAGTAATTCGGCTTCATTCTGACATGAAGATCGTCCGCATCATCGCGCGCTTGAACGTAGGCGGTCCGGCACGGCACGTCGTCTGGTTGAGCGCCGGGCTGAAGGATCGCGGCTACGAAACGTTGCTGGTCGCCGGTGTTCCGCCCGAAGGCGAAGACGACATGAGTTATGTCGCCGCGGCGGCCGCGGTTCAGCCTCTGATTATTCCCGAAATGAGCCGCGAGATTTCCCCGCTGGATTTGATCACCGCGTGGAAGCTTTATCGATTGATGCTCCATGAGCGGCCGCGCCTCGTTCACACGCATACCGCCAAAGCCGGCGGCGTGGGACGCGCGGCGGGAATCATGTATCGATGGTTGACACCGTCAACGCTCTGGGGACGGCCGCGCCAATGTCGCTTTGTACACACGTATCACGGCCACGTCTTCCATAGTTACTATGGCCCGCTGAAGACAAAACTGTTTCTGCTGATCGAAAAGATGCTGGCTCGCATGACGGATCGAATCATCGTCATCAGCGAACAACAACGCCGTGAAATCAATGAAGATTTTCATCTGGGACGACGCGAGCAGTTCGCTGTAATTCCCCTCGGCATCGACCTGGATGTGTACGCAGAATGGCAAACGCGACGAGCAAAATTGCGTGGAGAGATCTCCGCAAGCGATGACGACCTACTCGTCGGCATCGTCGGACGTCTGACCGAGGTAAAGAACCACCGGCTATTTCTTGAGGCGACCGCACTGCTGAAGAAGATGTCGACTCAACGCTTAAAGTTCCTGGTTATCGGCGACGGTGCTCGACGTTCTGAACTCGAATCCCAAGCCAGGCGAGTGGGAATAGCGAACGACGTTGTCTTTCTTGGCACGCGCGACGATCCCGAGAATTTCTATCCGGCGCTCGATGTCGTGGCGCTGACTAGCTTGAACGAAGGTACGCCGCTCAGTGTCATCGAGGGGATGGCAAATCGCCGTCCGGTAATCGCCACCGGAGTCGGCGGCGTAGTTGATTTGCTGGGCCAGGAAGTCGAAGGCTTCGACGGTTACGCGATCTGCGAACGAGGCATTCGCGTGCGGAGTGGCGATGCGGAAGGGTTCGCAAACGGAGTGAAACGCCTCATTGACGACGCAGCGTTGAGAGACGAACTAGGTGCGCGCGGTCGTGAGTTCGTTTTGAAAGATTACTCGAAGGAACGGCTGCTCGACGATATTGCGAATCTATACGCCGACCTTCTGGGAAAGAAAGCGCCTGCTGACTCCGTTGTTTCAAGAGCTTAGGCCCGCCTGCCGTAGCTGGCAGTCAAGCTATGCTAGACTTGCCCGGCTCATTTAAGGAAAGGGATTATTCATTTTGCGAGTTTTGATCACAGGCGGCGCGGGCTTTATCGGGTCGCATCTTTCCGACGCGTATCTGAAACGCGGCGATGAAGTTTTTATCATCGACGACCTTTCCACCGGCAGCTTCGAGAATATTCGCCACCTGAAGGATCATCCGCGCTTTCATTACACGATCGAAAATGTAGCCAACCAACCGGTAACCGCCGAGCTCGTCGATCAATGCGATGTGATCTTTCATCTCGCGGCGGCGGTTGGCGTCAAGCTCATCGTCGAAAGTCCCGTTCGCACGATCGAGACTAATGTTCATGGCACGGAAGTCGTGCTTTCCCTGGCCAACAAGAAAAAGAAGAAGGTTCTGATCGCGTCGACGTCTGAGGTTTATGGTTTGAGCGCTGCGGTGCCGTTCAAAGAAGACGGGAACCTGGTGATGGGAGCAACTACCAAAGGGCGCTGGAGTTATGCGTGCTCAAAAGCCATCGATGAATTCCTGGCGCTCGCGTACTGGCGGGAAAAGAAATTGCCGACCGTCGTCGTGCGCCTCTTCAACACAGTTGGCCCGCGCCAGACTGGTCAATATGGAATGGTGATTCCCACCTTTGTAAAACAAGCGTTGGCCGGCCGTCCCATCACAGTTTATGGCGACGGCAAGCAGACGCGATGCTTCTGCTACATGGGCGATGTCGTCGGCGCACTAATGAAGCTGATGGATGACGAAGGTGCTGTGGGCCAGGTTTTCAACGTCGGTTCGAATCAGGAAATCTCGATCATCGATCTCGCGAAAAAAGTAAAAGCACTGGCTAAATCGGATTCCGAAATCGTGCTGGTGCCTTATGACGAAGCCTACGAAGAAGGCTTTGAAGACATGCCGCGGCGAGTTCCGGACACCTCGAAAATCAACCAGCAGGTTGGATTCAAGCCTGAAAGAGACCTGGAAGGAATTCTCTTGAGCGTGATCGATTATTACAGCGGCGAGCAGCCGGGCGAAAACAAAAGCAGCGCACAAAGCTAGCTCTCGCGGCGCCACTTAAAAGATTCGACTCACTTCAGCTCACCTGGGCCTTAGTCAACCCATTCAATACTCGTTCGATGGCAGGCTCAATCACCTTCACCCCGTATTCTCCGGCAGCGAAGCTCTTCAGCTTGTGCTGATCGTCGAACAAGTAGTACGCCGGAACATAACCATTCTCGTTTTGAAAAGCGTCGCGAAGTTTGTGTTCGTTATCGACCGCGAGTGGATCGATGATCCCGTGCGTGCCGGCAGTTAGACGTACCTCATCGACATTCGTGTCCTCGGGGTAGCGGGGCATGTGAATGGCGATCATTCGCAAGCCGGCTGACGCGTATTTCTGTCGCCACTCAGCCACGCGCGGCAGGTTGTCTTTGCACATGCCGCAACTTACCGACCAAAAATGAATTAAGACGGGATGACCCGCGGCGTCCTTGAGAGCTTCTTCGGCGGAACTGTTTAGCCATTCAGTCGCGCCTTCAAGAGCAGGTAGAGGGGTTCCAATTCTCATGGGCATGCTTGAGTTCTCCGAAAGGTTGTGTCAGAAGCCCGAGCGTCAGGGAGGGCAACCTACGTGAGCCTGCCCTCCCTAACGGTCGGGCTTCTGACACCGACGTGCTTACGCTCCGATCGTTTTCTGGCCCGGCCGCCACTCAGCCTGGCACAAGCCGCCGGTTTGCAGCGCCTGAATCACGCGCAGCGTCTCTTCCGCCGAACGACCAATGTTCAGATCGTGGACGACTTTGTAGCGCAGCACGCCTTCCGGATCGATCACGAACAAACCGCGGAGCGCGATGCCTTTGTCGTCGATCAGCACGCCATAATCCTTCGACATCTTCTTGGTGATGTCGGCGCCGAGCGGGAACTTGAGACCTTCGACTCCGCCTTTGTCACGCGGCGTTTGTAGCCACGCGCGATGCGAATAAACTGAATCGGTCGAGATGCCGATGACTTCCGCGCCGACGCCTTCAAAGTCTGCATAACGATCGCTGAACGTGGTCAATTCGGTCGGACAAACGAACGTGAAATCCAACGGATAAAAGAGCAGAACGACCCACTTGCCTCGATAATCCGAAAGCTTCACGGGCTCGTTCAATTTTTCGATGTTCTTGGTTGATGGAATTTCAAAATCGGGCGCGGGCTTTGCGACCTGCGCCGAATCATACTGAGTTGCTATTGCTGTACCTGCTGCTGACATTCTTCCTCCTAAGTATTTTGTTGCCGCGTGGTTTACTAGCGCGACGTTTCAGAATTAAGACAAAGTTCTCCATTCATTATCGCGACCTATTCCCGACATTGGGGACAAAGGCCCACCAAAGTTAACCGAATCGATTGAGCTTTGAACTTCGAAGCCCGCGCCGCTGC
>DATLVM010000560.1:0-18354 GCA_035577445.1 Pyrinomonadaceae bacterium
CTTGCCGTGAGGCACAGCCTCACGGCAAGAAGAATTTAGAATCTCAAACCCGCTATGCTTCGCACCCTCACCCCTGCCCTCTCCCAGAAGGAGAGGGAGAATTTCTAATTGGAAACCTCCGGGGCTTCATTCGGCAAATAACAACCTGTCACGGCGAATGGCTCATTAACTAAACCGATCTCTTTGATCTCACCCTTGTCTTTTCGATCGCGCAATCCCAACATCAGAGACTGGGTTGCACTCGCCTTGTTCCAAACGTTTCGCGGCGCATGTTTGTCAGTTAACACGAAGCCTGCCGCCGTCGCCGCTTCCGGCGTGTCGAAGAGCTTGGCTCCGTAATGCGTGGCGATTTCTTTTGGGCTCATCGTCAGTTGTCAGTTGTCAGTTGTCAGTTGCAACTGACAACTGACGGGCTTTTCACTTATCCTTCGGCATCACTTCTTTATCAGAACGAAACAGCGTGCGCACCTCACGTTCCTGCGGCACCGAAAGCATTTCCAATCCGTAAGCGCGGCGTTGCTCAACTTGCTCGCGCTGCACGTCAGTAAATTCCGGTAGATGTTCTTCCGTCCAGCGATTCTCGATGAACTCGAGCGGATAATCCTTGCGCAGCGGATGGCCGACCCAATCCGGCGGCAGGAGAATACGTCGCAAGTCAGGATGATTGTGGAACACCACTCCGAACAGATCGTAGACCTCGCGCTCCAACCAATCAGCAACCGGCCAGACGCTCGTCACGCTCTCAATCCCTTCATCTTTCGTGTTGACCTTCAAACGCACGCGCTCGTTTTTCGAAATCGAATACAAGTTGTAAACGACTTCGAAAGGCGCTTCGCGATTGTCCGGGTAATGGACGCAAGTCAAATCGGAAAGATAATCAAACGGCGTCTCTGAATCAGCTTTCAACCCTTCGCAAACTTCGACGATGCTGGGCCGCGCAATCCGAATCGACAATTGACCGAGGAACTCAGTCGCTTCGATGACCGACTCGCCGAACGTCGCTTGCAAACGCTTCACGAGCGGATGATTCGCAGCATCGACCGGCTTCGGTCCTTCTTCTTTTTTCTTAACCGGAGCTTTCGGCGCGCCTGCTGCGGGTGGCGCAGCTTTTTGCGCGGCTTCTTTCGCGGCGGCCACGCGAGCTTTCGCCGCTTCGACTTGTGCGTCCTTTTCGGCGTCGGCTGAAAGTGGTTGGTTAGCGCGCGCCTGATCCGGCGGCGCTTCATTCGCAGGTGTGTCGTCTACGGATCCCGATTCCGGGGATTTTCCTTCGTCTGGCATAAAACCCAGTTACACGCTGAGTTACTACGCTGCGGGCTTTGTCGGCCACGGGCGCGCGGTCAATCAAACGCTACGCTCACGTGTAAATGCAATTTAGAACAGGTCGGACGAAGCTGATTTTTAGCATGCGATTCAGAACGTTGTCAATTTCCAAGTATTTGCTTCGACTGATTTTCATACTCGCATTCGACGAAACGATCTCTTCGATCAATTTCCTCTCGACCTGCTTCCGATTTCTTTTAGTAACTCAGTGACTGCCGCTTCGAGTTGGCTATCGCGGCCAGACAGACTTTCGCCGATGGGTTTTGCTACCGGGACATCGACCGGCCGCGGATGCATTTCCATCAACTCGCCGTCATTCGCGGTGATGCGATCGAACGGCAGACGCAATGCCGAGCCATCGATCAACTGCACTCCGGAAGTGTAGATGATCCAGCCCGCCGTTGGTTCGCCCACCACTTTGCCGAGATGCAGCGATCGATATCCTTCGGTGAAGTCTTCGCCGTCCGAAAGCGTGTGGCGATTCGTCACCAGAATCGTCGGCAGCTCGAGCGCGCGTTGCCCCAGCACCGTGCGTGACGGCGCCATCGTGAAGCCGCGCGGTGTCATGTTGAAGTAACTGCGACGCGCCAGGACGTCAATCGCATAAACGTTTGCGAAACCGCCGTTGTTGTTGCGCACATCAACGATCACGCCGTCGCGACCGCGATTCTCTGCATCGAGGTCGATGTAGAGCTGCGTCAGCGCTCCCGCTGACATATCCGCCATATGGATGTATCCCAGACGACCGTTACTGATCCTGGCGACGTACGCTCGATTGTCTTCGATCCATTTTCGATAGAGAAGATTGCGTTCGGTGGCTCCGTTGACTGGACGGACGATGACTTCGCGTTTCTGCGCACTATCGGCTGTTGAAGCAATCGTGAGCGCGACGCGCTTACCTATTTTGTAAGCGAGCAGTTCATCCAGATTCCGATGAGCATCGATCGCTTGACCATCAACTGCGATCAAATACTCGCCGACTTTGACATTGCTGATCGCGGCGGGCGTAAGCGGAATGACCTCCGTGACTCGCAGCGCACCTTTGCTTTCATAGTCGTTGCGATCGAAACGCACTCCGAGACGGCCAATCGCCGGAGGCTGCGCCGTATTACCGGGCGCGGCAATTCCCGAGTGCGAAGCATTCAATTCGCCGAGCATCTCCGAAATGATGCGCCGCAATTCGTCGGGCGTGCGCGCACCTGACGCCAGCGGCGCATATTGGTCGCGAACTGAATCCCAGTTGACGCCATTGAAGTTCGGATCGAAGAAATTGTCGCGAATGTTCGTCCAGGCCTGCTGAAACACTTCCATCTTCTCGCGCGCGAAATCGACATCCATCTCAGCCGCAACCGCCAACGGACGCGCCTGCCGGTTCTCAAGCGGAATGATGTTGATGCGCCCCTGTTCGAGAAAGTAAACCTCTTTGCTGTCGGGCGAGAACTGCGGGCTGCTCTTGAAACCAGCCGTCGAAGTGAGCTGCCGCGAGACGAAAGGATCTTTTGATAGCTCATCCAGCGGATAGACGTAAAGGTTGAGTTGGTTCGCTACTGACGCGACCATCAATAGTAATTTCCCGTCGGGACTAATGCGTTGGTAGCGCACATCAATCCCCACCGGCAGCATCGTCAAGCGCCGCCGGATCTGATCGAGATTTATTTCAACGGGCTTTGGCGTGGGTTTCGCTTTTGCGTCTGGCGATGGGCTCGCGGCCGGCAAAGCCGCGGGCGAAGGCGACGGCTGCGGCTCCGTCACGGGCTGCTGTCGCAGAGGAGTTCGCGGCTGCTCTTCCTTAAATAGATCGCGGAACTGATCCTCGCGAAAGCGCGGCGTCCGCGGAATCAGATCGACGCGCGCAAGCTGCGCAGTTTCCGTTCGTTGAGCTGTGTCGAACAAAATGTACGTGCCGTCCGGACTCCACGCGATGGTGTTGCTGCCGCCATTCGCGACAAAGCTGATTTGCTTGCCTTCGCCGCCGCTCGCGGGAACGACGTAAACGTTCTTAAAGAGCTTCTCGCCGACCGGCATATAGGCAATCCATTTGCTGTCAGGCGACCAGACATAAGGACGATCAGAACTCAGCGGCGGTCGTTCGAGATTCGCTTTGACAACGCCGTGCTCTTTCTTCGAGTCAATTTCATAGACAGCTATTTCGCGACCACCGCGCTCGAACGCGATCATCTTACCGTCAGGAGAAAACTCAGGCGTGTCGTCGCTCGCCCGGTCCCGGGTGATCTGCGTTTCGCTGTTGGTGGCAAAGTCGTACAGGAACAGATGGCTCGCGCCATCGCGGTCCGAAACGTAAACCAGGCGACGACTGTCTGGCGCCCAGGCCATTTGTGATTCCTGCGCGGGAGTAAACGTCACGCGCGCCGCATCGCCACCGTCAGTGCTCGATGCGGCAAAGATTTCGCCGCGCACAATGAAAGCTATTTTCTTTCCGTCTGGTGACAGAGCGATCTCGGAAATCTGATCGGTCAGGCGCAAATGCTCGATCGCCGGACCCGCCGGAGCACCGCGACGAACGATGTCGACAGCGCCCGCACGACCGCTCGACGTGTCGAGTTTCCAAATCTGAAAATTCCGCTCGAAGACGATCGACTTACCGTCATAACCGATGCTGGGCCAAAGCACGCGGCCATCTTTGAATTGCGTCACCTGACGGCTCTTCCCGTTTAGATCCTTCGCCCAAATATTCTGCGCGCCGCTGCGATCCGAGATGTAATAGATCGTCCGATCGTCCTTGCTCCACATTGGCCACATCTCTTTCGCGCCGCCTTCGCTCACTTGTTCGTAGCTCGGCTTCGCGCCGAAGCGCATCAACCAGATTTCGCTCTCGTCGATATGGCTGTGGCCTTTGCGCCACCACTGATTGCCGCCGAGGCCGTGACCGGTAAACGCAACGGCACTTCCATCGTGCATTGGAGCGGCGTGATATTCAGCGGTGTACAAGTCGGCGCTGACCTGCATCGGCGTGCCGCCGTCACTGCTTACGCGAAAAATATCAGGCCCTCCGACATCCATCGTCGCTGAAGTGAAGTAGATCCAGTGCCCATCTAAAGACCAGGCGTCGAGTAGTTCAAGGCTGTCGTCGAACGTAATCCGTTTGAGATCGCCTGTGTCGATCGTCAGCACGTAAATGTCGCCGTTGCCGGAGCGCGTCGATGCAAATGCCAATCGCTTGCCGTCAGGTGAATAGAGCGGCTTCGTCTCGGTCGCAGGATGCGAGACGAGCAGATGCGCCTCGCCACCCGCCGATGGAACAGTCCAGATATCGCCGCCAGAAGAAAATGCGATTTCCGAACCGTCGGGCGAGAGCGCCGGATCGGTGAAGTAGGGCTGCGATGCCGTCTGAGCCGAAGCGCCAGCCCAGGACGCGGCGATCAAGATGAAGACAACTAGCGCAAAGCGCGGTCGGATATGGTTGATGAACGTTTCGCTCATGGTTCGAGGCCTTTTCATTAATTCAAACGCTGCAAAATTGCCGCCGCATACTACAACATTTCGCTACGCTAAACAGAGGCGTCTCGCATGATTCAAACGACGAGTGTCCCGCGACCGATTCCAGTGATCGTCCCTTGCGATGCTCGCGTTGGTTTGTTATAAACTGATACGCGCGCGGCTGAGGTTTTCGGGCCGTGCGCAATAGTGTTCCGCAGTAGCTCAATGGCAGAGCATTCGGCTGTTAACCGAAGGGTTGTAGGTTCGAGTCCTACCTGCGGAGCCAAATTCCTTAAGAAAATCGCAAAGGCGACCGAACAGAACCGGTCGCCTTTGGTGTTTTCCCTCTAAGTTTCCCTCTAATAAAAATTTAGTGTGTGGTCTTTTTGCTGTGTAAAGTGGAGATCTGCTCTTGAGCGCTCTTCGCAAAACCGTACTGAACAACTCTCACAAACCAGCCAGATCTCACGCGATTTTCGGAACGGCTTGACTACGCTCTGAGTCGCGCGGTCCGGCTAACTTCGCACCCTTGCGTTCGCAGGTCGTGAGAAAATCGTTAAGCTGCTCCTGGTTGTAGAGAACGCGAGTCCCGATGCGAAAGAACCGAATTCGCCCGGCCTCGCGCGCCCGCAACAGAGTGATGCGCGAAATACCTAAACGCGCAGCGGCTTGTTTCTCTGACATTAGGTTGTGGTTGTCTTGATAGTCATTCATAACTCCCCCAAATTAATTGAGACTTCATCAGTGGTTTCGCTATAGGGCGAATTCAAATTCGACCTCCTCAGACTGTGCAGCATCATTCCCACGCACTTCTGCCTGTTCGTAGTTGTCCAAAGTGCTTTCCTCGAGACCCTGATGGAACGCAGAGTCTGCTCGATCCCGAAGGGCATCTTGACTGGATTCGTTGCGCGGGTTTTGACGTTGATCGAAGCTTTCTTTCGTGGCTTCCAGCGCCATCTCTTTATCGACACGGCGATCCAAAGCGCCGCGAAGTTCTTCAATTGAGTTGGTGTAAATGATCGCGTCCTCGCGGGCGCGAGAGACTGCGACATAGCCCATGCGATCATTCAGCAAGACACGCGACTCGCTCGTGTCGGCATTAATGAGGACACGATCAACCGTTGTTCCCTGCGACGAATGACTCGTGACCGCGTAACCGTGGTCAAGGTGCCGAAACTTCTCAGGCTCGAAACTCACCTCGCGTCCGCTGTCGAGCTTTACTGTCAGTTCTTCATCACCAATTTTCGCAATGGTTGCTAACTCACCGTTCGCTACGCGCTTTTCAGAAAGCGGTGCGCGAAATTGAATGCGGTCACCTTCAGCGAATTCGCGCTCCGCTTCGCGATAGACACTCACGCCCGAAAGCCGCTGCGGGTTGTAGATGAGTTCACGTCCGTTTTCGAAGTGAACCGTAATCTCATTCTCCTTATGATTCTTTGCGGTCACGCGGGCGTAGTCGCCAACCTCCACGCCATAGACCTTGCTGCCATGGTTGTATCTGAGGATGTCTTCGCCGGGCACGTACGCATTGGCGAAGGTACGTTCGGTGCCGGTCATATCTTGACGGTTCACATAGACTGTCATTTGGTGATCGTCTCGGCTGACTTTGCCGTCGCGCTGTAGTTGTCGATGAATGAGCGAGTTGAGTTGAACTCGCTCTCGGTTGCGTGGCGAAACGACGAGCGTGTTTTCCGGGCTCTCGCAAAACGCGCTGGCGATTGTTTTCAATCTCTGCTTTGTATTGACGATCTCAACGATTCTGCCTTGCCGTTCAAGGCTGTCGATCGCTTCTCGCATTTCCCTGGCTGATAGTTTCTCAACGGTGCGCTTTAGCTCAGGTTTTCGTTGGCGGACGATTTCACTAAGTCTAACGGTCGCCATTCCATGAGTTTGAAACTGCTCGAATGGTGTCCCTGCTTCAACGGCCTGATGCTGTCGACTATCTCCAACAAGTAACACCTTGTCGGAAGACTCAAGCCGCGCAAAGAACTTGTGAAGGTTCCTAGTGCTGGCTAGCGAGCTCTCATCAAGCACGAAAAGGCGGTTGCGATTGTTGGGCGCTTCCTGTCGCCGGCGGATGAATTTCTGTAGCGTCTCCGATTGAATTCCACTTTCTGCGAGTTGCTTTGTCGCGCGTGTGGTCGGGGCGAAGCCGCGTACTTCGTATCCCTCTTTCTCGGCTGCTTCTCTCAGAACCGATAGCGCTGTGGTCTTGCCTGTTCCCGCACCGCCTTGCAGTCCGATAACCTGATCGCGACTCGTCAGGATCTGCTCAACTGCTGCGCGTTGGTTGTCATTCAATCGGAGTTGTTGACGCTCGGCGATAGCGTCAACTGTCTGACGCGCATCCTTGCCGACGATCGGGATACGTTGCCCTTGTCCGTCGAGCATGGTTTGAATGTTGGACTTCTCCATATCCAACATTCGTTGAGTTGTTGCCTCGCGTGGTTTCCGTTCGCGGATGATCTCAACGAATTCTCCCCGCTCGATTCGTCCATGAAGCTCGGTCGCAACTGCTTGGTATGTGGTCAATCCCATGTTTCGCCGCAGCGCATCGGCCATAACTTTGCGCATATCAGTAACCGCCTCGCGTTCGGTGGCATTGTCACGGGCGAACGTAACGGCCTCCTGCGCGCGCTTTGCGATGTCGTCCTGAGAGAACTTAATTGGATCACGCTGGCTTGCCTGCTCGACTGAACGCCGCGCCTGATTGTCATAACGCGCATCCATTTCCAGCGCCCGCTCTCTCATTTCGTCGCGGTCATAGCGTTTGCTCGCGCGATCGTTGCGAGCCGCTGCCTGATTCAATCCCGCGCCTTCTTTGACCGTGATCCCCTGTTGCTCAAGACGTTCTTTCATCGCCGCCGCTTCCTTGCGCAACTCGGCACTCCGTGGACTGCTCTCCTGCAAATACTCCTTGCTGAATCCTTTGATCTCCGGTGCGCCAGTACGGGCGTCAACCTCGATTTCATAACCGAGCTTCTGAAGTCTCTCGGCCAGATTCACTCGATACAATGCCGTCGCGTATTGCTGGCTACGATATAGCTCAAGTGGTTGTAATGGCTTGGTCCTTCCGTCCTCAGTCTTTGTGACGTTGAAGATGACTACGTGCGTATGAAGTTGCGGTGCGGCATAGCCAGTCTCATGATCTGGTCTTGCTGCCGTATGCTCGAACTGTGCCGCAACCATCTTGCCGGTGGTGACTGCGGGCTTGTTGCCGCCCATACGCGCTTCCGTGAATTCCTCGAATACTTTCAATGCTTCATTGACGGCTTCTCGGTGCGCGACTCTGATTCGTTCGTCGTTTCCGACGAGCGCCGCAAGCGATACTGACTTAGGCGCACTGAATGTCGCGTCCCAACCCGCTCGATGCTCAGAGGTAGTGATTCCCTCGCCGTATCTGTTTACTTCCTCTCTTGATTTGACAGGGCGGACGAGCTGGTCGCCGGTGTGGGGGTCTTGTCCCGCAACCAGTCTTTCGTATTGTTCGCTTCCGACTTCTCCTTTCAGTCCCCACTCCTCGGCTAATCGGCCATACCACTGTCCCCGGACTTCGCCCGATTCGCTGTAGTAGTTCTCCTTCGCGCTGATGAACTCCTGCCGGTAGTAGTCCTTTGCTTGTCCAGCGGAGAGCGCCTTACTCATCGTCAGCATTGGCTAAACCTCATCCCAATCAAGCTCCTCGGTTGTCTCAGGTATGCTTTCCTCAGACGAAATCGCTAACTCCGGTTGTTCATGCGTCGGCGGCTCAGCTGCTGGCAATGGCATTGACTCTATTGGCTGCTCAACCACTGAGCGCACAGTTCTTCTTACGAAAGCATGAGCGACCTGCTCACGCTGAACCGGCTGAATTCGAAATGGCACAACGGCATCCGAGTACTTCCAATAGCCGTGTAAATTTCGCAGGGCCATGATCTGCTCTTTGCTTACAACCGAGCGCTTTTCGGTGAAGGTCGAGTAGTTGATTGAATCTCGACCATTCGCCTGCACGGTCGCGGTGGTTCCGATTCGTGGCCGCTCCTTTTCTTCTTCCCCGATCATGTCGGAAACCCAACGCGCTGATTCCGGCTCATTGCAGCGAAACAGAATCTTCAAATGAGGCGCAGAAAGCATCGTGGCTGCGTTACGGCCGTAACGCTCTTCAAACTGCGCCTTATTCTGCGTTCCTACCACTAACTTAAGTCCGTACTTTCGTCCTTCAACCAGAACCGTTGATAACGCCGGTAGTCGTTTCAATGAATGAACCTCATCGACAACAACCCAACATGGCCGTGCCTGGGCCCAACTCGGTGGCGCAGCTAATAAGCGTTTCATTAAGATGTTGATCCAAGCGGCTTGAATTGTTCGCAGGGCGTCGCGCGTATCCTGAGTGGAGGTAATGAATATCCAACCGCGTCTCTTATATCCCCAACCTGTCAGACTAAACTTGCTGTCACAATCATCCAGTGAAGGCAAAAGTTTCAACGACTCTCCGATCTCTGAGAGCGTTGCCAGCACACCTCCGCGCTGTCCCTTCGCATCTTTATCAATCAAGTGAGCGTGCTCGGTTCCCTTAACGACCTCATCAATCAGCTTTTCATCGGTAAGCATCTCAACGATGCGTTGTGCAGTTGGTTTGAATTCCAACATTCGGGCAAAGATTCTGCGGGCGGACTTAATGAAGAACTGCGCATTTGTATTCGCGTGATCACGATCGGGAAAGAAGCTCTCCGCCACTAACTGCCGGTCGGTCGCGCCGCCGTTTCCATTCTCATAATCGACTTCTAAAGTTGGCGACCAGTAAGGACAGCGGGCATCAAGTGGATTAAGAACTACGTCTTGTCCGGGATTGAAATAGTTGGTAATGAACTCTCCTGCTGGGTCATAGCAAACAACGGCTTCGGGTGGATTGCGACCGGCGATCATGCCCAGGATTTGTTGAATGACCTGGCTCTTTCCCGTTCCCGGATCGCCTAAGAGCAACAATCCTTCGGTTTCCTCCTCGCGCGGCACTCGCAGTACGTAAGAGCGCGCGTCCATTCCGATCAGCTGTCTGATTGCGTCGATCATATTTGGCTCCCTTGTCTGTAGGTCGTTATAGCCGTGCCCGCCGCTCTACGATATCGGCTGGCGTATCTCTTTGGTGACAGCTCTCGCGTCCCTCGAATTGGTTCGCCCTTTAAGTAGAGCCGCTGCGCCACTGCATCGAGAATGGTCAAAGCGATGGTGCCGATGATGAAGATCAGAAATGCGCCCAGCCATGCCGGACGCCATATATCAGGAATGCTTCGGCCCTCGTACATGTTCTCCTTGAACCACTCGTACTGAGCGAGGTCGGGAACGATGATTTCGGCCCAAAAGAACTGCTTGTATTCAATTCCGCCTCTGAGATGGACAACCGGATAGTGGCGCTGGTCATACTGGTAGCAACCGAACTCATCCATCCCTATTGTGATCTCATCGTCCTTCGCGACCAGCCGTACCTCCTTCTTCGTTTTGGGATCGATGACGGTGCGGACGAGGATGGTGTA
Organism: Pyrinomonadaceae bacterium; assembly: GCA_035577445.1. GTDB lineage: Bacteria > Acidobacteriota > Blastocatellia > Pyrinomonadales > Pyrinomonadaceae > UBA11740. The sequence continues at coordinate 10,272 of DATLVM010000560.1, forward strand.
ATGGGATCGTGCGCGAGACAGATAACTGCGATAGCTGCTCTTGAGATATTGCTTGAAATACATCCGCTGGATCGGAGAAAAGGTGGTGCTGATCCAATAACGATGAATGACACAACCACCGGCACCGCCGATCAGAAACATCACTACCGCATAAGCGCAGAATCTGCGGAAAGCATTCTTTGATCGTGTGCGCCCTTCTTCAGTTAGAAATCCTAGCCTCGTTTTCATGGCATAGTTCCCCCCTTCCGCCAAATGCAGATTTTCAAAAATTATTCAATTGGTCGTCGGAGAGGGATTGGAAAGGAGCGCCCCCCAAAACACTCCTCGCCGGCGAGCGCCGGAGATCTGGTTAACGAAAACCATTCTCCAACGTCTTCTATACTCGGCAGACTTGAAACGAAATTCCAGTCATGCCGAAACTCATTTTTGCAAAGAACAAAAGAGCGCGTGACTCAATCGCGGTCGCGCACTTCGTAAAAAGGACTCCTATATGTTATTGACGGCAGATTTCGCGTTTTCCTCGTACCGGCTCACGAAAAAATCTTCGCTTTTTTGTTCCCAGCCCAAAAAAACTCCCCTAATAGTTAATGTCGGCACATTTCGCGAAATGCTCGTACCGGCCAAAAATATTTTTTCGTGCCGGAAGAAAACTTTGGTGCCTAATATGTTAATGACGGCGTATTTTGCGTTTTCCTCGTACCGCACCTGAAAAATATTTTCCTGGTTGGTGTCGTTCTCCTCTCCCAATTGGTACTAGACGGGAGATTTCGATAGATCTTCCAGTCCCGTCCAAATTTATTTTCAAAGATCGTGCCGTAGTCATACCGCATCCGTCCTGGACGCCATTGATACCGTTTTCAATTAGTTAAAGACGGAAGTTTTGCTCCGAAATTCCCCTCCACGCGAAATTTATTTTCAAAGGTCGCTGCATTTTCTAAAGACGCGACATTTGGTCAGAAATTCCGCTTGTCGCAAACTTTTTTCGCGAAGCGTCGGTCAACCTCTCCCGTTCCTTAAGGTTCTCTCCGGCTATCTTCAGTTATCTACAGTTGCCTACACAGTGCTCGCGTGTGCTTCCAGGCGCTCTCTGTTGTAAATGACGACAACGTATGTGAAATACAACATCCCTCACACTTCGATTTCCAGGGCGAATCGAAACGTGCCGTTTGCAAGCGCGACATTCAGCCAGCTTGCAAGATAGATTAATTTCGCGAAAGCGTCTGTGTCACACAACACAATTCAGAAAAAATAATGGCCAAAATTCTATTGCCTTCGTGAGTGTCTATTCGCCTTAAAAGGTGTGACCGTCTAGCCCGCTAGCTGACGATTTTTAAGGTCAAAGAATGGAACGCATACTTCTCAAACTCCTGCCTGAGCAAGCCCTAAGCCTTACTGATTTATTGCGAACAGAGTCTTAACCGATCAAAAGAGCTTCGGATGCCGTAACCGGCGCGTTTCTCGACGTTCTCAAGTTGGCAACTATCTATTGCTGCCCTAAGTGAATCGGTGATACAAGGTGGCCATCAGTCCAACCAAACTCGCGCTGAAGGGAGCTCATTGATAATTGTCGCTAGTCGAATCTTCCACTATCAAACCACCACCTGACTTTCGCTGGGCGGATCGCTGTTGCGACACGCTGGTGAATGCGCTTGAAAACCTCTGGGATTCTCTTGTCCGCATCATCGAAAGGCGAATAGATCGATATCCTGTTCTTCGTGTTGTTGGACGCATAGTTGTCTATTTCGTTTTTGCTTATCTGGTTTTGCTCTGGGCCAGTGCCTGCTATGTCTTTTTTCCAATCTCTCCATACGGTTTTTGGAATATAGCTGGCTGGATTTTTATAGCTGGCGTTCTTATCGTCGTCAGTATTGTCGTCGTATATTCCGTGTTCCTAGGAGTGGTCCAACTCGGGCTTCTCCTGTCTCTGGTCTTGCTGCTTCTATTATGGTTGACGTTGAGTCTCTTCTACTTGTCCTACATCGTTGTCGCGGCGCTGAGAACCAACGCGGCATGGATCCTCCCTTACCGCTCCGTAATTGTGGCAAGCGTAATCTGCGTTATGGCGTTAGCTACATATGTTGATGGTACAAATCGCTTTTGGGATAGGCAGTTTGAGCTTCTACCATGGTTGAAGTTGTGCTTCTTGGGCCTCAGTGGGTGGGCGGCGCTATTTTGTTGGATTGCGCGCGACCGTGTACTTGAACCAGAAACCCCTAGAAGAATTCTGATCTGGTCCCTCGGACTTGTCTTAGCCCTCGGCCTTTTAGCGTATTGGACCCGCAATAATAATCGAGAGGAATACTTTTTGAACAAGGCTGTTACGCAAAACCCACGCGATCCCCAAGCTTGGCTAGATCTGGCGTGGCACTACGACTATGAGGGTGATCGATTAGCTGGTGAGGAAGGCGACGAAGATCACGCTCCGCCAGATCCAACGCCTGATTACAGTGAAGCGCTTCGCTGCTTCAATCGAGCAGCCGAACTGGGAGCAAGCGGTTTCGAGATGAATCTAGCCCGCGCACAACTCGCTGATACACTTGGCGAGAAGCGTAACGCAGTCGCTTATGCGCAGGAAGCCTTGCGCTTCGCGCCTACGGACGGGGCCGCAGATGAAACGGCTGACAGCATAGAGTGGCTTCATAAAACAATCGACGAGGACAAGAATTCCCCCAACAGATCGGAAGTCTCGATAGATCGGCGCAAGTCAACGGAAAAACAGAGGATTCAACGCCTACCCTTGTTCGTACGATGGGTGTTCGACCTGTTTTGGTAGAATTTAGGAAAGCGAACGTAATGATCCGAAAACTCCTTACTTGTGGGGAATCAATCCATCACTCACCGACGCAACCGACGACGAGCGAAGATTTAGGTAATCTTCTCAAGCAACTTGCAGACTACCTGCCATGAATGGGGATTGTGACTAGCACAACTAATATCGTATTCACCGTAGCTCGACTCATAACCTGCGGCTTGCTCCTGTGGGCGTTAGCTAGGCATCCGATCGGGTATTACACCGTCCTGAGAGTTGTTACTTGCACCGTATGCGCCTACGGCGTGTATTGCGCCATAAAGTCAGAACGGAAAGGATGGGGTTTTGCGTTTGGAGCTATAGCGATCTTGTTTCAACCCATAATTACTCTTCGAATGACAAGACAGACGTGGGAATACGTTGACATGGTAACGGCGATTTTCTTATTCGCAACTATATTTCTGTTTTCAGGAAAAACGAGTCGATGAGGCGCTGTGATCGCCGCTTTGCATTGCAACCACGACAAGCCAGGTCGCCGACCTTCAGGATAAAATGTCCAATAACTCTAACAACGACGCTTTTGTCGCTTCTGGCGAGCCTTCGGACCCGTTCCCCATGTCCGAGGAAGAAGCCGTAGACATCGTCGTAGATTTTGGAACAGCCTATGCAGACTGCAATGCTGAACGGTTGTTCTTCAAACCCGTTTCGCGGCTGCCAGCTTCAGTCGATACGGTAGTTCAAGCGATGAAGGTCTCCTATCAAATGGGATACCCGCTACCCGATTCACTCGAATCGTCCTACAAGTTCTGCTATCCGCAGATTGGATTCTTTGTTTCCGATGAATATTTCGACCGAGCGCAAGCTTACTTCAAGCGGTTAGATGGCGCGATGCTCCTGGACAAATACCATCCAGCACACCTCGATTATGGGAATGCCATGGCGAATCTCAATTCAGCGCCCACCATTGCCAACCTTCACGAACCAATCGAGGGGCTATCAATTACAGGCGCAGACCTTGTTGCGAATATGGACGATTTCTTCGAGCGTGAGTTTCTAGCCAAAGCCCCCGAAGACGTTGATCGTGAATGGATTCGGATGTTGGCCCAAACTTGCTGGTTGAAGATGAGATCCCTTATCGCCGATTGGGAAACGTTTAGAGGTCTTGTCCAGACTGGCGATAGCGGACTTGAACCGAAGGAGCGAGCTCTGCTTCGGATGAAAATTCATGAGAAAGAGCGAGAGATCGACGCCCTCATCGGCTCCGTCGCTGAGGACTCCGAAGAGTAGACGACCAAGGGCTTATCGCAGAGGGCGAGATGTACCTTCGATTGTCTGGCTATATTTACTTGCGTCGCGCCAACAGTCCGGCAGCGATTTCGTCACCTCGCTCCTCCACCTGAGTCGTGATCTTTTTCCACGCCGTGGCTGTTGGATGGTCGCCACCAAGCAATAGTTTGAATCCGTGTCCGACAAGAAACCGCAGGCGCGCGATCTCGCCGTAAAGTATCCGCTCGTTCCGAGCCAAGCCAGACCCTTCCTGCAAGGCGTCAACCAAGATTTTGTGACACCATGTATTCGGGTCCAGTCCGGCTTCCGAGGCTAGGCTTGCTACTTGCTCGTATTGCTCACTCGTCACTCTAAATGCGATGTTACGGGTTCTCACGGTTTTCTTCTCAGCCATCAGATTCCATCCTTCCGCACCTGAAAAATCATCAGAATTCCCGTTAGCCAACTCTGCTCACGTTTGTTAGCAGATGCTAACGATTGTAAACGAAGATCACCTAAATGCGGCAGATACGCGTGTTAACAGGATGACGCGGTTGCTCACAAACGTGAGCAACGCAGCCCGCTAAGAGCGGGGTGACGTGTCCCAATTTTTCAGGTGCGCAGCACCTACTGTGATTGACACGAACCTCGCTCGTGATCCGTTTGTCGAAGTTGGCTTGCCGACAGTGGCTCGTCAGCGCAGACAGGTTTCGCCGGATACGAACCCTCACTATTTACTAGGTTTGTTTCGGGCGGCTGGTCTAGAAGACTCTTCGTAGTGACAGACTCGTACTCGAATATCGCCGATTTCCCATTCAAGATGTTCCATCGTCTTTGATAATTCTTGCATTTCGCTCAATGTAACTGTCGCAAACTCGCGCCCACTTCTTTTGATCTTGGACCGAGTTGCCGTGTCAACGTTTAAAGTAGGGCCGAAGCTCCACATTGAATGAACTATCTCATTCCTCTTGAGCCTGAGTTTGTCTAAAGCTTTGCTGAACTGCTTGAATCGCGCGACGTGCTGATGGCTTGGACCGAATTCGTTGGCCAATAAAGCTCCAAGCATATCAACCAATTCATTGACCCTGAGTCCGCTAGTCAAAATATGACCCTTCGCATCATCCAAATACAACAGCTCTTGGATGAATAATCCCATTTGCGCCTCAGTATGAGTTTGGTAGACGGTGATACGGCCAATCTCAGTCAAGATAGGATTGCTGACGGTAAGCGGCATTGTCTTGCTCCTTGGTTAATGCCTATCGTTTGGCGGAGCGCTGCGAACGAGCGCTCTTGTTGAACCTTTTTGGATTGGCGGATGGCGAATTACTTACGCTTCGAGTCGTCGAATAGACCTTGCGCATCCATGGCTGTTTCGACGGACCGTTAGTTCAAATAGATTTGGGCAGTAACAACTTTGTTCGTTAGCAGAGCAGTTCTATTGCTAAAGATAACGTAGTAAGCACCAGGCTTTAGGCGGAGATTTATTTCACCATACGATACATAGTCCGAATGATAATAGAAATGTGTGCTGTGTCCATTGGCGAAATTAGCCATTTGATTCGCGTCAATGACCCAGGCGTCAATGTCGTTGCGGCCTCCCGTCGCAGAGAACGTGCCCGTCAGATTTCCAAGTCGGTTAGCTGCGACGGTGAATGAGTAAGACTGATACGCGCGTGGGCCAACCGGAAATGTCGAATCGACGATTGTTTCGCGAATCGATGGCGTAACAGGTTGTTGTTCAAAAGAAGGTTGCTCTTGTGGGGTAATAGTAATTGTGGGTTGCGTTCGAGTCGGCGTCGGATTGGGCGTAGGTGATCGCGTTGGCGACACAGTGTTCAAAGCTGCCGGGCGACTTGTATTACGTGGCTCAGAAGATTGCCTGCTCCATTCCATCAGCGCCAACGTGATGGCACCGCCAAGTATGAGAACGATTACAGCGCCGATTACGAGCGCACCGGTTCCCAAAGCCCAAGGTTCGCGTCCTTTTTCAAGTGTCTCGAAGCGAGGTACAGCGACGTTGACCTTAGTCTTCGGGACGAAGCGCGGCGGAATAACGCGGGTCGTTTCGTCGGGTTCGCCCAAGTAGTGACCGCAGTGGAGACAGTAACGCAGTTCGTCAGCGAGGGCAGATTTGCACGAGGGGCATATCATGGGGAAACTGATTCTACCATCCAACCAGTCACAGATAATTGACAGTCAGTGAGAGCCTCATAGCGGTTGAAGCTGACGCGGCGGCCCGATTCAAAGCGTCGGTTCGCCGCACCGAAAAAGTTGAGAACACGCTACCGCCGCTCGCGTCTCGATTTGTCGGGTTGCGCCGCTGATTATTGCAGCGCCCTAAAGTAGTCGCGCAGATTCGAGAGATAACCTCCTTCAAAAGTAAACGCTGACGGTCCAATCTTCGCTTCGAGACTTTGTGCCTGTGCAATTTTTGAGACGTCGCTGAATGAGATTGCCAAGCCTAACGTTTCAATCGCGAGGCCAGAGTCGCTTCGCTGATCGAGTTTCTTCATCGGCCCCAGCTTCACGCGCGTATCGCCGTCAATTAGGAGAATAAGTTCGCGGTCACCTTCAAAGCGAGCGGTGGCTTTGATAGAGACGACTATAAGATTGATCGCTTGGTTCGTTTTCGCCTTTGGCCCTATTACATTTCCATTGAACTCAGTTGACCAATACGCGTAAATGGCGTCGATTGTTGGAGGAACGCGGATACCAAGCAGTGCCGACGCAACGCCCGCACCCACTGCGGAACGAACCGGGTCATCGCCGGCCACGACCGACAGCGGCAATTCGTTTACAGTCACGTCGGTGAATCGATCGTAGTGTGTAGTTGGTGGTCGAGGATGAGAGGCAGCGATGAGCGTTTTTTCATCCAAGAGATCGACAACCACAGAATTGCCAAGCGACTTCAATTTGGTGTCGTCAATCGGTTTGGTTTCTTCACACGAATGGGCGGGGCGAAATGAAGCCAAGAACGTGTTGGCGTCTGACGACTGGAGGAGAGCCAAAGTTCTGCCAGCCACCCCAATGATGAAGAAACGTTTTCCAATAAGCGTGAGCTGTGTGCGAGCGAAGAAGCCTGGATTCTGGACAATCATTTCACGCGCGGGACAACCGGCGATTGTTGTTCGTGTTTCTGAGACCACTCGCGCGCCGTTACCGGTCAGGCCTTGTTTCAATCCAGAAGCGGCATCGTCGAGCGTGGTAGGTTCCACCTCACCCGTCTGAACCTGTAGTACGAGGCGTTCAACACCAATCGTAGTTGCTTGATAGCGCACCGCGCCATCGCCGAGTTGGGTAAGTTCCGGTCTCGACGGAAAGCGGACTTCAAATTCTGCATCAGCCCAGCGATATGCTGTCCAAGTCGCCTGCGATTGAGCAGCAGAATAAATCCCGTTGCCGATCAGGAGCAATACTGAAGCCGCAGCGATTGTTAATGGTCGACGCATAATGGCTGTGGTGGCCAATTGAAAATTGCAACCGAACGTCAGTTGACCGGGCGGCGCCATGTAATTCAACCTCGCCGGACGAATTAAGTTGAGAAACACGCTCCCGCCGCTCCCGTCCACGATTTATTTGATCGCGGGCCGATTAGTCGCGATCAAGTGACCACCATAAGGCGTCGAGATGAACGCGAGCGATTCCGTTTGCTGCGCCCTCGGCAGCCGCAACGTTTTGGTAACTGGCGCTGATTGGCTGCGTCAAATGTTTGACGCCAGGCCAAGACGGCAGTGATTCGCCACGCTTCTTCGCGGCCTTTCGCAGGGCTTTGGCGGTGATTGAGTCAAGCGGTAACTCAAGAAACGGTTCTGAGCGATGGAGATGATAAACCGAAACGAGATGCGATGTATAAGAACAATCGAGCAGAAAGATGTTCAGAATCTTGCGCGCGAGACCCCAATTTTGGCAGGCACGAGGTAGCGATGTGCGAAGTTGTTCAGTTGTTCGGTCGAGTTGGGCGGTGAAGGCCTCAGGATTGGTTACGCCAAAAGGAGCAAGGTCGAGAATACGAAGAAAATTGCGCGCAGGCACAACCGCGCCGGAACAACTGAACAACATCGCACATCG
>DATLVM010000561.1:0-6546 GCA_035577445.1 Pyrinomonadaceae bacterium
CTGAATGGTACCGACGACCATTCCGGGATTGGTCTTCACCAGCGTGCCGAGCCGCTCCAGTGACTCAACTGAGAGCACTGGATGAGGCGCAAGTTTGGCCAATCCGAAATCGAGCACTTTCACGATCCCGTCCTGCCTGACCATGATGTTCTCCGGCTTGATATCCCGATGGACGATGCCCGCGGCATGGGCCGCCTCGAGAGCGGAGGCGACCTGCATGGCAATGTCCAGAACTTCATCGAGATTCGTTCCGAAGCTCGCTACATGGCGGGATAAGGTCTGTCCGTCAATAAACTCCGTGGTCATGAAATGGAGGGAATTTGCCCGTCCGATTTCGTGTATGGTGACGATGTTTGGGTGATTGAGGGCCGACGCCGCGCGCGCCTCCTGTTCAAAACGGCGGACTCGTTCGGCATCCAGCGTGAACTCAGCAGGCAACAGCTTGAGCGCCACGCGCCGGCCTAGTCGCGCATCCCGAGCCAGATAAACTTGTCCCATGCCGCCTTCACCGATCAGAGACAGAACCCGGTAGGGACCGATCTTCTGCCCCTTTTTCAATCGGGGCTCATTCCCCACCAGCATCGCGGCGGCCAAATCGCCGGCGGGCGCCTCGATGAAATCCTGGGACTGTTCGTGAGAATCGAGGAGTGCCTGCACCTCTTCGAGCAGAGAATCGTCCCCGGCGCAAGCGTCCGTCAGAAACGCCGCCCGCTGATCGGACTCACGCCCCAGTGCGTCATGAAACAGTTGGTCAATCCTGTGCCAGCGTTCGGAGTCCATGGAATTGAGAGTCGCTACGCTCTGCTTTGAGGTTTCTCACTGCGCAGAGCGAAGTAGCTTCTATCTATAACGCGAGAGTTGCTCGCTGAATCTCGCAGTCCTGCTCAGCTCGCAGTCATTTCTTTGCGCAGCCAAGCCTTGGCCAAAGTCCAGTCGCGCATCACCGTGCCGGGCGAGACCTTTAAGACTTCAGCGGTTTCTTCGATGGATAAGCCGCCAAAAAACCGCAACTCGACGATCTGGCCCTTCCGTTCGTCAATCTCCGCAAGCGCTCTTAGGGCATCATCGAGCGCGAGCACTTCGGCCGTGCGCTGCGCGGAAACTATCAACGCTTCGTCCAGCGAAACGCGGCACGCGTCGCCGCCTCGTTTTGCATAGCGTCGCCTGCGCGCATGATCGACCAAAATGCGCCGCATCATTTGGGCGGCGATACCAAAAAAGTGGGCCCGATTACGCCAATGAACACTCTTTTGATCAACCAGCCGCAAATATGCTTCATTGACCAGAGCGGATGTTTGCAGCGTGTTTCCCGGACGCTCGCGCCTCATATACTGATGAGCGAGGCGCCGCAGTTCGCTATAAACGACCGGCAGCAACTCGTTTAGCGCAGCTTTGTTCCCGTCGCCCGAGGCTACCAGCAACCGACTCACTTCTTTTTGCGAAGGGGTCATTTATCACCCCTGGACGATCCAAATTTAACCCGGAGTCGGATAAGTTGAGCGGGCTGCGGAATGTGGAAATCCGGGACATCGATTACCCGCAAGCGGCGCTCATTATACACCCAGAAAATCCATTACCGTCCAACTTAAATCCTTTCTTTCCACGCGCCAACCAGGAAGTCTCCGCCTCCTGACCAACCAAGCCATTAGAGGTTTCGCCTCTAATTCCCGCGTGAGTAAACGAGACCGGCAAGGCGCCGGCCCTCGTGGCAAAGGAGGTCTCGCGTGAATCATTCGCGGTACGTGCGACCTCGTTCCATTCCAACTAGTCACGTCTCACTTGTTAGAAAGGAGAAAACCAATGAAGTATCAGAAGAACAGTTTCCGAAACAGATCCGCCCAGAGGTTGCTGGCGGTATTTACCCTTGCCATCCTGACCAGCTTGCTCGTGCTCACCAGCGGAAAAACAGCGCCGCTCGGTGAGTCGACCTCCAGGATTGAGATCGAGCCGGAGTGCCAGGACGGAGCAGTGGGAATCTGTACACTTAACGGCAAGCTCGGTAAGCGAAGGTGCGTTATGGGACACTGGGGCGAATGTGAGCTAAAGGATTCCACCACGATAACCCAAGGGGTGTTTCGGCCCAAATATTACATACTCTCGGTGATCTATGCGCCGCCGGGCACAAATGGCGGCAACAGCCAGAGTTCAGTCACTTATGGAACTGAGAGCTCGATGGGTACCACAGTTTCAGCAACCAAGTCTTTCAAGGAAGACAAGGGGGTATCGCTCACGGTTGAAGGGAACAGTGGCGTCGTCTCAGGGAAGCTTGGCTTCAGCTATGCGGTCGGACAAAATTCCAGCAACACGAACTCTCTGGAAATAAAGAAGACGACCAGAACAACGCTGCACACCGATGGCACGGACGCCGACGGAATCAACCACGATGACGACGTCATCTATCTATGGCTCAATCCCACGATAGATGTGGCTGTCACTGCAACCTCAGTCGACTGTGCGCTGAGGACAGACAAAACGGCGGCTGATGTTCAATTTGCCTACGTTGGTTGGCTCAAGAACCCGTCGGAGATTCCTAAGGGACTCCGTGATCGCTTCAACCTCTATGGAATCACCGAGCAGGACTTTCCGGAAATGTTGAAGGCCGATCCGTTTGCGGACGGCAGTACCAAAATCGACCGCAACCGCTTCCAGATCATAGGAGAAACTTTTCCTTATCTGCCGCCACGGACCGGTAAAGGCGCCATGCTTCCTAAGCAGGTCGACATTTCATATCAGACCGAAGCTACAAATTCCTCAACAGTCGAAAATGAAACCAAGGTAGCATTGACTGCCGAGGCCGGCGTGGGCACCCCCGCCCTGAAGGCCACGCTGAAGTTCGATGAGAGCTGGACTTGGACCAATAAAGACACACGGGCAACGAATGCCGTCACGTCCGAGAAAGCTTCTGCCACGGTCGGCGGCCCCGCGTTTGGCTACACCGGGCCCACCGACGTAGCTGTCTATTACGACGTGCTCTATAAGACTTTCATGTTCGCATTCGTTGAAGATAAGCTCGATGCGTTTCATGGAAATGTGAGCGATGCCCTGGGTAAACCAGTGTCATGGAAGCAAGTAGTAGTGACCTCCCAAGGCAAAAGGTATCGCACTTATACCGATGCCAATGGAGACTATCGAGTATTTGGTCAAATCTCAGGACCCGTGCGAATCCGCGTCGGCAAAACGATCAGACGGCTACGCAGAGTACCAGCAACGCGAACAATCCCGGTCAAGCTTCGGGCCTAATTCCGACCGGAGAATGTTCCATCTCGAGTAGATCGCTCTGGCTCACATTTTCAACGCGCCGTGTTTTGAATAGACTCAACGCATGACGACAACGCCACGCCGCCTGGTGCTTTGGTTTGCCTTGGCGGCGTTGGCTTTTGCGCCGACGATAACCGGCGCGATGCCGATCTTTCACGGCGCGCGCTATTTGCCATACGCAGTTCTTGTCTTCTCTATTTACTCCTTCAGTTTTACTCAGTCGCAGCGCTGCAAACGCATTGCGCTCGTCGTCCTTTCGATATTTATCGCGGTTACCGTTGGCGATCTGGCTGCGCGGCCACTCATTCCTTACATCATCGAATCACGGCCGATCGAACGACGAGTGCACGCCTGGGCGCCTCAGCCTCACCTCGTGCGATACGATCCAGGCACTACTTTCGACGGCGTCACCTACGGCGATCTTGCCGAGATGTCACGGCGAAAGGACTTGCGCGAGGAACGGCGGCTTAGATTTGTCACTGACCGTTTCGGCTTTCGCAACGAACCATCATCCGAAGGCCGGACGTTTGATGTGATCCTGCTGGGCGATTCCTTTGGCGCTGTGGGCGGAACCACCCAGGACGAGATGGTGAGCGCTCGACTCGAAAAGGATTATGGCCTAGCGGTCTACAACCTTTCTGTCGGCAGTCACAGCCCGCTTCAGGAATATGCAACGCTCGTAATCGAAAACGAGCGGTTGAAAAAGCGTGAGGGAGCGACCGTGCTGTGGTTACTCTTTGCCGGCAACGACCTTGATGAGTCGTATTACGACGACCTGAATGCGCCGTCCATATTAAGCTGGCCGAAACAATTCATCGCGGCGTACGAGCGGTTTCATAACGGCTCAACCGTGCGCCAGTTGTTCGGTCGGGCCGATGTGCGTGAAATGGTCATCAATCGAACGTTTCCGGACAGCCGATCGATACTGTTTGTGAAGACATACGCAGATCGCGTGAACCGGAGCGCCGACGAAGTGCGCCACCATCCCAACTTCGATCACTTCAAGATGACGTTTACGTTGATGCGGCAGTTTGCTCAAAGTAAGCACCTACGCGTCGTGGTCGCGGTGGTGCCGAGCAAAGAAGAGGTCTATTCGTGGCTGCTCAATCGCGAGCCGGAGTGGACTTCGCCGAAAGCGCCTTCCGGTTTTTCAGTTGTCGCGCATGAGTTCTGCGATTTGAATGGCTTCAAGTTCTTCGATTTGAAACCAACGTTAATTGAAGCTTCTGAGAAGAAATTCAAGGAATCCGGAGAGCTGCTGTGGTGGCGCGATGACACTCACTGGAACGGAGTGGGCCAGCGGGTGGCCGCCGACGCCATTTACGAAAACCTATTGCGTGATATTTCGCCAAGTCGCTACTCGCTTCCGTAGCGAATCTCCATCCGTCGAATTCGCGTTCCGGCGAGAATCAACACCAGCGCAGTTACGATCACCAATCCGGGAACGGCGATCCACGCTGGGGTGGGTTCAGCTACGACGGCGAAAGGGCCTTCAGAGATTGGCACAGGCACCAGCGAGTTCAGATAGTGAATGACGCTGATCTTCTTGAGCAGTGGCGGCAACAGAAAATTGATCCATTCCCACCCGTAAAGCAGCAGCGCCGGAATGATCGGGTTTCGGAAAAACAGTCCAACGACCAGGAAGAAAGCGCCATAGCCGATGCACGCCAGAACCGTAATCAAAACGTAGGTGAATAGCTGGCTCAACCCCGCGCCGTCAGAAAAGAAACGCGCGCTGGCGGAAAAGAAGTGCGGAAAGAAAAGGAGGAGCATCGATGCGATCGTCACCGCGCTGAAAAGGATGACTGAGGTCACCAGGCCCGAAATATATTTGCCGGCGACCAGGACTTCGCGTCGGACGGACGAGAGGAAGTAATAGTGCAGGCTGCGATCGACGATCTCGCCGCGAAACAGGTTCATGAAGATCCAGGCACAGCCGAAAAAGATGACTGTTCTCAGGATCATGCCGTTGTAGATGACAGAAAAGATCTTTGGTAGTGATGCAAAGTCCGACCAGTCTTTGTCGCTTGGCTGAACTAAAGCCACCAAGAGAAGCAATCCAATCGGCATCAGCGCGAGCAGATAGATCAAAAATGACCGTTTGCCGAAGAAATTCTTCTTCAGTTCGAGCCGCATGATGGCCGTTATTTGACGCATCCATAGCGAAGCCGATGCGCCGCTGACTGCGCCGGCCTTTGGTTGAATTGTTTCTGCGGTTGAACTCATAACTTAGTGGCACAGACTTCAGTCTGTGATCCTGTTTCCCAGTCGCAGCACTGACTGAAGTCTGTGCCACCTACTGATCGCCGATCAAGTATTCATACACCGCACTCAAATCGTCATCGACTGGCGCGATCGATTCAATATTCAACTGCTCGTTTGCCACGACCTCATTCAGCAGCAGGTAGAAGCGATCGGGATTTCTCGTCTTCACGAATAGTCCATGCCGATCGTCGTGCACACGTGCTTCGACCAACTCGTCGTTTTGAAATAGCCGCGCCGCCAAAGACGATGGCTGGTCGCAGCGAATCAGAATCTGCATCGGGTGCTCGACATCCATTTCGTCGCGCACGCCGTGTACAGCACCCTCTGCGACTACATAGCCATTGTTCAGCAGCACAACGCGATCGGACATCATGTCGACTTCGTGCAGGATGTGGCTCGAGATAATCAGGTGCAGTCCTTCGGCCGCCAACTGCTTGAACAGCGCGATCGTCTCGGCGCGCACCATGGGATCGAGGCCGTTCAACGGTTCATCGAGAATCAGCACAGACGGCTGATGCGCAATCGACTGCGCGAGCCGCACACGTTGTCGCATGCCTTTGCTGTACGCCCCGATCTTTCGATCGGCAGCCGGCATTAACTCAACGCGATCGAGTGCGCTTTCGGTTAACTCATCTGCTTCCTTTTTCGTAAAACCGGAAACCATCAGAAACGATCGAATGAATTCGCGGCCGGTTAATCCGCGCGGGAAAGAATCAAATTGCGAGCAGTACCCAACCTTTCTGAACAAGCGATCCGGCTGATCTGTCGGGATGCCGAGTACCGTCACGCGGCCACGCGTCGGCCGCAGCAGTCCCGTCATTAGATTCATCAAGGTCGTCTTCCCTGCTCCGTTCGGCCCGACCAGACTGGTAATGCCCGCCGGGATATCCAGCGTCACGCGATTCACGCCAAGGATCTCGCCGTAAAATTTCGAGACGTTCTCGAAGACGATCGTGTTTTCTGATGCTGACATTCTTGCGAGGCGGCTCTGCCGCCTGATGTGCGGAAAGGCTCTGCCTTTCC
>DATLVM010000562.1:0-6542 GCA_035577445.1 Pyrinomonadaceae bacterium
CCCCGTGCCATCCAATCATGCACACGCCCAGCGCCAGGAGGACGCGCTGAATGGAGACCACACCAAGGCGCTGCTTGAACAACAGATAACCCATCCAAAGCGGGAGCACCGCGCCCAGGCTGTAACCGATTAATTGGAGAACTTCGAGAAGGGTCACTGCGAAGCGAGGATACTACTTCGAGCGCGGGTCGTGAAGATGATCAGGTGCCGGCGGCAACGGCGGTCCGAGCACTGACGCGCCACAGCTCAAAACTTTCTTCATCAAATCCCTTGAGCGGAATTTCGAAACGCGTTGAGATCAAATTACTTTCCGGGTCGCCGAGAAACTGACGCACTGCCGGATCTGAATAGACGACATTCGACAGCACGATGTCGCAGCCGGTCGATTGACCTTCGAGCCGGGCAGCGAGGTTCACCGTCGAACCAAAGTAATCGAGTCGATCGTTCAACGTCACAGCGATGCACGGGCCTGTGTGGATTCCTGCTTTGAGTGAGAGAGCTTGCCTTCCCTCAGTTGGGCTGGCGAGACGTTGTTGAGCGTGCAGCATCGCTTTCAGCGCCGAAACGGGTTGGCGAAACACAGCCATCACCGCATCGCCAATCGTTTTGACGAGCGCGCCATCCTCTTCGGCAATCACCTGCTTCAGCACATCAAAGTGGTTCATGACGTGACCGAACGCGGTTGCGTCACCAATCTCTCGGTACATGCGTGTCGAATTCTTCAAGTCAGTGAAAAGTACGGTGAGTGTGCCGACAGAAATCTGTTCGCCCGGCCGCAAAGCTTCAGTCGCGAACAGATCGCGAAACATCTGAAGCGCGGTTACTTCCGCAGCCGTCGCGGCGTCGTCGCTCCACGCCATGCGTTCAAGAATGAATAGCTGCTCGTCATCAGTTGCATTGTCGAGGTTAATGGTCGCCTGCGTCGCGACAGACACTTCTTCGTTCAACCAACCCGACGAGGTCGCGCGCAGAGTGATTGGATCGGTCACATCGTTCGTCGCGCGAAGGTGTTGCCAACCAGGAGTCGACGATGTGCGTACCCGATAACGGCCGGGCTCGAGAGCGAGATCGAGGGCGCGGTTTGCGGCGGCAGGAAGCAATTGCTGCGCGACGATGTGCGGCGTGACCTGGGGACCGCCGACGCAATAGAGCTCAAGATCGATTTCGCGGATTGATGGATTCGGCTGGAACGTTAGTTCGACTGACTGCTCAAAGTTTGCCGTGAAGTCGATATTGCAGGACGGGCAGTGAACCGTCGAGGCGATCTCTTTCAGGGAACTGGCGGCGCCGCCTCCGCGACACATTGGGCAGATCAGGCTCCATTGGAGATCTAGAATTCCAGCACGCGTGGCGCAGAGGCAGGTTTCCAGCACATCGCGCCGCGGCTTCTGCCATTGTTTGGCGAGTTCGTACGGCCGGATACGCGCGAGTGCAAAATCGTCACCGTTCTCGATGTGATCGACGAGCAGTCCGACGATGTCGTTGTCCCCAATTTGGGTTGCGAGTCGCTCGCTTGACGAGAGCAGGCGATCGCGTCCGCCGGGAACGAACTCTATGTCTGTGGATTGGTTTGCGAAGATATGACCATGATTCGCCAGCGCGTCATATTCACGAATCGCCCGCGCGAAGTTTCCAGAGCTGATTAGCCCGATCTGAATTGGGATCGCGAGTCGGCCCAGAAGATTCTTTGGCACAGCCCAAACTTCGTAGACGAGTCGGGTCTGCTTTCTCTCGGGCGATGGTGGTTCGTCTGGTGGGTCATCGATTGGCGTCAGCTCAACGCGCACCCGCAACTCGCTGATTGGGCCTCGCGAATAGCGCCGCACGACGCCGAAGACTTTTGGCCGGGCCCACTCGAATGGTTGTTCTTCCCACTCGATCGGTATTCCAAAGCTGGAGAGTCGCAAGCGGCGTCGATGGTTTTTGAGATTTTGTCCGCTCGCGAGAGTTTCAACCGAAGGCACGTGAGTGTCGCGGTTGAATCGATTGGTGTCGGCGATGAGCGGCCAGATTTGTTCCGGCGAAGATTTGAGATCAAATTCCCAACGATAGTGGAACTCACGCATCAGGCAGGCATTCGGTCACTTGGGAAATTGCGCTCAGGCTGCTTTGCGAGTACTTCGCCCTCGATTAGAACCGTTCGACTGCGCCGAATAGCGCTTCTTAATTTCATCATGCGACAGCCTCGGTTTTCCGGCATCCCGTGTACGCGCTTCGAGAACATCGAGATAGTCGAGCAAGTCTTCGACTTCGGTGCGAATCGCGATTAGCTCTTTTCGTTTTCGTGCGATCGTTTGTCCGATCTTGTTGTTGACTGTTTTAGCCATAAACGTCTTTACGATGACCTACGCGCCTAACGATTATATGTTCGCGTTGAACGTCAAACAAGACTCGATAATCTCCCATGCGCAGCCTGTAGGCACAATCATCATTGGTCAACCGCTTTATGTTGCCTTGCAGCCCGTACGAAAGGCGTTCGACCTTTCTAAGAATTTGACTGCGAATTCTAGCTGGCAGGGAGTCTAGGTCCCTTATTGCCGATGGGCTGTACTCAACACGGAGGTGAGTTGTGCTCAGGTGGGAGACACGTCACTCTCAAATTACCTTGTACTCTGAATCGACGTCTTCGTCAGAAAATGCAACCCGATAATTCTTTGACTGAATCTGCTTCGTAATCAGCAGATCATCTTTCGTCTTCAGCAGGTCCGCTCGGTTGTAAACCGAGAGTTCAAAATTGTAGCCGTGCGTGATCGCATCTTTCGGGCAAGCTTCGACGCAGAAGCCGCAGAAGATGCAACGGCCATAATCTATGTTGTAGACCTTAGCGAAGCGTTCATCGACGCCCGTACGTTCCTCGGCTGGACGCGGATCGTCAGCCGCCTCGATGTAGATGCATTCGGACGGGCAGGCCGCAGCGCACAAAAAACACGCGACGCATTTCTCCCGGCCCAGCTCATCCACGTGCAACAGGTGCTGACCGCGATAACGCGGCTGCACGGTGACGGGCTCGTCCGGATACTCGACGGTCTGTTTGCGTTTGGGAATATACGACAGCGTCACGCCCATCCCCTGGATGATCGCGCGCGTCGAATCGATAACTTCTGAAATCAGTGACATGACGGCTTCTATCTTACCTCAGCGCCTTCATCTGTCCGAATGAGCCGCAGCTATTACTTGATGCCCTGCATGAAAATCGCAGCACCGTAAATCACTATGACGAGCGCCAGCAAAAGAAAGTAGGCGGCGCCCAGAGCGATGCCGACGATGGCCATCGACTTGCCGCCGTTCTCTTCGGGCTTGTTCTTGATTTGGATTATCTGATAGATGCCCAGGCCTAGCGCGACCGGAGCTGAGATGACCCCGAGGTAACAGCACCAGCCAATGGTCACGCTGAAGATGCCGCAAATCATCGAAGCGATTGCCAAACCTTGTTTCGGTCCGGCCTTATACGGAGGCGGTGGAGGCGGCTGCCAACCGGCCTGCATCTGCTGCGGCGGTGGTTGAAACTGCGGAGCACCGAAGCCGCTTGATGGCGACGCGTAATTTGGTTGCGGTGGCTGAGGAGGTGGCGATGGCTGCGGTTGAAATTGTCCCGAACCTAAATCGCCCGACGGCGCCTTCCACCCACCGACTGGTGGAGGCGGAGGAGCGAGCATCGTGGGCGGCGGTTCGTCAGCTCTCGCCGGCGAATCTTCGACGAGGGTCGTGCCGTCCTGAGTACAAAAGGCCAGCCAGTCTTCATCGAACGTGCGGTTGCAGGTTGGGCAGCGTTTCATTGTTTTGTCAGTTGTAGGCGGTCAGTTATCAGTGGTTCGTCAATCGGCCGTTGCAACTAACAACTGACAACGACAACCGACGAGTTAGACGAGCTCCAGCTTACTAAAGAAATATGCGATCTCCATCGCGGCGTTCTCATCTGAATCGGACCCGTGTGTCGCGTTCTCGCCGACTGATGATCCGAAATCTTTGCGAATCGTTCCTTCGTCAGCCTTCGCCGGATCGGTTGCGCCCATCGCGTCGCGCCAGGCTTTGACCGCGCCTTCTTTTTCCAAAACCATAACGACGCAGGGCCCGCTCGACATGAATTCCGTCAAGCCATCATAGAACGGTTTGCCGCGATGAACTTCATAAAAGCCTTCGGCTTGATTGCACGTTTGATGAATCATCTTCATCGCGCGAATGCGAAAGCCGCCGTTGATAATTCGATCAATGATCTTTCCTGCGTTGCCCGCTGCTACTGCGTCGGGTTTGATGATTGCGAATGTTAAGTTACCTGCTTGATATGTCATTTATCTCCGGTGTTTTCTTGCCGCGGATTTGCGCGGACGAACGCGGATAAATACAAGCGGAGCCGCCGTTTCTGATCTGCGCGTATCCGCGTTAATCCGCGGCTAGTTCTAGTTCTTTAGCGCTTCCTTCATAGCCGATCCAATATCAGCCGGCGATTTCACCACATGAATGCCTGCGGCGGAGAGGGCAGCCATTTTCTCCCCCGCGGTTCCCTTCCCGCCGGCGATGATCGCTCCCGCGTGGCCCATGCGGCGTCCCGGCGGCGCTGTCTGCCCAGCAATGAAAGCCACGATCGGTTTGGTGACATTCTCTTTCGCAAACGCGGCGGCTTCTTCTTCGGCAGTGCCGCCAATCTCGCCGATCATCACGATGCCTGCTGTCTCCGGATCTTCCTGAAACAACTTCAAGGCGTCGACGTGCGTGGTCCCAACGATCGGATCGCCGCCGATGCCTACGGCCGACGACTGGCCCATCCCCAGCGACGTTAATTGTCCGACCGCCTCGTACGTCAAGGTTCCTGAGCGCGAGACAACGCCGATGTTGCCTTCTTTATGAATGTGACCGGGCATGATTCCGATTTTGCATTTGCCGGGACTGATGATGCCGGGGCAGTTCGGACCAATCAGTCGAGTGTTCTGGTCGCGCAGATACTCGTTGACCTTCACCATGTCGAGCGCGGGAATTCCCTCGGTGATGCAGACGACGACGGGAATGCCAGCGTCGGCGGCTTCCATGACTGCGTCAGCTGCAAATGCCGGCGGCACGTAAATCACCGAAGCGTTCGCGCCGGCTTCTTTCACGGCGGCTGCGACGGTATTGAAAACGGGAATGCCTTCGTGAGTCGTGCCGCCTTTGCCGGGAGTGACTCCGCCGACAACATTGGTCCCATACTCAACCATTTGCTTAGTGTGGAACGTTCCTTCTTTTCCGGTGATGCCCTGGACGACCAGGCGCGTGTTCTTATCGACGAGAATGCTCATTTAGTGAATGCTCGATCCCGTTAATTGGATATTGAAGTGATCGAAGTGACTGCGCAGTATAACAACGCAATTGATGAGCGCAAAATGCGAAGTCATTGAAACCTTCGGCGGCTGAGATTCACTAACTCAAGTACGCTTGTAAAGAATTGTTAAGTGATCGTCACGCGCGGAATTGTTCGGAACCGCAGACGCATTTGCGCGTACAAGTTTGAAGACGAAAAAGCCCCGCCGCTATTGCAGTAGCAGCGAGGCCATTGACAAGCAGGTTTGGTAGCGTAAGCGACCAAAGATGCATCGTCGACGCCCCGCATCTTAACGCACTCGCCACCAACCTTCAACGAACTGATTCGCAGAAACCTCGAACGCGCTGGAAGTGTGCAACGCCCCCGTGTTCACGAAGCGCACGAACAAATTCAAGGAGGTCGCTTCGATGCGTTATCGTCAAATTCTTTTCGCCGTTTTCGTTCTCACATTGTTGTCGGCAAT
This sequence comes from Pyrinomonadaceae bacterium, assembly GCA_035577445.1. GTDB lineage: Bacteria > Acidobacteriota > Blastocatellia > Pyrinomonadales > Pyrinomonadaceae > UBA11740. The sequence goes on from DATLVM010000562.1 coordinate 5,757, forward strand.
CGTGAGCGCCCAGACGCCTTCCTCGGCCAGAAAGTTTTTTCAGCAGGGACAGAAGAATTGTGAGCAGGGCAATCTCGACCTGGCGTTCGAAGACTTTAGCCGTGCGATTGAGATCAGTTCGCGTCTGGACAAACCGAAACAACCCTCGACAGATCGCCCCAGCGCAGTAAACAGTTTCGATTCGCCTTCGGACGCGGATCGAATCACTGTGATCGATCCGTTCACGGCCCTGGCATATACCAGCCGCGGTCTCGTGCGCCTCAAGCAGAGTGACTTCATCGGCGCAATCAATGATTTCAACGCTGCCATTCGCATTAGTCCGCGCCTGGGCGAGGCATACGTTTGTCGCGGCGTCGCCTATCGGCTGAAGGGTGAGATTGCCGACGCCGTCGCCGATTTCGACCGCGCCATTTCACTGAACAACAAGTTGAGCGAGGCGTACATCGACCGAGCCGACGCGCGAATTGATTTACGCGACCTGGAAGGGGCCCAGCAGGATCTCGAACGCGCACTGGCTCTAAAGCCTCGGGCGCCGGAAGCTCTCTACCAACTGGGATACGTGCAATTGCTGAAGGATGACCTTACGTCATCAAAGAAAAATCTCGATCTCGCGATTGAACTGAAGCCAGACCTCGCTGCCGCTTACCACGCTCGCGGCACGATCTTTATGAAGCTCGCCGACTTTGATCGCGCCCTTAACGATTTCAATCAGGCGCTCCAGATCAAGGAAGAACTGCCGAACACTCATATGAACCGCGGCCTGCTGCTGTTGCTAAAGGGAAATGA
>DATLVM010000563.1:0-2551 GCA_035577445.1 Pyrinomonadaceae bacterium
CCCTAATACCTAATGCTTACGCGAAGCGCGCTGATCTACCTTTCTCGGCAGGAAGGTCTCAAGAATTTTGCCGCCCGGTTCGGCCTCTTCAAAAAACTCACCACCCGTTTCATCGCCGGCGAGACGACCGACGAAGCCATCGCCGCCATTCGTGACATTAATGCCAAAGGATGTTCGGCTTCGTTCGATCATCTGAACGAAGGCGTGCATAGCGTCGAGGGCACGGAAGCCGAAGTCCGCGAGTACCTGAACGTCCTCGCGAAGATCGACGAAACTGGGATCAACTCAAATGTTTCGATCAAGCTGACCCAGTTTGGTTTGGAAATCGATCCTGAACTTGCTTACCGGAATGCTCGCCGCATCGTCGAAGAGGCAGTGCGCCGCGGCAACTTCGTGCGCGTAGACATGGAAGGATCGAACGTCACGCAAGCCACGCTGGATATCTTCAAGCGGCTCCGTTCGGAGTTTGGATTGAACGATGTCGGCATCGTTCTTCAATCATATCTCTATCGCACGACGGAAGACGCCAGGGAGCTGCTGAAGATTCCGGCGCGCATCCGGCTGTGCAAAGGCGCGTACGACGAGCCGGCCAGTGTCGCTTATCCGGATAAAAAAGATGTCGATGAAAATTATGTCCGCGTGATGCAATTGCTTTTGGCAAGCGGCACTTATCATGGAATCGCGACGCACGATCCGAAGATGATCGATGCGACGGTAGACTTTGCGCAGCGCGAAGGCATCAGTAAGGAGGCATTTGAGTTTCAGATGCTGTACGGGATCCGGCGCGATTTGCAGGAGCAACTAGCGCGCGACGGTTACCGCATGCGAGTATATGTGCCTTATGGAAAGCATTGGTATCCATACTTCATGCGGCGACTGGCCGAGCGGCCCGCGAATATTTGGTTCGTGATGAAGAATTTTCTGAAAGGGTGAAGCTCCCTCTCCCAATGGGAGAGGGCCGGGGTGAGGGCGCAGCTAGCGTGAGAAGAAATATTCATTTGTATTATTGCTGAGACGCTAAGACCCTCACCCTAACCCGCTCCCAGAGGGAGAGGGAATAACCAAAATGCAGGATTATCTCTGGATCTTCTGGGCGATTCTCGGCGCGATTCTGATCGTCGCTGAAATCTTCACCACCGGCTTTGTGCTGCTGTGGTTCGGTATCGGTGCGCTCGCAGCGGGCCTCGCGGGATTGCTCGGTGTGAACAGCATCATTGTCCAATTTCTAATCTTCGCGGTTGTTTCTATTGCTCTGACTGCGGCGTCGCGGACGATTTTCGTTAACTACTTCTCGCGCGAAAAGACCGGCGGCGATTTGAAGACGGGCGCGGAATCTCTCCCGGGGAAAATTGGCACGGTTGTCTCTTCCAGCCGCGGAGCGCTCAACGAAGGCGCCGTGAAGGTTTTCGGTTCGACGTGGACTGCTTATCCCGATAGCGGCGAAGACACATTGGAAGCCGGTGACCGCGTGGAAGTCACGCGAGTCCAAGGGGCATCGATCTATGTTAGACGAATTGGAGGAGCACCCGATTGGCGAGGCAAGGAGTTGAAAGGTTGATTAAGGGTGTTGTGTGTCAGCTTCGGTTTCGTCGAGCGTGTGATCTTCTTCCATTGGCGGTAACTCAACGGTAATTCGGTCGCCGGCCGGATCGCGCAAATCCTCTCCGGTAAAGCGAGCCAGCACCACCGTGATGTTGTCTTCACCACCCCGATCGTTTGCGGCTTGGACCAGCGCGCTGCAAGCGGCTCCCAAATCTCCGGCGTCGGAAACGATCTGACGAATCTCTTCATTCTTGAGCTTGCCTGACAACCCATCGCTGCATAAGAGCAGCATGTCGCCATCGCGAAGTTGAATGCGCGCGGTCGCCGGTGTCAACTCGTTCTGCGCGCCGAGCGCTTGCAGGATGACGTTGCGGAACATGTGCGTCTCGGCTTCTTCTTCGCTAATTTGCCCAACGTCGACGAGTTGCTGCACCAGCGATTGATCTTTCGTCGCCAGTCGAATCTGTTGCCCGCGCATCACATAGCCTCGGCTGTCGCCGACCTGAATCAAATCGAGCTTGTCGCCTTTGACGGCCGCGCCGGTCAGCGTGGCGCCCATGCCGCTGCAACGACTGTCTTCAAGACTCTTGTAATGAATATTTCGGTTAGCCTGCATCGTCGCGTGCTTCAAACAATCCACGAGCGATGAGTCGGGCTCGCATCCGTTGCCATCGGCGTTATTGCCCATCAACGTATCGCGCACGGCTTCAATGGCCATCCGGCTGGCAACATCGCCCGCCAACGCGCCGCCCATACCGTCTGACACAACCAGCACAAGACCCAGATCGCCGAGCGGAAACTGATTCATCTCCTCAGGGTTCTCTGGACCGTCCGAACCGCTCCACACGCGCGGCACGGTCAAATCCAGCAGAAGGAAGTTGTCTTCATTCCCACGGCGGACCCGACCTATGTCAGTCTTTGCATGAAGTTCAACTTGCATAATGATTTTCGGATCGTCAGATTAACTAACTATTAACCATGCGTACAAGTAAACATGGGAACAAGTCCC
>DATLVM010000564.1:0-9187 GCA_035577445.1 Pyrinomonadaceae bacterium
CTCGCTGGACAAAGAAGACGCGGGACGCAACTTTCATCGACAAGGATAAGGACGGCCAAACCGTCAATCGGCTGGAAACCATCGGCTGGATCGGCGGCTGCACTGATACAAACGAATTAAATTTTCTCGCCGTTAAGACCATGCGCAGCCTGGGGGTCTGCTATTTCGAAACGCAGGCCCGGGTTTGACACGGTCCGACGGTCTCCAGTTTGGGGCCCACTTTCGGACGCGGTGCGATGACCAACGGCTGGGTCGACATCAAGAACACCGACATGATGCTGATCATGGGTGGCAACCCGGCTGAGAACCACCCGTGTGGCTTCAAGTGGCCGGTGGAGGCGAAGCTGCATCGCAATGCCAAGATGATCGTCGTCGATCCGCGCTTCACCCGCACGGCGACGCAAGCCGATCTCTTCTGCCAGATTCGCGCCGGCACCGACATCGCCTTTCTCGGTGGCTTGATCAATTACGCGATTCAGAACAACCGCATCGCGAAAGACTATCTAATCAACTACACCAACGCGGCGTTCATCGTGAAGGAGGGATTCAAACTTCCTGAGGATGGATTGTTCTCAGGCTTCGATGCGGCCGGCACGACGTACGACAAATCAACCTGGAACTATGAAGAAGGCGGCAAGATTGAAGCAGCCGCTGCTGCCGCCACGGCCAACGGGAACGAGAGTGTCAGAAGCCCGAACGTAAGGGCGGGCAACGCCGGAAACTCAGGCGGAAAGAATTCAGAGAAAAGCGGCGAGGCCGGCGGTCATCAAGCGGCGGGAACTCCGGGCGCAACAGGGCAGGGAGGTCAAAAGCCACCGCCGATGCTACCGCCGAACGTTGCCTACGATCTATCGCTTCAGCATCCGCGCAGCGTCTTTCAACTGCTGAAGCAACAGTACTCGCGCTACACGCCAGAGATGGTTGAGCGCATCACCGGCATTCCCAAAGATCAATTCCTGAAAGCGGCCGATCTGTTCACGTCAATTCGCAAAGGCGGAAACATGAAGAAGGCCGGCACGATCATTTATGCCGTGGGTTGGACGCAGCACACCTCGGGTACGCAGATCATTCGCACCGCAGCAATCCTGCAATTGATTCTGGGGAACGTTGGGCGCGCGGGCGGCGGCGTTAATGCTTTGCGCGGACACTCGAACATTCAGGGCGCCACGGACATGGGCGGCGTGTTTGATATTTTCCCAGGCTATTTGAAGCCAGGGCTGCCGACCGACACCGACCTGGCGACTTATCTCAAACGCACCACGCCGACAGCTTCGAAGCCGAACGAGTGGGATTCGTACAACTACTGGTCCAACACGCCAAAGTTCATGGTGTCGTTCCTCAAATCGCTCTATGGCGACTCTGCGAAGAAAGAGAACGATTTCAGTTATCACTATTTGCCGAAGATCGATCGCAAGTTCGATTGGACCAATATGTGGGACGAAATGTACGCGGGCAAAGTCAAAGGCTTGTTTGCTTTCGGCATGAATGGCGTGGCGATTGGTCCCAACTCGCGCAAGAACATTGAGGCGCTCAAGAAGGCAGACTTCCTGGTCGTCTGCGATCTCTATCCCGAAGAGACTGCCGAATTTTGGCGAGCGCCGGGCACAACGCTGGATCAGATGAAGCAGATCAATACTACCGTCTATCGTCTGCCGGGCGCGGGCTTTGCCGAAAAGGACGGCACCTTCGTGAACTCGGCGCGCTGGCTGCAATGGAAGTACGTGGCCGTGCCGCCTCCGGGTGATGCGAAAGTCGATCAGGAAATACTGGCGCGCATTTTCCTGAAGGTGAAAGAACTCTATCAGACGGAAGGCGGCAAATATCCCGATCCGATCGTCAATCTCACCTGGGGCTATACCACGCCTGAGAATCCTTCACTTGCCGACGTCGCGAAAGAGATCAATGGGAAAGCCGTCGCTGATATCACTCTGGACACGCAGCCGGGCATGACGATCAAAGCTGGCCAGCAGTTACCCGGATTTGCCTGGTTGAAAGATGACGGTACGACTGCCTGCGGCAACTGGCTCTATTCCGGATCGTGGACCGAAGCCGGCACAATGATGCAGCGACGCGGAACGGAAGATCCATCCGGCCTCGGCATCTTTCCGAACTGGGGTTATTCATGGCCCGCCAATCGGCGCGTCATGTACAACCGCGCGTCATGCGATCTATCAGGCAAGCCATGGGATGCAGAACGGCGGCAAGTTTGGTGGAATGAAGCCCAGCAGAAGTGGGTCGGCAACGACGTGCCCGACTTCAAAGTTGATTCAAAACCTTCCGATCACATGGGGCCGTTCATTATGAATCCCGAAGGTGTGGGCCGCATCTTTGGGCCGCTGGCAGCGTTTGCTGATGGACCATTTCCGGAGCACTACGAGCCGGTGGAAAGTCCGATCGCGAACCCGCTTCATCCAAACCAATCAAACAATCCTGTCGCGAAGAAGTTCAAATCCGATATGGACAAACTGGGCACGCCTGAGCAGGGCTTCAACGTGGTGTGCACAACTTATCGACTGACCGAGCATTATCACTATTGGACGAAGAACAATCCGATGAATGTTCAGTTAGTTCCTGAGCCGTTTGTCGAAGTGCCTGCCAAGCTGGCTGACAAGATGGGGATTACCGGCGGCGAGAAAGTAAAAGTCACGAGCGCCCGCGGTCAATACATCGCCAAAGCGATGGTCACCAAGCGAATCAAGCCAATGATGATCGATGGCAAAGAGACTTTCCAAATCGGTGTGCCGATTCACTGGGGCTATCGCGGCATTGCGGAAGACGAGGGCAAGACTTCGCTGATGACGGCCAATCAATTATCGCCCGCGGCTATCGATCCAAACGCGTACACGCCGGAGTTCAAAGGATTTTTGGTGAAGCTTGAGAAGGCATGATGTTCGACAAACTTCAGTTTGTCGTTTGGTGAATGAGGAGTTCGAGACGGCGAAGGCGAGAGGAAGCGACAAACTAAAGTTTGTCGGACAAAGAGATGAGTAACCCACAGACATTTCAGATTCGGGAAATCTCAGCCCATCCCGGACCTGTGCCTGGAGCCGGCGCGCGCCGTGAAGAAGAAGTCTGCAAGTACATCGACGTGACCACTTGTATTGGGTGCAAGGCGTGCGAGGTCGCGTGCGTCGAGTGGAATGATCATCCGTTTCGCGAGACCACCTTCAGCGATACTTACCAGACGATGCCCACCACCGAGTGGAACTACTACAACCTGATCAAGTTCGTCGAAGATGAGCGCGATGATGGCAATCTGATGTGGTTGCTGCGGAAAGACCAGTGCATGCACTGCGAAGATCCTGGTTGTCTCCGGGCGTGTCCGGCCGACGGCGCGATCATTAAGTACACCAACGGCATCGTCGACTTTCAGCAGGAGAATTGCATCGGTTGCGGTTATTGCATCTCTGGCTGTCCCTTCGACATTCCCAAGTTTCATCCGAAGACGAAGAAAGTTTACAAGTGCACGCTCTGTTCGGACCGTGTCGGTCAGGGGCTTGAGCCCGCGTGCGTCAAGGCGTGTCCTACGGGATGCTTGAAGTTTGGCGCCAAGTCCGACATGGTCCAGATCGCCGGCCTGCGCGCGAAACAGTTGCGAGAGGTTTCAGGCTTTGCCGATGCGGGTGTTTACAATCCGCAATCCATCGGCGGTACTCACGTGGTTTACGTACTGCATGACATCAAGCGGCCGGAAAAGTACGGACTGCCGGCGAACCCCGTCATCCCGCCGAGTTACACCTATTGGAAGTGGTTAGCAAAACCGGTTGGTTTATGGATGGGACTGCTGGGAATTGTCGCCATCTTTTTTCATCGGGTTTCGGTCGGTCCCAGATTGCCCCAACCTGAAGAGCCGCCGGTTGTTACCGAACGTCCTGACCCGGTTGCGGCCAAGCGAAAGGAACAGCCATGAGATCTGTTACAGAACCGCGAGCGATAGCGAGCGGGACAAAGAGCCGCCTTTCAAATACTGGGAGATTAGTTTCAGTATCAATATCTGTTCGCATGTCGAGCTTTTATCCCGCTCACTACAGCTCGTGGTTCTGTACCGAGTTGAAAGAATCAAAATGAGCGCCTCAGTTGATCGATTCGATGAACGCGCGCGCCGCGAAGCCGATCGCGTAGGCGAGACCGTGCTTCATCGTGGCGAACTGCTGCGTCACCCCGTCTACACGCGTGTGCTGCATTGGTCGGTGGCGATCTTCTTCGTCCTGTCGCTTATCTCCGGCCTCGCCATTTATTCTCCGTGGCTTTATCGCTGGTTGACACCGCTGTTTGGCGGCGGACCGAGGACGCGTCTGCTTCATCCGTGGTTCGGGTTGCTATTCGACCTCTTTTTCTTTTTTCAGTTTCTGAACTGGCTGGCGCCGATGGCCTGGACCGCCGCCGATCGCCGCTGGGTTAAGCGCCTCAAGGAATATACGACGCACCAACACCGAGTTGAGCCCGAAGATGTCGGCTTCTTTAACGGAGGGCAAAAGATTTACTTCTGGCTGATCGTTTTGAGCGGTGTCCTGTTTCTGATCACCGGTCTCGTGATGTGGTTCGATGATGCGATTCCGCGCTGGGCAGTGGCCATCAGTTATGTCATCCACGATCTGGCGGCGCTGTTGATGTTGGCCGGATTCGTCATTCACATTTACGAAGGCACATCGCATCAACCCGGCACGCTTCGTTCAATGACCGATGGGACAGTGACAGAGAAGTGGGCCTGGACCCATCATCCCGCCTGGTACCACGCGGTTACCGGTCGTGATCCGGGAGAGTCCTATGAACGAGAGAAGCGGCGTCAAGCTGAAAGAACGCGGATGACGGAGCGTTGGGAACGCGAACAAGACGCGCGCGAGAATTTGTAACCCCCCGAACTAAGTCCCCGACACATAACTATGTGCCTCGATCCTTTTCAGTGGAGTGGGGAGTCTAAGGATGGAGCGCGGACCGCGCGACGTCGTAGTTGAGCGTTGAAGGGACTTGAAAGGAGTACGGATGCCGGAAAAGGAAACACTTGAAAAGGCTGAGCAGGACAAGGAGGAGGGCAAGGCCCCCGAGTACTCAAGCGGGAGAATTTGTTCGCGAAGAAATCGAGCATGTGCGCGAAGGAAAACACGGCGCGCGATCGACTAAGCAGGCAATCGCCATTGGTCTTTCGAAAGCCAGACGTGCAGGTGTTAAGCTGAAACCGCCCAAGAAGGGATCAAAGAAGACGCGCAAACAGGCTGCCCGGGATTTGAAAAAGGGAAAAAAGAAGAGCGCTAAGAAATCGGCAAAGCGTTCGCGCGCCACTTTGCGCGCGTTGAAACGCGAAGGTCACAGTGCTGCTTCAAAGCGAGCTTTGTCACGCCAGGCTCGCAGTGCCGCCAAGAAACGTTCAGCGGGATCGCGGTCTCGCGCCGCCAAACAGGCCGCAAAGACGCGAAAGAAGTAATTGAAATTCATGGTTAAGTCTTGAGGAGGTCCAAAAATGAAACGACAAGTATTCCTGTGGACGTTACTAATCAGCCTCGCGGCGGTGTTCTTGACTTACGTAACCGCGCAGCAGAGTGTCACCGTCGAGATTAAAAATGGCCAGGGCGAAAGCGTAGGCAAAGCCACGATTTCACCGGGCGGCGGCGGGGTGAAGATCGTGCTCGATTTGAAAAACTTACCGACCGGCGAGCACGCAATTCACATTCACCAGATGGCCAAGTGCGAAGGTCCGGCATTCGCATCGGCTGGCCCGCATTTCAATCCTGACGCCAAGCAACACGGAACCAAGAATCCGATGGGGCCGCACGCCGGTGACATGGATAACTTCACTGTCGGCGCCGATGGGACCGCGCGGGTAACTGTTACTGACGCCCGAGTCAATTTAGGCGACGGCGCTTCTTCGCTATTCGCCAACCGCGGTACGGCGCTCGTTATTCACGCCAAGGCCGATGACATGAAAACGGATCCTTCAGGCAACTCGGGCGATCGCATCGCGTGCGGCGTAATTAGCAAGCAGTGAGCTGACTTTCAGCGCACTCCTCAGCTTTGATAGACGCGAATCTGGGAGAAATGCAGACGTGCCGGAAAAGAGTCATTTCTCGCAGCGTCAAGCCTTCACTGTCACCACAAAGTTGCCGAAGCAATTTTCGTCAAGCTTCATGGCAAGCTTTATGGAATGGGCGGCGAGTTTCAGATCACACCTCTCACTCGAGAGTTAGACTCCGTGGCGTGACTTCAGTGTTCACTTCAAATGAAAACCTGGGCCAAAGGATAAGAGTGCGCGACAAAGGATTGCGAATCTGCTTGGGCGCATTGGCGGTGACGACTTTGCACAGATTCGCCGCACGCCGCTCCTGCTAGAGTATGAAATGAAACACCGAGTAAACAAAACCTGACACCAAACTGCTTCCTTATTAGCACCACGAACCGCCTTTCACTCTTGGAGAGGAGCGAGCAAACATCAATAGTCCGCGATCTACGATACGGGCTAGTATCTCAAACGCTAAATAACAGCCCTTCTCGAGGATCTGAGTGCGATTCTGCGATTTGGGTAAGACGGAATGGTAGGTGACGGTAAGGCGGTGTGAGTTTGGCTTAAGACAGAGTGGTCGCATCTTAACCCTGCGCGAGAGAAATGGAAGCGTTGCTACTCCTTATATTCCAAAATATCTCCGGGCTGACATTCTAGAGCTTTACAGATGGCCTCCAATGTTGATATCCGAATCGCTTTTGCTTTGCCATTCTTCAACACGGAGATATTAGCCATCGTAATGCCGACTTTATCGGCGAGCTCGGTGACGCTCATTTTTCTTTTCGCCAACATGACGTCGATGTTAATGATGATGGCCATGTTCGTTTAGACAGTCAGGTCGTTCTCGGATTTTGTTTCCACCCCGTTTTGTAGGATCCGCTCAAACACCGCGGCAGTTGTGCCGATGACGATTGAAGGAAAAGTAATGAGCAGGCGCAAGAAAACACCCGCCGGCCGGTCATCCCTGTCGCCACCTATCATGAAAAGTGCGCTTACCGCGACAAAGCCGATAATGATCAGTGAGCAGTACTTTATGATCCGCAAAGCTCGCACGGAACGTTCCGAAAATACTTCATTTCGCCCTACGTAGCTCAACAACTTGACTGCCTGGTAGATCGCCACAAAAAACGGAATGGAACCGACATAGATGTAGGCAATAAAGGCACTGAGATACACCTCAAAGAACGTGGCGTGCGCGTTGACGCCCTCGACATGAGGTTCCCACAGCAACCAGGCCAGAATGCCTATGCCGAAAAGTACAATCACTACCTGAAGGAAGATTGTTGAGGCTCGTTTCATATGTTTCTTTTGGATGGCCTACACTGAAATCCTATCCCAGGGCGTTATTGTGTGTCAATACATATTTATCGTTATGCGATACATCAACAGATCGAGATCAGGTCTTCGATCTGAAGAAAGATGCCGAGAACACAGGGATCAAGCCTGCGATATTACGATTCGTTATTGCAGGAGCTGGCCGCCCAAAACAGGAACAACACCGGTTTCTCCGCCGGCAGTGAACGCTTCAGAAGAGTTCCTCGGCCAGCGCGACGATGATGCCCGCGGCGCCTCGCATGTAGCAGAGCCTGTATTTGTCCTCGTACTGGGCCACCTCGCCGACGAGTTCGGCGCCGTTGGCGCGCGGTTCGGCGGTTGGATCGCCGGTTCGATCTTGACCAGTTTTGGATTTCGAAACTTCGTCAGCTCACTTTAGTTGCTTAAGCGCCGAAGAAAAATTTCTTGGGCGAGTTGTCGAATTCTGGTCTGGCCGTTCGACTATATGGTGAAGGCGAGGCAAGCGGCCCGCCCCAAGACTAAAAACTAAAGACCATTACAGGAGAAAAAATGCCACAGTATCTAGTTGCTAACTACCTCCCCGACGACTTCGACCCGTCCGCCGTCACCGAAGCGATGATCGAGGAGATCCACGCGCTCAACCGGGAAATGATTGCTGCCGGCGTGAGGAAGTTCGCTTGCGGAATTTCCCCGGTCAGCAACGCAAAGACGCTGCGGGCCCAGCCCGACGGCAAGGTGCTGGTCACCGACGGGCCGTACACCGAGACCAAGGAGCACATCGGCGGTTTCTGGATACTGGAATGCGCTGACATAGACGAGGCGCTGGCATGGGCGAAGAAGGGTGCAATTGCCTGCGATGTGGCCGGCGAGGTGCGCGAGCTTCTTTTCTACCCAGCTCCCGAGGAAGCAACGGAATAGTCTGGGCGCAGCGTGAGGGCGCAAGGCGACCGTCGCCTGCCGACCTATAAACATCTCGCTCCCCTGGAACGAAAACTAATTCCGGTTTTGCACTTGAACGTTGAATGCACCAGTTAAATCCGCCTATGAACGTACCAGAACAGATCCAAAAATATATTGCCAGCCAACCCGAACCAAAACGCAGCGACATGCAAGCGTTGCATCGCATCATTCTGCAAGTAATGCCGGCATGCAAATTATGGTTCCTGGATGGGAAAGACAGCGCAGGTAAAACCGTTTCCAATCCTAATGCAGGATACGGAGCCTACACCATGAAATATGCCGATGGAACGACCAGAGAGTTTTATCAAATTGGTTTGAGCGCTAACAAAACCGGGATCTCTGTTTATATTATGGGTATTGAGGATAAGAAATACTTAAGCCAGGTCTATGGAAAAGAAATCGGCAAGGCGAGCGTGACCGGGTATTGCATCAGGTTCAAAACTCTAAAAGATATAAACATGGAAATACTTGAAGCGGCAATACGATTCGGGCTTGAGGGTCAGAATGAAAAGGCGGGCTGATGAAATAAGTTTTTCGGGTGGCCGGTCTTCCTTCCGATCAACCACTGGTTTTTTCGGCGGCGATAGCGGCCTCATTAGGAACGTATTCGCTGCGTGAGAAAGGTCATTAATATGAATCAGAATATGAAGGCAACAGCTTTTTTTCTTTCGATTGTGCTGACGGTGTTTCTGCCGGCTGTTGTATCGGGGCAGCAAAAACCAACTACGGGCTATGCGCCGGTTAACGGACTAAAAATGTATTACGAGATCCACGGCAGCGGCGAGCCTGTGGTGTTGCTGCACGGGGCATTTATGGCAATTTCGGGCGACTGGAACGATTGGATCACGGAACTCGCCAAAACGCGGAAAGTGATCGCCGTCGACATGCAGGGTCACGGGCGGACGGCCGACATCAAACGCGATATTACTTATGAAA
>DATLVM010000565.1:0-27758 GCA_035577445.1 Pyrinomonadaceae bacterium
GACGATGGAGATTGTGCCGCACGGATTGAAACAGACCGCGGGTAACACGACCGCGATTACGCAGAACGATGCGGAACAGACTTTCAATCTTGATCTGCCGGGACGGGCCGACGTGTCCGCCCGTAACCTGAGCATCGAAGCTTCGCCTTCGATCGCGGGCGCTTTGTTTGGGGCGCTCGATTACCTGACGAGCTATCCCTACGGCTGCACCGAACAGACGATGTCAAGTTTTCTGCCGAACATCGTCGTCGCGCAAACGCTGAAGGACATTCCCACGGCGAAGATTCGCGCGTCGAACGATCTGGACAAGAAGGTTCAGAAAGGGCTCGATCGTTTGTACGCGTATCAGCATGACGACGGCGGTTGGGGTTGGTGGAAGGACGACAAGAGCGATCCGTTCATGACGGCTTACGTCGTCGACGGTCTGACGATGGCGAGTCGCGCCGGATTTCAAGTCGATGGCTGGCGGCACGCGCAGGGGCGGCAGAAATTGCAGGCGCTGCTCAACGCCGGCAAGAACGACAACGGCAATCCGATTGATGATGAGACCCGCGCGTACATGATCTACGCGTTCACGGAAAGCGGCGACGGCGACACGCACTTTCTCGATGAGTTGTACGGCAAACGCAACAACCTTGGCCCATACGGCCGCGCGTTGCTGGCGCTCGCTCTGCAAGAAAGAAAGGACGGACGCGCGAGCGAAGTCGCGAAGCTGATCGAAAGCTCAGCGCAACAGGACGAGTTCGAAGCGCATTGGCAGACAGCGCGCGTGAATGACTATGGCCGCGACGTTTATCTCGATCCGGAGGCAACTTCGCTTTCGTTGAAGGCGCTGTCGCAAATCAATCCCGGCTCGAATCTGCTGCCGAAGGTCGCGCGCTGGCTGGTGAAGAATCGTCGCAACGGATATTACTGGCTGTCGACGAAAGAGACGGCGTTCGCGATCTATGGTCTTTCGGATTATCTGAAAGTAAGCCGTGAGCTTTCGCCCGACTATTCGTTCGAAGTCTATTTGAACGGTGAGAAAGTCGCGGGCCAACACATCGGCTCCAGCGAAGCCTCGAACGCGCAGACGTTCACGATTGCGAAGAAGGGAAGCGAAGTCGGCGGCACAAACCAGATTCGGATCGTGAAGCACGGCAAAGGTGCTCTGTATGTTTCGAGCGCGCTGGAATACTTCACGGCTGATGATAGTGTGCCGGCGAATTCCTCAGGGGGTTTGAAGATCACGCGCGAGTATCTGCGGCTGCGTGTCACGGAAGACGAAAACGGCAAAGCTAGCTGGAAGGTCGAACCTTTAAGCGGCGAGCTGCGCTCAGGCGACATGATCGTCGTCCGGCTGCACATCACCGGCCCGCGCGCGCAGTACCTGATGATCGAGGATCCGATTCCCGCGGGAGCCGAACAGGTCGGGCGGGTCAGCGGCATCTATCTGAACTATTCGCTCGGCAATTGGAGCGACTGGTACAGCAATCGTGAATTCCGCGACAACCGCACGGCGATCTTCATGAACTACTTTGACGGCGACGCGACACAACAATACGCCATGCGTGTTGAAGTGCCGGGCGAATTCAAAGTTGCGCCGGCGCGCGTCGAGTTGATGTATCAGCCGACCGTGCAAGCGAATACTTCGAACGATCGGTTGCGGATTTTGGACAAGAAGTAATCACCACTGAGGACACAGAAGAGAATGAACATTAGCCGCGGATACACGCGGATTAACGCGAATAAGACTTTGCTTTTTCTAATCAGCGATAATTCGCGTTCATCTGCGGCTAATTCCTCTGTGTGTTCTCTGTGGTTAAAGTGATCGAGAGGCAGTTATGACTACAACCCTGAAACTTTGGCTCAACAGCATCGCGACAACGTTCACGAACATCGGTGCGTTGATCGTTTTCGCGATCATCTACCTCTTGTTGTTGCTCGCATCGTATTTCTTTATCTCGACGCGCGAAGCGACGGTGGGGCAAGTCTTCGTGACTTACGCGCTAATGATTGTGATCCCCGCGCTGTTCTTCATCTATCAGGCCGCGATCATCGATCACGTTCGCGATGGGAAGTTCCGTTGGCGCGCGATTGTGCTGGACGCCGTGCGGTTCTTCCTGGCGACGATCCCGCTGCTATTGATCGCATGGCTGCTTTACTACCTGCTCAACAAGCTGGCCGTTCGCTATCCCGCGCCTGCGATTCCGGTGTTGCCGGCAACGCAGGGCCCGCCGCAGCCGGCGCCGCTTCACTGGCCGTCACTAATTTTCGCTTCCTTAAAATTCGTTCTGCTGGGCGTGGCGTTACCGCTGGCCGCGATTCACCTATGGGTTGAAGTCGCTTCCTACAACCTGCGCGAATCGCTGCGAGGCGGAGCAAAGTTAATTATGAGTCGACTGGGCAGGCGTCTTGCCTGCGCGTTTGGGTCAGAGTCGGTGTTGATTTACGCGCTGGGTCTCGTGGTCTTTTTTGTCTTGCCGTACACAGTGCTGTTCGTGCCCTTCACGCCGAAAGGCAACAAGACCGATTTCGCTGTTTTCGTTTTGCGGTTGCTGCTGACTTACATCTTTAGTTTGATCGGCTGGGTCGTGACTGTCAGCGCGCTGGCGAGAGTAAATCCTGAACCCGCGCCGGCGGCCGCCGTCGCCATCGCCCAGCCAGTTGAGGCGGCGGCGTGATCTTCGTCGACCTGGGCATTCGAACATTCGATCGTGTGCGTCGTGAGCATGCGCTGCTCGTGACCTGTGTCTGTGCCGCGCTCTTGCTCTTCAATCTTCCTCACGATCAGTTCAGCGGCGGCGCGTTAACTTTCTTTTCCAACAATTCTGCTCAGAACGAATCTGAAGTTGATGCGGCATTGCAGGATGCGGCGACCTCCGCGCTCGCGGGACGTGCAGGCGCCGTCATCGTCATGGATGCGCAGACAGGGCGAGTGCGCGCGATCGTGAATGCCGAAGGAGCGTACGCGCAGGCGTTGATGCCCGGCTCCGCAATCAAACCGTTCACTGCCCTCGCCGCTCTGCGCGCGGGATTGATCGATGAAGCTTCACGCACAGCATGTCCCGGACGATTCACGGGCTTGAGTTTCTCTTTGCCATGCGTTCACGCCGATCACTTGCCCCCGTTGTCGCCGGCGCAAGCGATCGCCTACTCGTGCAATTACTACTTTGCGACGCTGGGCCAAAGATTGGGGCGCGACCGGTTAGTTTCAACTCTGCACGAATTTGATTTCGCTCAGCCGACGGGCGTAGCGCCTGGCGAGAGCGCCGGTATCGTTCGACCGTGTGAAAGTGGGAATCAGACGCGCTTGGCCGAGAGCAATCACGTTTCGGAACAGGCTGATTGCACCGCGCGGGCAGGGATTGGCGAAAGCAATCACATTCAGGTCACGCCGATTCAGTTGCTGACTGCTTACACAGCGCTCGTCAATGGCGGCCATCTTTTGCAGCCACAGATTGGACGCGCTGAGAATTTCTCGCCCGTCGAGCGCAGTAGCATCAACATTGCTGATTCGCATCGAGCAATCATTACCGAAGGAATGGCGGGCGCGGTTCGTTACGGCACCGCTCGCAGTGCAAGGCTCGATCGATTGCCGCTGACGATTCTCGGCAAGACCGGCACCGCAAATCCGCCGAAAGGTTTTCGCACCAACGGCTGGTTCATCGGATTTGCGGGAGCATTTCAAAGCAATAGGGAACTCGAACCAACAGATGTGAAGCTCGCGGTCCTGGTCCTCTTGTCGCGCGCGCATGGATCGCAAGCCGCGGAAGTTGCGCGGCCGATCTTTGAAACGTATGCAAACCTAATCAGCCACCGAGACACAGAGACACAGAGCCGAAACGAATCAAGCGGAATAGAAGTCGAGGCGGATTCACGCTCCGCGTCGCCGCGTCTCCCTCTCTCCGCGTCAGCGACTATCAAAGTCCATCTGGTTCACGACAACATCACGGAAGAACTCTCGCTCGAAGATTACGTGCTCGGCGTGACGCGCGCGGAGGGAACGATGGAAGATCAGCCGGAGGCTTTAAAGGCTTTGGCGATTGCTATTCGCACGTACGCCTTGAAGAACATCGGCCGCCACGCAAAGGATGGTTACGATTTCTGTTCGACGACGCACTGCCAGAGGTTCGTAAGTGTCAGAAGCCCGAGCGTCAGCGAGGGCAACAGTCGCAACCTGGCCCTCCCTAACGGTCGGGCTTCTGACACGAAGCTCAACGCCGCGGTTCGCGCGACCGAGGGCCAAGTCCTGATCGATGATCGCGGCCAGCCGATCGATTCCTATTTCGGTGCATCTTGCGGTGGAGAGACTGCGAACCTCGGAGAGCTTTGGGGCGTCACGCCGCCTGCATACCTTCGCGGCGTCCGCGACGAATACTGCGACGCGGGGCCGCACGCGAAATGGATTGACACCATCAGTCGCACGGATCTTTTGCGTGCATTGAAGTCAGATGCACGCACCGATGTCGGCAATCGTCTCGATCAAGTTGTCGTGACCAAGCGCGACGAAACCGGCCGTGCGGAGTTCATCACGATCGAAGGCGAGCAACACAAGGTCGTCCGCGGATGGGATTTCAAAATCATTGTTGGCCGCGTGCTGGGATGGAATATCTTGAAAAGTTCGCGGTTCGAAGTCGCGCGTTCGGGCTCAAATTTCATTTTTCGCGGCAGCGGATTTGGTCATGGCCTGGGGCTTTGCCAGGAAGGCGCGCACGTGATGGCGCAGCGCGGCGCGAATTTTCAAAAGATCCTCGAGAAATATTTTCCGGGAACATCTTTGAAGAAAGATGGGGGGAAGGCGAGACGCGGAGACGCTGAGAATGGCGAGCTATGGAAATCGGATTTGCTCTTGCAGACTGCGCCGCTTTTTCTCTCCGTGTCTCCGAATCTCCGGGTCTCCCCTTCTCGAATGCTTACCATCTCTTCCGAACATTTTCGCGTTACTTACCCAGCGGACGTCGATCGTCGCGATGCTAATCAGGTTCTGAGCACGCTCGAATCCGCGCGCGCTGATTACGTGCGCCGCGCGTCGGCGGCCTCGATCGCGGTGAATATTCCGACGCTTGAGATTCGCTTGAACGAGAGTACCGGCGACTTTACCGCGCGCACGGGCCAGCCGTGGTGGGCGGCGGCGGCGACGAAAGGAAACCGGATCGAGTTGCAGCCCGTGGCGCTCCTGAAGAAACGCGGCGTTCTGTTTACTACTCTACGACATGAATTGGCGCACGTTGCGATCGACTCGATTGGTAATCGCGCGCCGCGTTGGTTGGAAGAAGGATTCGCGCTGTATCTCGCCGGCGAAGGCCCAACGATTTCCCGCTACGTAAAGCGCGGTCTGCTGGGGGATGAAGAATTGGAAAGACGAATGCAGCATCCGCGTACGCAGGAAGAGATGCGCGGCCTATACGCTCAGGCATATGTCACGGTTGCAGAGATGGTCCGCAATCAAGGCGAAGCGAGCGTCTGGAAGAAGTTAGCGAACGATTAACCACAGAGGACACAGAGAAGAGTAAGAACCAGCCACGAAAATGCACAAAAGTCACAAAAGGCACAAAAGCTACAAGAGAATACGAGGGCATTGATATATTTGACTCAGCTATCGACGGAGCTAGTCGCGGTCACTCGAATTAGAGCTGAAGCTGCGTCAGCAGCGTTCAGAACTAAGCCCAAGGCGAGACTCCGCGAGCCTTGGGGTTAACGAACCAAGTAGAGCGATTGAGCCCCGCAAGGGGCGAAAGCATCGATAGATCAGCCTGCCCGTTAACTCTCTGTCGCCGCTTCGCGGCTCTGAGATAACCAACGACCACCACCCAAGGCTCGCAGAGCCTCGCCTTGGGCTTAGCTCCTATCGCTGCTCCGCAGCTCCCGCTGGCACCGGAAAGGGCTAGGTACTTGATGAGTCAAGTATGTTAATACCAATACGAGTGTTCAGCCAATTTCCTTTTGCGCTTTTTATGCCTGCTTGTGGCCCTCATCGTTCTTCCTCTGTGCCCGCTGTGGTTAATTATCGTTTACTCACGAACGGATTATCTTTCACCCAAAATCGCCAGGGCTTGTCCTTCCACTTCTCAGCATAATCAATTCCGATACGCGGTCCGCGAGCAATTTGTCGCGGCGAAACGGACACGCCTTCTTCAATCCAGACACGCTCGCCAAGCAGATCCGCTTTATCTAATCCACGATCAATTCCCATTGCGATGCAGAGACGGCCAGGGCCGCTCGTCAATTCGTATTCCGATCGTCCTTGCCTCCTGCGACGCATGACGTCTAATCCTTCGATCGGCTCGACCGCACGCACCAAAACTGCATGCGGAGTGTTCTCGACGTTCGTCACGACATTGAATTGGTTGTACATGCCGTAGACGAAGTAAACATACGCCGTGCCGCCGATTCCGTATATCGTCTCCGTTCGATTAGTGCGCCGGCCGTTCCAGGCATGCGATGCACGATCGTCGGGGCCGCGATAGGCTTCGGTTTCGACGATGATGCCCGCGACACGTTTGCCGCTTCGATTGGGCACGACGAGTTTCTTACCGAGTAGATCGCGAGCGACTTCGAGGACGTTGGAGCGTGTGTAGAATTCGCGAGGAAGCTTCATGAGTTCATCCGCAGATTGCGCAGAACGTGTCAGAAGCCCGCGGGTAAGCAAGGGCTCGCTATGGTAACTTGCCCTCCCTCACGGTCGGGCTTCCGACACGATCTTGCGTTCACCTCATCCGCCACAGCATCACAATCGTAATCACCAAACCGATAGCCACGATGGCGCGCCTGATGAATGTCTGACCAACGCGTTGCGCGGTGCGAGCGCCAAAGTAGCCGCCGAGCAGTGCGGCGACCGCCATGAACAGCGCTCGGGGCCACGCAACCAAGTGCGTAATCGAAAAGGCCAACACGGCCACGCTGTTGATACAGATGCCCAGAAAATTCTTGATGCCGTTCGCGCGGTGAATATCGTGCATGCCGAGCAGACCCATTGCTGCCAGCATCCAAATTCCATTGCCTGCTCCAAAATAACCGCCGTACATCGCTGAGAAAAATTGAACGATGATCGCGATCGTCCACCAACTCGTTTGCGATCCGGTTGTTGGCGAGGGCATGCGCAGCCAACGCGTCATCGGCGCTTGCAGCATGAACAGGATCGTGGCGAACAAAATCAAGAATGGCACGAGCCGCGCGAACGTCAGTGAAGGCGTAAGGATCAAGAGCCACGCGCCCAATCCCCCACCCACGACACTCGTTGCGCCGAGCCGCATGAGGAGCATCGAGCTGTCGTTCATCTCATGGCGATAACCAAACAGCCCGCCGAACAATCCCGGCCAAAGCGCGACTGTGCTCGTGGCGTTGGCCACTTTCGGATCTAGGCCCAGCCAGATTAGAACCGGAAATGTGAGCAATGTACCGCCGCCCGCGATCGAATTGACCACGCCCGCAAAGAACGCGGCGAGGAACATCGCGGCAGCATGGATGAATTCCATCGCGCGCTAGGATAAAGCGCGAAGGGCAAAGGGCAAAGCGGAACCGGAACGGAGCGCGGGCATCTATGCCCGCATGAGCGCGAAGCGAATAATTTCCTGATCGTGCTTCACACGCTTTGCGGCCAGGGATGCCCGCGCTCCATCAAAGGCTCTTTGCGCTTTGCCGTTAGCCTTTGGCTGACGCATAATTCGCACACGCTATTCATCACAGATTCTTCAGGGGGAAAAGAAATGGCAGACGTATCTATTCGTCCGAAACCAAATGGTCCGTACCTAATCGAAGGGGCCGTTGACGTTTATGACACCGCCGGAAACAGAATTCCGACAGACGATCGGCCGCGCATCGCTCTGTGCCGCTGTGGCGCTTCGTCGAACAAGCCTTTCTGCGACGGCACGCACAGTAAGATCGGATTTCAGGCGGCCGAGACCATAAATCCGGAAAGCGCCGAACCGCAGTCGTAATTCTTTCAATCCTTCTCTCTATGGGAGAGGGCAAGGGTGAGGGTTTAGCGCGCCGTAACTTCGTCCCTCACCCCGACCCTCTCCGATAGGGAGAGGAGAACGCATCGATTGTGAAAAGCCTCAAACGGCTCTTGGTCGCGCTTCTACTCGCGCTGTCGCTCGTTTCGTTTTCGGGACCTTCGGCAGCGCGAGCTGCATCACCGCCATCCGCCCCCACAAAAAAGATTCGAGTGATGACTTACAACATTCATGTAGGCGTCGGCATGGACAAAAAGCTCGACCTTGCTCGCATCGCTGGAGTCATCAATCAACAACATCCGGATCTCGTGGGTTTGCAGGAAGTCGATCGCGGCGTCGAGCGCACGCAACGCATCGACGAAATTGCGGAACTCGCGAAGCTTACGAAGATGGAGTACGCATTCGCTTTCAACCTTCGTTATCAGGGCGGGCAGTATGGCGTCGCGATTCTTTCAAGGTCACCAATCCTCGCGACGGACCATCGCCTTTATGGGAATACGCGCGAAGCCGAGCGGCGCGGCTTCATTCGCACAGAGGTGCGCATCGGCGGCCGGCTCGTCAATTTCGTTACGACGCATTTGGATTATCAATACGAAGATGGCCGGGTGTACGAGGCCCAGCAATTGTTAGCGGCGATGAAGGATGTGAAAGGTCCGTTGATTGTCGTCGGTGATTTCAATGATGTTCCTGCCGGTGGTGCTTACAAATTGATGCGGGACTCTTTTGATGATGCCTGGTTCGCGACCCGGCCTAATGACGAAGGATTCAGTTATCCGGCGGACAAGCCCGCGAAGCGCATAGACTACATCTTCATGCGACAAGCAGATGGAATAAGAGCGAAGCGTGCCTGGATTCCCGAAACGCGGGCTTCAGATCATGTACCGGTGGTTGCCGATCTGGAAGTTGGGTCGCCAACGGGGCAGTAGCCCGACCGTGAGGGAGGGCGCTTTCCACGCGTCATACGCCCTCCCTCACGGTCGGGCTACTGCCGAACGGCCACTCGCGACGCACGCGCGCACGAATGAAGTAGACGATTAGCCCGACGACGACGAGGACGGCCGCATAGCGAACCTCTTTCATAAAATTCTTCCGCGAAATCAGCACGTAAACTAACCCTGCCAACGCGAGCACCGCCGGCAGCGGATACAGCCACATCCGAAATGGCCTTGGCAAATCGGGTCGCCTCAGTCGCAGAACAATCACGCCAACAATCTGTGCGAGGAACTGCACAAGAATTCTGATCACGACCAGCGCCGCAATCACATCGGCCAGCCGGAAGAAACAGAAGACCGTCGCGATGCCACCCATTACGAGTAGCGACACATAAGGAAAGCGATGTCGCGGATGAACCTTGGCGAACACCCGAAAGTAATTGCCGTCGCGCGCGGCTGCGAATGGCACGCGCGAGTAACCCAACAGCAGTGAGAACACCGACGCGAACGCCGTCCACATGATCAGAGCCGTCACCACGACGCCCGCTTTGGTTCCGTACAGTCGCTCCATGAACGAAGAGATGACGTAGCGCTGCGCCGGCGTATTCGCCGTGCCTGCGAACTCGCGCCAGGGGATAACTCCCAGAATCGAGATGTTCATCACGATGTAGATAATCGCGACAAACAGAATCGAGAGCAGCACGGCGCGGGGAATCGTGCGGCCGGGGTCTTTCACCTCGCCGCCAAAGAAGCAGACGTTGTAGTAGCCCCAGTAGTCGTAAACCGATACGAGCAATGCCGCGCCCAGGCCGGTAAAGAATTCCGGTCGAAGCGCGAATGCTCCCGCGGGAAAATCAAATGCCAGTTTCGGATCGAAGTGCGAAACGCCGGCGAAGATCACCCAGGCGATTGTCAGCATCACTCCCACCCAGAGGAACTTTGAAAGCCGCTCGATCAGAGTAATGCGGCGGTAGAGCAGGAAGACTGCAACGGCGAGAGCGGCGATCGCCACCATCGCTACCGGAATCGCATTGATTTCGATATCGCCTAACACAGGCAGCGTCACTTTTGTCGCATTGCCAAGCCTGGGAAAGATGTACGTTGCGTATTGGGCCAGGCCGATACTGCCTGAAGCGATCGACAGCGGCGCGCTGAACGTGAGCTGCCAGATGAAGAGAAACGACATCAAGTGGCCCAGTTTTCGCGGGCCATAGATTTCTGTGAGATAACGATAAGAACCACCCGAACCAGGCAGCGCCGCGCCAAGTTCCGCCCACACCAGGCCGTCACAAACGACGAGCACCGCTCCCAGAATCCAGCCGATCATTGCTTGTGGGCCACCCATCGCAGCGATGATTAGCGGAATCGTGATGAAGGGCCCAACGCCAATCATGTCGATCATGTTCAGCGTCGTCGCGCCCCACAGGCCGACGCCGCGGATCAGGTCTGGTTCATCGTGGTGTACGTCTGTTGATGCAGGCTTTGGCGGGTCTATCAACATTCGTCACGCCTCCGGCGAACCAAAGCCGCAGGCGATCATCAGCGCATTTCGCGCTTCCGCCCATCGCGACTCGGGCAGACTCCATATGACCGAACCTATGCGGTTACGCTGAGCAAGGGACGTGTGGTCGAAGTTAAGCGCGCACTCGACAGGCATTCCGTCCTCGGGTGCAAGGAGCAGTTCAGTTGTCAGTCTGCGAATCGTGCGCGTCGCAGGGACGACGATGATTTCGTTAAGACGATCGATGACGTCGTCGCGAGTGAGAATCAGCGCCGGGCGCTTTTTGTCCGGGAGTCGAAACGTGTACCAACGAATCTCGCCGCGTTTCACGCGACGTTCTCCCAACCGTCAGCCTCCCAAGCGAGCGGCTCGTCGTCAGTTGCGAATTCGGCCGTCGTTGCAGGATGTGTTTGGTAGACTGCTGAATCCGCCGCGGAAACCAGGCGGGCCAGGGCTTTGCCATTATCGACAATGATAATCTCGCCGCCTTCTTGGGCGGTGGCGATCAAGTCGGACAACTGAGCCTTTGCCTCGTCAATGCTTACGGTTTGCGCCGGCATGTCGCAATCATAGGTTGGCCAGACGAGTTGCGTCAACGAAGACGCGTCGCTGCGTGACCTATGCGTCCGCTGCGAGTAAAATGAGCTGGCAAACGACCATGAAATACAAAGCTACCCGAACCCTTTTCGTGCTCGCATTTGTTGCGGCACTAGTTACTGTTGCCCGTGCGCCGCAGGCCGCACGGGTAACTCAACCAGTGTCCGAAGATCGCGTCGCGCTGTATCAAGCGCTGCTCGATCTTCAGAATCCGTGGACGGTGATGTGCGTCGCGGCGCATCCGGACGATGAAGACGGCACGTCGCTCATCGTGATGCGGCATAAGTATGGAGCGCACACAGTCAGTCTGTTTTCGACGTTCGGCGAAGGTGGTCAGAACGCGATTGGCCCAGAGCTGTACGAAGAGCTGGGCGCGATTCGCGCGCGCGAGACAATGGCTGCCGCTGAGATTCAAGGCTCGGAGCCGCACTTTCTGGGACTGAAGGATTTTGGTTTTTCGAAGACACGCGATGAGGCATTCAAGTTCTGGGGACACGAAGAAGCCTTGCGTCGGATGGTGCTCGAAATCCGCAAATTGCGACCTGACGTGATCATCACTAATCATTCGACGACCAGTAACGATCATGGCCAGCATCAGGCGACCGCGCTCATGGTGGTCGAAGCTTTCGACGCCGCAGCCGATCCAAATAAGTTTCCGGAACAACTGAAAGACGGCGTGACGACTTGGCAGGTGCAGCGTTTGTTCGTGCGCGCGCGCGGTAATCAACAGCAAGTCGCCAATACGCAGATCATCACGATCGATCCGAACGAAAAAGATCCGGTGCGTGGCGTGGTCTATGCGGAAGAAGCTTTGCGCGCTCTGCAACAACACGCGACCCAGGGGCCGTGGCCAAAGTCGTTCGCTGAGTATGCAAATCGCTTTCGCGCCTTCAGCGGCCAGACCTCTGCGCCGACCGGTCAATTGCCGATGATCAGGTACGCGCTGGTGAAATCAGCAAATGGCGCGGCGGTGGTCCCCGCGCAGGAGTCTCACAATTTTCTTGATGGATTGCAGTTGCCGGCCGAGGTCGCAAAGCTCCAAACGCCCCAGATCGATGGTAAGCCTTTGACGGAATTTACCGCCGAACCCGAACGCGTGTTCGATACGCTGGCTGCAGCGATCAAGGCCGGGACATTCCGTCCCGGAGATGTGCTGACGAACCCGCCGAACAATCATCTGAGTTGGATCAACGAACGAACCGTGGCCGCTCTAGCGCTGGCCAGCGGGATAACGGCGAGCTTGGGGGACGCCCCGACCAGCAAGCCTGCTGCCGAAAAACGGATCGTGGTTCCCGGAAACCAGGAGGTGTTTGGCTTCGACGTTGATAACCACGGGTCGCGTCAGGCCCACGTCGAGCGGGCGGTGTTTTACGGGCTGGCAAGTTTCAGTGAACTGGATGCGAAAGAGACGTTACCTCCCGGAAAAGGAATGGGGCGGTTGGCGACCGATCAAATCGTGCCGGGCGAAAAAATTACGATGCCCCATTCCCTGCATCTGTATGACGGAGGATATGCCGGCCGGCAGGAGCAAGGGTTCGTTTTCGTGGAAGTTGCGAACTTTACTTTCCGCGTGCCCTTTAATCTCCGGGTCGATGTCGCGCCTGCGGTTGAAATCGTCGATGTCAGTCCCTCACCATTGATTCTCAGACCGCTCGATGTCGGGGTGAGCAGTGCCGGCGCGGATGTCCTTCCCGCGCCCAAACTGAAACTCGAGTTAGTGAATCATGTGAATCAACCATTCAAGGGCGAAATACTGTTAGGTAAGCAGGATCGACCCGGCGAAGAAATTCGCAAGATCGATTTGCAGCCGAATCAAATTCTGAATTTAGCGCTTTCGATTCCCGGTCCTGAACGAAACGTAGCGGCCCACAGCAGAAGCTCCTCAACCAGCGGAACGTCCTGGCTGGCGGTCAGGTCTGCCTATCCCCCTCACCAGATCATCAGCAGGCGTCAAGTTTTGATGGTCTGGACAGACGCGCGGGTCACCCGAAATCTCAACGTTGGTTACATTCGCGGCTTCGATTTCAGTTTGCCGAACGCGCTCAATGCGCTGGCCGTCGAATCGAAGGAATTGAGTGTTGATGATGTGAAGACGACTGACTTATCAAAGTTCACTTCCGTCATCGTTGACAATCGCGTCTATGAATCAAAGCCGGAATTGATCGCAGAGAATCAGAAGCTGCTGGATTATGCGAATGCGGGTGGAAATCTGATCGTCTTCTATCACAAATCGGATGAGTGGAATCCTGATCCGCGCCGCAACCGGCCACAGCTTGCGCCTTACAAATTGATTCTTGGCGGTGAGCGCGTCACGGATGAGAATGCGCCGATAACTTTCATCGAGCCTGATCATCCGTTGCTTAATACGCCGAACAAGATGGGGCAGGACGATTTCGTTGGGTGGATCCAGGAACGCGGACTCTATTATCCACGCGAGTGGGATCCGCAGTTTCACGCGCTGCTGCAATCAAACGATCCGGGTGAGCAGCCCTTGAAAGGCGGATTGCTGGTCGCGGATTACGGCAAAGGCCACTACATCTACACGAGCATGGTCTGGTATCGCGAACTGCGCGGGGGCATTCCCGGCGCCTATCGGATGCTGGCGAACATGATCAGCTACTCTAGGAAATAGCCACAGCGGAAATCGGCCATTGATATATTTGACTCAGCTATCGACGGAGCTAGTCGCGGTCACTCGAATTGGAGCTGAAGCTGCCTGAGCAGCGTTCAGAACTCGTTAACGAACCAAGTAGAGCGATTGAGCCCCGCCAGGGGCGAAAGCATCGATAGTTCAGCCTGCTTTTTTAACTACTGCTGCGTGCGAAAGTGTTACCTATGTCATGATACGGAACACAGAGCCGCGCCTTGGGCTTAGCTCCTACCGCTGCTCCGCAGCTCCCGCTGGCACCGGAAAGGGCTAGGTACTTGATGAGTCAAGTATGTCAATACCGAAATCGGCCACAGATACACACAGATTACACAGATAGAATTAATGACTTATCAGTGTAAATCCGTGTTCATCTGTGGCTGATTACTCTCCAGCTTTTCTTTAACTCGCTCCAAGAAATTTTCGATGGCGTCATTGATGCGACGCTGCAGGGCGTTGCTCAGACGCGTCTCGCTCATCAAACCAACTCCGGGATGCAGTTCCCACGCGCGCTTCCGCCGCAACTCCACTTGCTGAGACACGTCCACGATGGTCCCTCCGTTCTGTTCTTCCAATCTCAATGAATATCGAAGTAGGTTTTGATCTTCATTCAGCGCCGGCGACCATTCGATGGTGTTTACGCTCGGCGAAGTTTCGCGCACCGGAAAACTAAAGCGCACATTGCCGACGGGCGTGTCGGTTGTAATCGTCCAGCGCATGACGCCGGCAGTCTCGCGACGAATGCTCTCGACACCGGGCAGCATGTCGGTGAAGTTTGTGAGCTGGGAAAAGAAACTGCGCACTACTGGCAACGGCGCCTTGATTTCGATTTTTTCTTTGAATGAGGACTTGATCCGAAACATGAAGTCAGTGGTCAGTGGTCAGTGGTCAGTGGTCAGTGGTCAGTGGTCAGTGGAAAACTCGCACGCACAATTCGATTTCAAGCGTCTTGCGGGCGGCCGGATGTTTCTTCATACCAGCATCTCGCGCACCAGCGATGACGCGCTTTGCGTTCTTCCAGAGAATAATCGGCGGACGCCGGCAAACGCTTTACAACTTCGCGCTCGTCATCGCTCAATTCATTCCATGAACGAAGTTTGCTCGTGCCGCAGCGTGGACACTGATTTGTCATATCCATATCAATTTGTTTTATCGCTCATGATTCGTTCGTACGCGCGATGAATGCTGCTCATTTGTTTGGCCAATTCTGACGACAGATTATCCGCGCCGGCACAACCAAGTCGCCGCGCAATGTCCGCAAACGCTGACTGCTGAGGCAACGGTAGCGTTGTCGATCTCCCAACGACCAGGCGCGCCTGATGATCGACCGAACGAAGGTAACGATAGCCGTCGCTCAAATCATCAAATGTGCCTCTGTCCAGCGACCCTGCATCACGCAAACGTTTTAGACTCTGCGCCGTGCTCCGATCGGTCTCATCATCAGGCACGTTGTCCCGCAACTGCAAATAACGGCTCGCGAAGTAAACATCCAACATGCCGCCCTGGCCATGCTTGATGCTGATGCCCGCATTCGGGCGCAGGGCTCTCTCTTTTTCCAGGCGCTCGCGCACGCGCCGCGTCTCCGCGCGCAGTTGGTTGGCGTCAGTCTGGCGACCCAATTCGTGAATCCGAGATCGCACCTGAGATTCAATCGCGCGGCCGAATTCCAAATCTCCTGCCACCGCGCGCAGCTTCACATACGCGAGCCATTCCCAAATCCCTGCGCGCTTTTCCACGTAACTCGTGAACGCTTGAGCGCTCGACGCGAGCGATCCTTTCTGACCGTCGGGCCGCAGACGCAAATCAACCCGGTAGAGATATCCTTCGCGCGTGACGCTCGAAAGCGCAGCGACGACCAATTCAACGAAGCGCACGTAAGCTTCGGCGTGAGTCAATCCGTGAATCGGCGATGGCGCCTCGCCATCAAACACGACGACGATGTCCAAATCGGAGCCGTAATCCATTCCGCCGCTGCCCAGCCGCCCGAGACCCAGGATCGCCACGCGAAAATCGGCCACGTCCTGAAGGCGACGCTTCATCTCGCGCTCGGCAATTGTCAAAGCGGAATTCATGCTGGCGATCGCCAGTTCGGTTAACGATCGATTCACTTCGGGCAACGGCGCCTCATGAGCAGCATCATTCGCGCCGATTTCAATTAGCAAACGCGACCAGGCACGCCGGAGTGC
Organism: Pyrinomonadaceae bacterium; assembly: GCA_035577445.1. Taxonomy (GTDB): domain Bacteria; phylum Acidobacteriota; class Blastocatellia; order Pyrinomonadales; family Pyrinomonadaceae; genus UBA11740. The sequence goes on from DATLVM010000565.1 coordinate 15,801, forward strand.
GTCCAGATTCGAAGCGAATGAGTCGCTATCATCAATCGACGACGCCAATTCAGAACTGTAGTTTCGCGGCGGCTGTGCCTCGTTGAGCGGCAATGAATGAATTAGTGACGGACGGTTAGCGATCATCTCGGCGAACATCTCTGACACGCCACACAAACGGACCAGCGCGCGAGTCTCAGGCTCAGAAAGCCTTTGCGGAGGTTCTTCCTTTTCCAACGAGACAGCGATCCGTGCGAGAGAAGCCGCCGCGCGCTGCAGGTTGCCGGACGAAGTAATTTCATTGCGAATCAGAGCTTCCAAGACGGCGGTGGACTCGTCAGTTGCGCCGACATGCCTCGCCAGGAGCGTGGCCGCGGAAGCGTCCGGTGCGCACGCCTCCGGCGTGCTCTGGTTCAGCAGGCGAGACGCCTGCGTACCGGAATCAACCGCAAACACTCGATCAAATGCGGCTCGCACCTCGTCAGTGTGCTTGCGTAAGGCAGCTTCAAACTGCGCCAACGCATCACCACCTGAGAAGTTCATGCGACGCGCCACAAGTTCACGACGCACCGGATCGTTGGGCAGCGTGTGCGTTTGCAGCCCGTGCTCCATTTGCAGTCGATGCTCCAGCGCCCGCAGAAAATGATAAGCGTCCGATAGTTGCGAATGCTCCTCTTTGCTAATCAAAGAGCGATCAGCCAGGCGACCGAGCGTGATGAGCGTATGAGCGCTTCGCAGCCAGGGGTCGCGCCCGCCATGCGCAATTTCCAAAGCCTGGGCAATGAACTCAATTTCACGGATGCCCCCGCGGCCGAGCTTTACATTGAAGCCCTTCTCATCGCGTTCGCGCTGTTCGTCGATTGCTTCTTTGGCGGTGCGCACACTCGCCAGCGCATCGTCAACGCTGACGTCGGGTCGATAAATCAGATCGCGAACGATTTCCATCAGCGTCGCGTACACGCGGGTGGAACCTGCTGATGTCCGCGATCGAATCAACGTCTGCATTTCCCAATCGCGCGCCTCGTGCTGGTAATACGCGATGGCTTCGTGCAGCGAACACGCCAACGCGCTGACGCGGCCATGCGGGCGCAGGCGCACGTCGATGCGATACGCGGCGCCCTCGCCCGTTTGAGCTGACACAAACCGCATCAACCTCTCGCCGAGCTTTACAAAGTATTCGCGGTTAGTGAGTTGGCCGTCGGCGCCTCCGGCTGATGTCATTCCGTTTTCGGAATAGAGAAATACGAGATCGATGTCGGATGAATAGTTCAATTCAAACGAACCGAGTTTGCCCAGCGCCATGATGCAGAACTCGGCGGGGATGATGCGGCCCTGGGCGTCGGTCGCTTGCGGCGTGCCGAAACGATTGTCGAGTTGTTGTCTTGAAAGTTTGAGCGCGTAGTCGAGAATCGCATCCGCCAAATTCGATAACTCTTCAGTCGTCTCGACAATCGTGCGCGTGCGACGAATGTCGTGAAGATAAGTGCGCAGCAACTCGCGACGCCGAAAGCGCGACAGCATGACATGCGGATCAACCGTCGAATTGATCAGCGCAAACCGCGCGAGTGATTCGCTGAGTTCTTCGCAACTGCGAACCCGAGGATCGACACGCTCGCGTTGTAACCAACTAACGTAGTCCGGATTGTTCTCGATCGTTGTGGCGAGCAGCGGGCTCCACGCCGCGAGTGTGAGCACACCTGAAAGCAGAGCTCCGTCCCGCTGGAATGTGCGCTCGAGCGATGCCCGGGTTTGGATGAGTCTATCGAATAAAAGTTCCGCCGTGCGCTGTTCCGGAAGTTGATTGAGGAGCCGCTCGACCGTTTCGCGCACAGACATCGCGACTATATTAGGCGACGAGTTACAGAACCGCGAACGGTAGTGAGCGGGATAAATGCGGCCCTCGCTCTTAATGCTGATGACCAGCTTAACCAGGGCAGCTTCCTGATCCCGCTCACTACCGTTCGCGGTTCTGTACCGGGTCGCAGAAAAAAGGACAGCGGCGCTTCACGGCGCCGCTGTCCACTTAGAAATCAAACAAAACCTTACACGTCGTAATACATCGAGAACTCAAGCGGATGCGGCCGCATGCGCAGCACCTGAATCTCGCGTTCGCGCTTGTAGTCGATCCAGCGATCGATCATGCGCTGGCTAAAGACGTCGCCCTTCAGCAGGAACTCATGATCGTTTTCCAGAGCCTGCAAAGATTCATCGAGCGAACCCGGCAGACTCGGCACGTCCTTCAATTCTTCCGGCGAAAGATCGTAGATGTCTTTGTCGAGTGGCGGACCTGGATCGATCCGATTTTGAATACCGTCTAGTCCCGCCATCAGCATCGCTGAAAACGCGAGGTACGGATTGCACGAAGGATCGGGAGGACGAAATTCGAGGCGCTTCAGCTTCGGATTCGTCGAGAACATCGGAATGCGAATCGCCGCTGATCGATTGCGCGCGGAATAAGCGAGATTCACGGGCGCTTCGAAACCCGGCACGAGCCGCTTGTAGCTATTAGTTGTGGGCGCTGCGAAGGCCGCGATGGCGGGCGCGTGCTTCAACAAACCTCCGATGTAATGCAGCGCGGTCTCGGACAATCCAGCATAGCCGTCGCCCGCGAAGGTTGGCTTATCGCCCTTCCACAGAGACTGATGGCAGTGCATTCCCGATCCGTTGTCGCCAAACAGAGGCTTCGGCATAAACGTCGCGGTCTTGCCGTTCTTACGCGCAGTGTTCTTCACCACGTACTTAAAAATTTGCAGATTGTCGGCCGTGCCTAACAGATTAGAAAAACGAAAATCGATTTCGCACTGACCGGCGGTGGCTACTTCATGGTGCAAACACTCGACGTTAATGCCGCAGTCCGCGAGCGTCAGGGAAATCTCCGATCGTAGATCGATCAGACTGTCGGTTGGCGCACAGGGGACGTAGCCCTCTTTCGCGCGAATGCGATGTCCAAGATTTGGTCCCCTGTCATTTGCCTCGCGGCCGCTGTTCCAATGACCTTCGTCTGAATTAACGGAGTAACCGGCGCGGTGCGGTTCATTTTCATACTGAACACTATCGAAGATGAAGAATTCGGCTTCGGGGCCAAAGTTCGCCGTGTCCGCGATGCCCGTGCTCTTCAAATAAGTTTCCGCGCGCACGGCGACGTTGCGCGGATCGAAAGCATAACCTTGTCGCGAGATCGGATCGACTGCATTGCAAATCACGCAGAGCGTCGGCTCTTTCGCAAATGGATCCATCCAGGCGCGATAAGAATCCGGAATCAACAGCATGTCTGATTCATGAATTGCCGCCCACCCGCGAATCGACGAAGCATCGAAGCCGAATCCGTCTTCGAAAGATCCTTCATCCAATTCACCGATGGGGAAAGTGAGGTGTTGCCAGGACCCGGGCAGATCCGTAAAGCGGGTGGAAACAAACTTCGCACCCTGTTCCGAGGCGTACTTCAAGACAGATTTAGGGTTCATTTAAGCTCCTATCGAAAAAAAAGTGAGTGATGCTGGTAACCTTCGCCCCGAAGCGGCCCTGTGGTGCGAAGTCAGTTGTGGAATGAGCAGTCTGCGGAGCGCGTAACGTCATCAACCGCGCAACTAAAAAACGTGCATTATAGACGGAGAATTCGTTCTGTCAACTCTTTTCGCAAATGTAATTTTTCAATTTCGACGATCAGCGGCGGCTTGACGGTTTGATCGGAGCCGGGCGAACAAGAAATAGTCGGCGAATTCAAGATCCTGTCGTTTTGGCATAGCGTCTAATGAGATTTCGCGACAAAAAAGTGATAGACCAGCCTCACTTTTTCTGTTAAATTTGCCGATTAAGGTAACCACCCCAAGAATCCGCTTTGCCGACAAAAGCCACGCCGCCTTGTGCGTGCACCTAAGGGCAGACCAGGAGACTGCTAGTTGACAACTGCCATCGAACAGACCGTAGAAACTTACGGAATCGAAAACTGGGGCGCAGGATATTTCGATGTGAATCGAAAAGGTAATCTGGTCGTGCGTCCAGCCGAAGGCGATCCGCGCTCGGCCGACCTGCGCGAAATTATCGAAGACCTCGCGCGGCGCGGGATCACCACTCCGATTCTGCTTCGGTTTCCACAACTGGTGGCGGCACAGGTGCGCAAACTTCAACGCGCCTTCAGTAAATCTATCCGCGAATTTGAATATCAGGGCGCGCATATGTGCGTCTACCCGATGAAGGTGAATCAGCAGCGCACGGTCGTTGAGGAATATCTGCGGGAGGGATCCCGTTACGACTTTGGTCTGGAAGCAGGTTCAAAAGCTGAGTTATACGCGGCGATGGCGCTGGAACAGTCACCCGACAGTTTGCTCGTGCTGAATGGATTCAAGGACGAAGAGTTCATCGAGCTCGCATTTGCCGGAGCAAAGTCCGGCAAGCGCGTCGTGATCGTCGTGGAGAAACTGAGCGAACTCGATCACATCCTCCGCATCGCCGAACGCACCGAAGGGAACATGCCGAGCATCGGCATGCGCGTGAAGCTGTATTCGAAAGGTTCAGGCCGGTGGGAAAAATCCGGTGGCGAAGCAGCAAAGTTCGGCTTGACGACAACTGAATTGCTGGAAGTGATCAACCGCCTGAAAGAAGCCGGTCGCATCGACATGCTGAAGCTGCTGCACTTTCATATCGGGTCGCAGCTTACGGACATCAAGCGGATTAAGAATGCGATGAAAGAGGCGGCGCGCGTTTATGCGAAAGTCCATCAGATGAAAGTGCCGATCGACCTGCTCGACGTGGGCGGCGGCATGGCAGTCGATTACGACGGCTCGAAGACGGCGTTTGATTCTTCGGCGAATTACAACTCGCAGGAATTTGCCAACGACGTCATCTACACCATCAAGCAGGTCTGCGATGACGAGAATGTGCCGCATCCCACAATCATTCAGGAGTCGGGACGGTTTCTTTCCGCCTATCACGCGATCCTGGTAACGAATGTCCTTGAAGAAATCGAAACCGTCGTCGAAGACATTACGCCAATTGAAATTGATGAAGACGATCCGCAGGTCGTGATCGAATTAGGCGACTTGCGCGAAACGATCACGATCAAGAATTATCGCGAGTACTATCACGACGCGCTCGAGCATCGCGAAGAATTGTTCACCCTTTTCAATCTCGGGCTGATTTCATTGGAAGATCGGGCGAAGGGTGAAGTTCTCTTCTGGGACGTTTGCGAGCGCGCGGACAAGTATGCGCAGCAATCGAAGTATGTTCCCGAAGAATTCGGCGATCTTAGAACGCTGCTGTGCGCCAAGTATCTCGCCAATTTTTCCGTATTCAAGTCCCTGCCCGACCATTGGGCGCTCGATCAGTTGTTTCCGATCGTGCCGATTCAAATGCTGAACAAACCGCCGACTGAGTTCGCGACACTTTGCGATATCACCTGCGACTCAGACGGGGTCGTAGATAAGTTCGTCGACCTGCACGACGTGAAGCAGGTGCTCGAGCTTCACAAGATCGATCCTGATGAACCGTATTACCTCGCGTTCATGCTGGTCGGCGCGTACCAGGAAGTGATGGGCAACAATCACAACCTGTTCGGCACGCCGAACGAAGCACAGATTCACATCGATGAAGAAGGCTACTTAATCAAGAAAGTGATCAAAGGCACGACTGTCGGCGAGGCTGCCGGTCGCGCGCGATACGAACGCGGATTACTGCACGACGGCTTTCGACGACAAGTGGCCCAACGCATTAAAGACGACGAATTAACCGAAGCGGAAGGTGCGGAGCTCGTCAATTTTTACGAATCACGCTTTGACGCTTACACCTATATTTCAGTTAACGGTAACCGGCCGAGGGGTCGGCGTCGTCATGATTATTGAACCCTCGGGCCGGAGGCCTGACATCATTCACAGAAGGAAAACTCTCCATGGTTACACAGCGCAAGCCCAAACCAAGTAAGTACCTGACGATTCCCACTCGCCCAGTCCAGGTCGATCGGGATCGCTCGATTGCCGGATTGCTCGAAAAGATGGAGGGCACCGGTTTTGGCGGACGGCAGTTGGCTGAGTCGCACCGCATCTGGCTGGATATGCTCGGCGACAACACGACCATTTTCATGGCGGCGTCAGGCGCGCTGATCCCCGCAGGCATGCGCCGACTGTTGGCTTACGTCGTCAAAAACCGTTTCGTCGACGTGCTGATCCTCTCGGGCTCGGTCATTTTTCATGACTTGCACGAAACGCTCGGCCGTCATCACTTTCAGGCGCATCCGAACATGACTGATGCCGAGCTGGAAGCTTCACAGATCAGTCGCATGTGGGATTTGCTCGCGAGCGAAGATGAGTATCACGAGGCTGAAGAATGGGTCGGCGGATTTGCGAGCCAGTTGGATCAAACGCGGCCCTATTCAACCCGCGAGTTTCTGCATCTGCTCGGACGTGAGCTGGCCGAGATTGCCGCGGAAGATGGTTTGCTGACGGCAGCTTACAAATCACGCGTGCCGGTTTTCTGTCCCGGCATAGCTGACAGTGGCATTGCAGTTGGCATCGCAGGTTCGCGTTTCGAAAAGAAGAACAATTTCCAATTCGACATCGTGCAGGATGTTCTGGACATGGCGCAGGTTGCGTTGCGCGCGCGAGTGTCGGGGGTCATTAATATCGGCGGCGGCATCACCAAGAGCTTTCTGAAACAGACCGAAATGTCCGCGCACATCTTCAAGCAACAGGTGCATGGCCATAAGTACGCTATTCAGTTTTCGGCAGACGCTCCGCATCCCGGCGGACGTTCGAGCGCCGTCTCGTTCGACGAATCAATCGTCTATGGGAAGCTCGCGCGCGGCGCGCTAACCGCCTACGTGAATTGCGACGCGACGATCGCCCTGCCAATTGTGATCACGGCGCTGTCGCAAACCGCTGCGAAATACATGAAGGGCCGACGCCGGCCGAGCTTCACGTTTAGCGGCAAAGATCTGATCATCGACGTGCCTTAAGACATTCAGCCGCGGATGAACGCGGATTTACACGGATAAGATAAGTTAGTAATTGAAGGTTTTCGTATCTGCGTAAATCCGCGTGAATCTGCGGCTAATTTGCGTTTGGCGTACAGACACCGCACCGCTAAACTCATCTCATGTCCGAATCCGCCACCCTGCCCATGAACTTCGGCGGCATTGCCGAAGAAAAATTCTCCAGCTTCGAAAACTCGCGCATCATTGTTTGGCCGGTCAGCTATGAAGGCACGGTCTCGTACGGTGGCGGGACGGGCAAGGGCGCCGCGGCGATCATCGATGCGTCGCGCAACATGGAGTTGTACGATGACGAGACTGACGCCGAGGTCTACAAGTTGGGCATTCACACGGTCGATGAATCGCCTTCAATCGATCCGCCTGAGCGGATGATGAATTCGCTGTACGACCGCGCCAATCAACTCATTGGGAGCGGCAAATTCGTCACGATGATCGGCGGCGAGCATTCCGTCAGCGCGCCCGTAATTCGTGCCCACGCTGAGAAATATCCGAACCTCTCAATCCTGCAAATCGATGCGCACGCGGACCTGCGCGATACGTACGACGGGACCCCTCACTCGCACGCGTCGATCATGGCGCGCGTCGTGAAGGACTTGAAGATTCCGGCTGTGCAAGTCGGCATCCGATCAATTTCCGCCGAGGAAGCGCGCTCGCTCGACGAGTTGCCGACGCGAATCTTCTGGGCCAGAGACATCGTCGGTCGCGACGATTGGTGGGACGACGCAGTTGAAGGACTGACGGAGAACGTCTACCTCACGATCGACATTGATGGTCTCGATCCTTCGCTGGTTTCCGCCACAGGCACGCCTGAGCCGGGCGGATTGGGTTGGTACGATGCTATTGGTCTTATAAGAACCCTTGCCCGAAACAGGACTGTAGTCGGCATGGATCTGACGGAGTATTCGTACGTGGAAGGCCAGAGCGCGTCAGCGTTTCTGTGCGCGAAGTTGATCTACAAAACCCTGGCGTTCGTGTTTGAAAAAGAAACTCCGAAGGTCAGGAACCGCGAACGGTAGTGAGCGGATCAAACCGAGCCTCTTAACAAACGACTACTAAAATTCCAAATGATTCGCTTGATTCCGCTCGCTACTGCTCGCGGCTCTGACACTATTTAGCCACGTGACACTTCACACAACCCTTCGGATCTGATCCGGAAATCTTCTGCGCCAATTCCGGCTTCGCCTTAATCGCCGCGTCGTGACACTCAAAGCAGTTGATGTGATAAGCGTTTTCGTTATCCATCTTCACCTGCTTGCCGTCTTTCTCAATTACGGGCAGTTCTTTGCTGTCATCGCCGGCCTGCAAATGACATTGGCGGCAAGTCTTGACCGGTTTGGCGGCCGCGTCTTTCAGCACCTCGGCCGTAAGAACGACGTCGCGTTCAGAAGTCTTTAGAGGTGGCTTCAGTTGATCTTTCTGTTGATCGGTGTGATGGCAGAACGTGCACGCCGTTGTTGACGCGCCGTCGGGATTGTATTTCTTGACTGAGTGGGTTTCGTGATCGAAGGCGACCGCGCCCCATTTGTCATCGAGGCTGTCCTGATCGAGTGCGACCTTCTTCGGCTGTTCCTTGCTTTCTTTCGGGACCGCTTGATCCTGAATTGAAGTTCGCGCGCCAGTGCTCAAGACGAAGAGCGCCACCGCCGCCAGCACTACAATTATTCCGATCAGAACTCGCTTCATATGCCCCTCCTGGTCTCGTTAAGTGGATCGCATGTTAGGGAGACGCGCATCTTCGTGTCAATTGCGAAGGGAAGGAATAGGAAATAAGCCGCGGATTAACGCAGATCGACGCGGATAAGAACTCTCGAAGCTGTTGAGCTAATGTTAATTGTTCTTTCTTCATCCGTGTAAATCCGCGTTCATCTGCGGCTAATTCCGATTTTCGTCTAAGGCCTCTGTGGTGATTCATCCCGTGCGGAAACTCGATCCTTCATGACAACGACGGCACGCCTTAAAATCCAAATCACCGCCGAATGATCTTCGGCCGTTGTGGCAGGTCGCGCACGAATTATTGCCCGTCGGAAAATGTTGCTGAGCGCGCGTCGAGCTGACTTGCCGCCGCTGCGGAAGACCTGCGGTGTAGTTGTGACAGCTCGAACATTCGAGCCGTTGTCGCGTCCCGTGTTCCGCGTGACTAAAGCCAATTCGATAGGCCGGTGAATCGGTGGGGGTGCGCGCATAAGCTTTGGTTGCGTGACACACGCCGCACGATGCCAGATCGCGTCCATTAGCCGTCGCGTTCGGTGTGTGGCAGGCGTAGCAGCCGTCGTGTGCGCCCATTCCCGCTGGGATCGACAAGGCCGCCCCGCGTCGCAACCCTCCACTGTGACAACCAACGCATCCGCTCTTCGGCCGCGCGCTGCCCGTCATGTGCTGCGCATGATCGAACTTCATGTTGAAGCTTTCTTTGAATTTGTCAGGGAAGGCTTTGCGCGGCGGATCGTTGCCGTTGACACTTTGGTGACAGATCGAGCACATCGGCAGTGTCGGCGTGGTGAACTGCGTGAGGTGGCAACTGGTGCATGCCTTGTGTCCGGGGAAACTTGGGCGCGAAGAGTTGTCCGTCCGGCGATGACATTCATTGCAGCCGATCGATGCATGTTTGGAACTCGTGTGCAGAAATTTTGAGTAGTCCTGATCGTTGCTTTGCGCGCGAACGGCAGTTAGGGAGACCCCAAGCACGAAGATTGTCGCGAGAATCGCACGGCCCGCGGTACAGAACCGCGAACGGTAGTGAGCGGGGTAATCGCGCCACAGTCGGCAAAGCATCCATTTGTTACGAGAAATCAATATCGTCCCTTTATCCCGCTCGCTACCGCTCGCGGTTCTGTAACAGCTTACTGCGCTGCCGCATCGTGGCTCGGCGGTGGCTTCTTCTTCCCGACATCTGGCGTATGACAATAGGTGCATTCGCCCGTTTTCTTGTTCTGCGCGAACTCTTCTTCGATCGTCACGGCCTTCGGATACGTGATCTTCTTATCGTCCTTATGACAGCTCGCGCACGCAGCGATCGGCACATCCGGTGTTAGCCCGCGCAGCGTCGATGCGCGCGTAATGTTGATGTGGCAGGTCGTGCACTCCATCACGTGCGCGCCCTTGCCGCCTTCGTGCGCGAATTTTGCCGAGATGCGGTTTGGCGCATTCAACGGTGTGAACGCAGTCGCCGCCAGCTTGTGACAGCCGGCGCAGTCGTCGCTCACCGGTTTTAGATTCTTCCAGTGGCAATCGAAACACGCGTCGTGACTGCTTGGCATTGATTTGAACGGATGCAGCAAACCCGGGTCGGCATTTTGTGGCGGCAACGCGACAATCGCGAGGCTCATATCCGTCCGATGACAAATCGAGCAGTTGTTGTAATCAGGCTTCTTGTCGTCAAGTGGTACAGACTTTAGTCTGTGATGCAGGTCGTCAAGTGGCACAGACTTTAGTCTGTGATGCAGGTCAGATCTCCCCGACTGAAGTCTGTACCACTCAACACGAGCGATCGCGTTCTGATGCTTGTCATGCGGAAATTCGATCGTGAATTGCCATTGCTGTTTCTGCTTCATCGGGAGGCTCGCTACGTTTGGCGAGCCAAACGCGAAGCGCGCATCTTCACGGGGCGCGGCGCGCACGTGACAGAGAGTGCAAATGCTTGGGCCCGTTCCGACCAACACCTGGCGCGTGAAAAACTGCTGCCGATGACATCGCACGCAGGCGTCGTGATCAGGAAAATCGGCGACATCGGGAAACTCTCGTTTCGCATTCCAGGCAGTCGGGACTTTGTGACAGGCTCTGCACGCCAGGCTTTTGTGTTTGTCTGAAGAATGAAGGAACGCTGAGTACTTTGCCGCCGAACCGCGCGGCGCTTGTGTCTGCGTTTGCGGTTGAGTTGTGCGCGGACGGCGGCGCGTTTGAGCCGCGATCGCTGTAATGCAAAAGGAAATTGCGAGCAGGGCCGCGACTTTCTTTGCCGTGCTTTGCGCCTTTGCATCTTGGCGCGAGAAATGATTCACGCAAAGGCGCAGAGTCGCAAAGTAACGCAAAGGTTTTCTGAGACCATCTTTCATTTAGGGCATGCCGGCAACGGGCGCTCGATCACTTCGCATTTCACTTTCGGATCTTTTTCATTCGACAAAGTGAAGGGCCGCTTCATGGCGATATATAAATCAGTGGCCTTCACTTCGCGCTCGCAGATCCAAAGGATGCTCGTTTTTTCGGTTTCGCTCGCAACCAAATTTGAAATTGTGTAAACGCCCGGATCGATATCCGTCAGGTAAGCAGTCCCCTTGCGATCTGTCATGATGGACATAGTGGGCTTGCCGCTCGCGTTTTCAGCTTGCTTCACAAGACCCTCTATCGTTTGTCGCTTTGTCTTGTAGTAACCGTCACGCAACTCTGCCGGCAAGTAACTCGGCAACCATCGTCGCGCTACTTCCGGCGTTTTCAATTCCTTCAGCGCTTGATCGTACGCAGTTTTGAACTCGGGAATGGCTTCGCTACCGCTGATGTACTTGTCCTCGATCGCTCGGCAATAGACCGATTCGCAATCGTTTTCATCCAGCCATTTGATTAGCTGCTCACTTGCACCGTGCGCGCGGTAGTAGCACTCGCGCGAGGCGACTTCGGTCTGTTTGATTTGCTGAATCAGCGCCTGGTTTTGATCAAGCGAACCCTTGATCAGAAAGAAACGTTTGCGCTGCAAGTCCTTTGTGCCGGCGGCTGATTTGTAGCGGACCTTGAGGCGAATCACACCCCGCGCGGTTTGAGGCGTTTGTGTGTGGGCGACGAAAGACGCGCAGAGCGCCAAGCAACAGGCGATTGAAACTATGTAGAATCGAGTCATCAGAATCGGCCGGTCGTTGTAACGCAAACTTCAGTTTGCGAACCACGCAAGCTAACAGCTTGCGTTACAAGTTAGGGCTGCGCGGAAACTTCAAAAACGGCAGACGCACGCCGCGCACCAAAACCTGATCTGAACGAATGGCTGCCGGTGGCAAGAAACCAGCGCCGCC
>DATLVM010000566.1:0-14058 GCA_035577445.1 Pyrinomonadaceae bacterium
CGTGGCCTTTGCTCATCCGGTTTGCAACGACCTCGGTAATGCGCTCGCAGAGGCGTGCAAATCGGTTGACGTGAAAACACACCGCGGCGGCACGTACCTTTGCATGGAGGGGCCGGCGTTCTCGACCGTGGCGGAATCAAACGTCTATCGTTCATGGGGCATGGATGTCATCGGGATGACCAACTTGCAGGAAGCAAAGCTCGCGCGCGAAGCTGAAATCTGTTACGCCACGCTGGCGCTGGTCACTGATTACGACTGCTGGCATCCGGCCCATGACGCCGTCACGGTTGAGACGGTTATTGAATATCTCAATAAGAATGTCCGCAATGCGCAGATCATCATGCGCGAAGCGGTGAAGAGTCTGAGCGGCGCGGCCCGCGGCTGTAAGTGCGGCTCGGCTTTGAAAAACGCGATATTCACGGCGCCGGATTTGTGGCCGCAAGCAACCGCGCGCAAGCTTCAGGCCATCATTGGAAAGTACGGCAAGAATTCGCAGGAGTAAGCAATGAATAAATATTGGTTCAAAACATTTATGGTTTTGGCGCTGGTGAGTTCGGCTTTTGGAATCGCAAGCGCTCAAGGCGGCGCGAAGCAAGGCCCGGACGTCAATCGCGATCCGGACATGGAGACTGAGTCGAAGCATAACCTCGAGGTCGCGCGGCAGTATTTCAAATTGCGCAAAGCTTACGTTGCGTCGTTGCAGCGTTGCGAAGAAGTGCTGGCGGCCAACCCGGCATATTCTAAGATTGATGAGATTCTTTATATCGCCGGCAAGAGCAGCTTGAACCTGGCCGAAGGCAAGGGTAAGCAAAAGCCCGACCAGTACGTGATTCACGACGGCGACAAGAAAGTCACGTTGACGCCCGACGAGTTCCGCGATAAGGCACGTGATTATTTATCGCAGTTAGTCAACTCGTATCCTCAGAGCACGTTTCGCACAGAGGCTGAGGATGATTTGAAGGCGCTCGGCGGTGCGAAGCCGAAAGAGAGCAAGCCGTGACAGTAAGCAGATAGCAGTAAGCAGTAAGCGAACGTTCGTTCAATTCAAAATCCAAAATTCAAGATTCAAAATTCGATATGTCTCTACTCGTTGTTGGTTCTGTCGCGTTTGATGCGGTCGAAACTCCGTTCGGCAAACGCGAAAAAATGTTGGGGGGGTCTGCCTCGCATTTCTCAATCTCAGCCAGTTTCTTTACTGATGTCCGCGTCGTCGCCGTCGTAGGTGGCGACTTCGGGAACGAAGAACTGGACGTATTCAAGCAGCACCACGTCGATACTGCGGATCTCGAAGTCATTGCAGATGGGAAGACCTTTCGTTGGTTCGGCAAGTATGAATACGATCTGAATGTCGCGCATACACTCGACACTCACTTGAATGTGTTCGCGGGATTCCAGCCGAAACTCTCGGCCGGCTCGAAGGGTTCGCGTCTCGTGTTCCTCGGAAACATTCAACCGGATTTGCAGCGCGACGTGCGGGCGCAGGTGCCCGACGCAGAATTAGTCGCGCTGGACACGATGAATCTATGGATTGAGACGACGCGAGAGTCTTTGCAGAAGACGATCGAAGTGGTTGACCTGCTGGTCGTAAATGATGCTGAAGCGCGGCAACTTTCGGAAGAGCCGAATCTTATCAAGGCCGCGCGCAAGATTCTTTCGTGGGGCCCGCATACTCTAATCGTGAAGCGCGGAGAGTACGGCGCCGCGATGTTCACCAGGGATGAGTACTTTGCGATTCCCGCGTATCCGCTCGAGTCCGTGTTCGATCCCACCGGCGCGGGCGACACGTTCGCCGGCGGGTTGATGGGTTATCTGGCGAGTCAGGAAAAGCTCGACGAAGGCGCCTTACGTCGCGCGATGATTTTTGGATCGGTGATGGCGTCATTCAATGTTGAAGAGTTCGGCACGGAACGCGTGCAGCGCCTGACGCATGAAGAAATTAATCAACGCTTTCGCGACTTCAAGCGCTTCACCCATTTTGAAGAGATACCGTTTGAAAAAGCAGTAGCAAGTATCAAGTGACGAGTGACGAGTGACAAGTCGCGTGACAACGGTTATCTTGTCACTTGTCATTAATCACTTATCACTGAGGTTTTCATGTTTTGTCCAATCTGCGAATCTGAATACAACCCGGGCATTACGCGCTGTCCCGATGATGGTGCGGAGCTGGTCGAGCAACTGATCAATGAAACCGTGGTCCCTGACAGCAGCGACGCGCGCTTCGTCACGCTGCACACCCTCTCGTCGCCGGCCGAAGGCGAAATGGTCAGCGACATCCTGAGGCAGAATGGCGTGCGAGCCGTCGTGCAATCCGGCGCCAATGATGCCTTCTCAGCCGTGTTCTCGGCTGTTTCTCCCGGCGTCGCGGTGTTGGTTGATGAGCGCGATCTCGATCGCGCCCAGGAAATCTATGCATCATTCTTCGGCGATGACACGTCGCCCCTTACTGGCCCTGCCGAGGAATCAGAGGATGAAGAAGAAGCGCAGTAACGATTGGACAATATGGCTGGATCAAGGCGGGCTTCTGGCCCGCTTTTTTATCACGACGTGTGAGCGACGAATAGATGTCACAGCAAACTAACGATGAGATTGTCGTGCTCATGACGGCGCCAAACGCCGAAGAAGGGACGCGGATCGCCGAGATGCTGGTTGAGCGGAAGCTGGCGGCGTGCGTACAGATCCTTCCGCCCATGACTTCGATCTATGTTTGGAAAGGTGAAGTGCAGCGCGAAAGCGAAATCTTGTTGGTCGCAAAATCGAGTCGGGCGAAGTTCGACGAGCTGGAAGAAGCCGTGCGCGCGATTCACAGTTACGAAACGCCTGAGATTATCGCGCTGCCGATCGTGGCCGGTTCGCAACCCTACTTGAGCTGGCTATCAGACTGTTTGGAAGGTTCGTAGGTTCGAATAATCTCGACTACTTCTGACGGCGCATCGGTCACGTGCAGTCGCCGAAAATCTTCTTCGACAATCTTGCCTTCTTTCAGCATTGGCCCTCGCAGCCAATTCAGCATGGGCTTCCAATACCTGCTGCCGAATAGGACCACCGGAAAATTGTGAATCTTGCGCGTTTGAATCAGCGTCAGCGCCTCAAATAACTCGTCGAGCGTGCCGAAGCCCCCGGGGAAAATGATGAAAGCGTCGCTGTACTTGACGAACATCATCTTGCGCACGAAAAAGTATTTGAATTTCAGAGACAGAGTCAGGTATGCGTTCGAACTCTGCTCATGCGGCAGCTCGATGTTGCAGCCGACTGACGCGCCGCCGGCTTCAAACGCGCCGCGGTTAGCGGCTTCCATAACCCCCGGGCCGCCGCCCGTGATGACGGCGTAACCCGCGCGCGCCAGTAGTGCGCCGGTCTCCTGCGCAGCGCGGTACTCAGGATCGTTTGGTTTCGTCCGGGCAGAGCCGAACACGGCGACTCCATTCGTGACGTGGGCCAGGTCTTCAAAGCCCTGCACAAACTCGCCCATGATGCGGAAGACTCGCCACGTATCCGTGTGCAGAAACTCATCCGCGTGCGGAGTTTGCAGCAACCGCTCATCCTGTGTTTCGCCGGATGCTAACGTCTTGTAATAGTCTTCGTCGCTTTCGTTCACTTCTTGTTTACCTTGTTGATTGGTCAAGAGCGTGACTTCAAATGCCCATCACGTTGTATCCGCAGTCAACGTAAATCGTCTCGCCCGTGATTCCGGAAGACATCGAGCTGCACAGAAAGAGCGCGGTGTTTCCAACTTCGCGCGGCTCGACGTTTCTCTTCAGCGGCGCGCGTTCAGCATGATGTTTGAGCATGTTACTGAGACCTGACACACCCCGCGCGGCCAGCGTCTGAATCGGGCCCGCGCTGATGGCATTCACCCGAATGTTCTTCGGCCCCAGGTCGACCGCCAGATAACGCACACTCGATTCGAGCGCGGCCTTGGCCACGCCCATGACGTTGTATCCCTGGTAAACCTTTTCAGCTCCATGAAAGGTCATCGTGACGATGCTACCGCCGCCGGTCATCAAAGGCGCAGCCGCGCGCGTCAGTTGGGTCAACGAGTAGGCGCTAACTTCCAGAGATGACAGGAACGCATCGCGATCGACTTTCATATATTCGCCTTCCAGCGCTTCGCGCGGTGCAAACGCGATGCTGTGAATCAAGAAATCCAGCCGGCCGAATTCTTCGCCGACTCGGTGAAATGTTTCGTCCACTTCTGACTGTTTGGTGACATCGCAGGAGAGCAGGGGAGATCCGGGCATCTCATCATTCGTGAGCTTCTCGACGTTCTCTTTCAGTCGCTCGCCCTGGTAAGCAAACGCCAGGCGCGCGCCGGCCCCATGCAGCGCCTGCGCCGTCGCCCACGCGATCGATCGTTTATTCGCCACGCCAAAAATAATTCCGGCTTTGTTCTCGAGCATCATCGGTTTTATTGGTCACGCTCCTTCATTTGAGCTGTCAGTTCCTTTGTTCGATTGTCCGTCACGTCCGCCAAGCAAATCGCCGCAATCATCGGTCGCATTGTGCCGCCCTTGTATTGATCGGCGACGAAATCGCAATTCGTGTCGCGGTACTTCAACCAAGCTGTCTGCGCGGTCTTGAGTTGCGTCTTCTCTTCATCGTTGAGCTTTGCCGTGAATTGACGATAGACCTGGTTCAGCTTCGCGTCGGCAGCCTTGTATTGATTTCCCCAGCAGATCGTCATCTCTGCCTGAGTCTGCGCATCGGCGCACGGCTCTGGCTTCTTCTGCCCGTATCCGGCGGGTATGGCAGCGGCGAGGAATAACAAAACAAGAAGCGTGATGGCTGCTTTCATTCCAGTCCTTTCAAGTCCACTTGCGATGAGCCTGCGAAGCAGGCGGAAGAGTGTAGCCCAGGGTGAGCGAGCGAAGCGAGCGTAACCTGGGATTAGAACTAATGCTTAAAGTGTCGAATCCCCGTAAAAACCATCGCGAGATTGTGCTCGTTGGCCGCCGCGATTACCTCTTCATCGCGCACGGAACCCCCGGGCTGAATAACCGCCACGATGCCATGCTTCGACGCCTCGTCGATGCCGTCTCGGAAAGGGAAGAAGGCATCGGAAGCTAACACGGAACCTTCGATCGGAAGTTGAGCGCGCATCGCGCCTATCTTCACTGAATCCACGCGCGACATCTGTCCGGCGCCGACTCCGACGGTCTGTTTGTCTTTCGCGTAAACGATCGCATTCGATTTTGTGTGCTTGCAGACAGTCCAGGCGAAGAGCAGGTCGTCGATTTCTTTCTCAGATGGCGCGCGCTGCGAAACTATCTTGAGACCGTCTCGCCCTAGACGATGGGTATCGCTGGTCTGCAGAAGCATGCCGCCGGAGATTTGCTTGTATTCGAGACCTTCTTCCCCCTTTGGCTCGCCTGCGCGCAATACGCGTAAGTTCTTTTTCGTCTTCAGTGCTTCAAGCGCGTCTTCTTCGTAATCAGGCGCGATGATTACCTCAGTGAAAATTTCGATGACCGCGCGCGCAGCTTCAACATCGACCTTGCGATTAAAGGCGACGACGCCTCCAAAAGCTGAAACCGGATCACCAGCGAGCGCGCGACGATATGCCTGTTCACTGGTTGCGCCCGACGCGCACCCGGCCGGATTCGTATGCTTGATAATCGCGCAGGCCACCTCATCGAAGTCACAAACCAGTTGCCACGCTGCGTCTGCGTCAACATAGTTGTTGAAAGACATCTCTTTGCCGGAAAGCAGTTCAGCATTAGCGACGCCATGGTCCCCGCCAACGTCATACAGCGCCGCCTTTTGGTGAGGGTTCTCTCCGTAACGCAGATCACCCTTCTTTTGCAGCAGTAACATCCCCCGATCGACGAGCGACTTCATCTGTTGCGCTGCTCGTTGTGCGAAGATCCGGCTGAAACTGGTGCCGCCACCGCCACCAAAAATTCCGTGTGAGCGCGCTCCATCAATGTCGAGAAGCGCCGACGTCAGATGACCGGAGATTCGCATGTCGTAAGACGCAGTGAGGCCAAAAGCGTGCCGCGCTAATTTCTGACGCGTGGCGGAGCTAATCGCCCCTTGTTGCCGCTTCATCTCTTCCCCGATTGCTGTGTAATGTTCCGCCGAAACAATCACGGTCACATCTCGGAAATTCTTCGCGGCAGAACGAATCATCGCCGGACCACCGATGTCTATTTGTTCGATAGCTTCGTCTAACGTCGCGCCGGTCATCACCGTTTGTTCGAACGGATAGAGATTGATCACGACCATGTCGATGGGTTCGATATCGTGCTGCTTCATCGCGGCCAGATGATCATCGTTATCGCGTAGCGCGAGGAGCGCGCCGTGAATCTTCGGATGGAGCGTCTTGATGCGGCCGTCCATCATCTCGGGAAATCCGGTTACGTCCGAGACGTCGCGGACTTTGATGCCGGCTTCGCGCAGGGCCTTGGCGGTGCCGCCGGTGCTGATGATCTCGACGCCGAACCCTTTCAGCTCGCGCGCGAAATCAACGATGCCAGTCTTGTCAGAGACGCTAATCAGCGCACGTCGAATTTTTCGTAAGCCCTCACCCTCTGGTCGTGTCATAGTTTGCTAATCACCTGTTGGGAGCCAACGCCGGCCGCGGACGCTCAACAAAGAACGGATGGGTCCTCGAATAACCAGAACCGATGACTTGATACTCAACCCCGTCGGGAACCGCTAATTCGAACCGGTGTTTTGCGCCATCATTCGCCGTTTCGTTGAGATAGAATCCCAGCAGATACTGACTCCTTAAGTCATTCTCAATTTCGTTGAAGACCTTTGACAAGTCCACTTGGTTACGAGCTTTGAGCGTCGCCTGTGCGTCGCCAACCAGGAAGTACTTCCCGCCAGTCTTCTCTCCCAGTTCACGAAAACCGTTCGACGGAGAGCGAATAGCCAGTCGCCCATCGCGCGGCTCCAGTAACGGCAAGTGGACAATGTAAAACGATACACGCTTTGCCCGGGCCATCTCAACAACGGCTTCAGGTCTCGTGAGGCTGGCGTTGTCCAGACCGTCAGAAATCAGGATCACGATATGCCGTTCGGATCGCACACGCGGAAGTTGATCGAAAGCCTCGACGGCTGCTTTCGCCGCGTCGAAGATTGCCGTCCGATGATTGGGAATCGCGGCCACCTCGAAGGCTGCGCGCGTCGCAGCGTGTTCGCGGCCGAAGGGGCTGGTGATGGAAGGCTGCTCAGCGAATCGCATCACCGCGACGGTGGACTTATCGCCAAATCGCTCGA
Organism: Pyrinomonadaceae bacterium; assembly: GCA_035577445.1. Lineage (GTDB taxonomy): Bacteria > Acidobacteriota > Blastocatellia > Pyrinomonadales > Pyrinomonadaceae > UBA11740. Next base: position 7,222 of record DATLVM010000566.1, read on the forward strand.
ACAAGGCGATCGCGGCATCTCGCTGTTGCGAAACGATCTGACGAACACTTCCTGACTGGTCCAATGCAAAGAGTAACGCGACGCGATCGACGCCTTGCGTCAGGTACAAATCACTCGTGACATGATCTCGATCTTTCAGTGACAGCTCTTGCTTCGTTAGTCCGTTGATGGCCTGTCCGTGGCGGTCCCGGATGCGGACGGGGAAGAGAAGCAGATCGGTCGTGACGCGCAGAACCTCGTCCGGCTCCTGGGCCCTGGTCGGTAAAGGCGCGCAGACAAGCAGAAAGACAGCGACCGAGCAGATCGTGAGCGCAAATGTATTGGAAGAATTCGGCCAGCGGCCCATGCGTGGGCAGGTTAGAACAAGAACCGCCCAAAGAACAGGAAGCTGAGGATGATCACGATCGTGATAACGATAATTTTTACGAGACTCATGTCGCTCCTCGGCGAAGTGAAGTAAGGCGAATTCTAAAGGCGGCCCCAGAACCTGTCAATCCCCTTAATTGTAAAGAGTTGTTAAATCGACTGGTGCGGCCCAGTCAGCTAACTGTGAAACGTTTCGAAAGTCTTGCGCATTATATATAGCAGCTCAACATCGGCAACTGTTTTGCTGAATAACTTGAACCTGTGCAAACAACGCTCGGGATTTGTCGCCTCAAAACCCGAACTAACCCATAACCCCCGTTTTGAAAGGAGAATCTCAAAAATGATTCTACGTCACGTCGCTCTCGTTTCAGAGACCAATAGTATTTCTTTTGCAGAGTTAAGCCGCGTCAGCGCGGCCCTTCAGAAGCAGGCGCTGCGAGATCTGGCGCCAGTTTGGAATGTCCAGTCAACGGTGGACGCGTTCGACCGACTGGAAGATGTTCCCATGGGTACCTGGCCGATCATCATCGAAGACAATATCGACACACCTGGCGCCGCTGGCGTGCATGAGGATAAGGACGGTCAGCCGTTTTCCCTGGTGACAGCGGAGAGTGGCTGGTCGCTGACAGCGAGCCATGAAATGATCGAGATGTTGGTTGACCCGTTTGGCCGGCGGTTAACCGAAGGTCAATCACCGAAACCCGGTCAGGGACGGGTGGAGTTTTTAGTCGAACCCTGCGACCCGAGTGAGGCCGTTCAATTTGCTTACCGCATAAACGGAGTGACCGTCTCAGACTTCTATACTCCAAAATATTTCGCGACCGATCTTAATCCAGCCGATCGATACAGCCACACGGGATCAATCAAGAAGCCCCGTCAGGTTCTCAAGGGCGGGTATCTAAGCTGGCACGATGTTGTCACTGATCATTGGTTTCAGGAGACCTTTTTCCAAGGCACCTCTCCGAAATTCAGGGATCTGGGACAACTGACAGCGTCGGCCAAGAGCTTCCGTAGACAGATTTACGATGTAACAAACGAAGCCTTTGCCACTCGGCGTCCCAAGGGTAAGGAATTAACCGCAGTAAAGAGCGCGCTGGTCGCCACGGCCGATTCAACCGAGTCGAAAGCTACTCACTGGCGCGCACAGATCGCGGCGCTGAAGAAAAAATAAGCATAGGCGAGTTCCTTGTCATTGCCTCCAAAGGAGGTGAGAATCATGACGAAGGAGGAGTTATGCCGAATGATGACGAAGCCGCCCGAGCCGATCGAGCGGCTAGATTGAGAGAACAGATCTCGAGCCTCAAAAAGCCAGACCACGCCGGGGATGATAGCGAACGTTCCAGTCGCGAGGAGTCAGAAGCTGATACCGGCTCGCGCAAGAGTCCGAGGGATTTGATACGCGAAAAAATGCGAGAACTGGACGAGGCAGAATCGTAGACACGCTGGAACCACGATCCAGCCAGGGAGTGACAGGAAGAAGTTTGTTCCTGTCACTCTTTGCTTTTGATGAGCACTACTTTCAGACAAGTCACGATGCCTCGTCGGCATATTCGATGAACGATGAGTAGGACCGTTGGCGCGGTTTCATTCGTGCGAGCTTGGTGCCTCTAATCCACGTTTGAGACTGAACTTACCATCGCCAGAGCGATTAAGCTGTAAGACCAGTTATCTGGACACGGGCACGTGGATCCGACGCCAAAGCCGAGGAAATTTAGGCGCAGCAGGTACAGAGTGGATGATGGGTAGAAGAAACCCGCAAAAATATTGACACGCCTTCCTAACTTTGATATTTAGCCGTCATCAAGCAGGTGGTTTTGGGCCTCCCGGTCCTCTCGCAGATCTTGATACCCGAAACCAAATAAAGCAGAGATTAGAGGTTAGAAGTTAGAGGTCACGTAACGGACAGTTAAGCATCCGATCCGAGACTCTCGGCTCCTCGTCTTAATTGTTATTCGGGACACCGGAACTGTGAGACAAGACAGCCGTCGTCCTGAGATATGCAGTCGTCAATGTGAGATTGGCCACGGTCGTTCTAAGGCAGGCAGTCGATATCCAGAGAATGGCGGCAGTGGTCCTGAGCATGGCAGCCGTCGTTGTGAGAGTGCCAGCCGTCGTTCTGAGACAGGCCGCCGTCGTTCTGAGCATGATGGCCGTAGTCGTAAGCAGGCTAGCCTAAAGAGTGATTCACGCCGGCGGCTGTGCCGCCTGATGTGCGGAAGCGCTCTGCGCTTCCGGTCCGGTTCCAATGAAGTTAGGGGCTTCGCCTCAACACATTGGGCGTAGCCCAAAATCGAGAGGACAGACTTGCCGGAAGGCCAAAGGGCTTCCGCACATCAGCCGGCGTAGCCGGGGACTTTTGGGCAAGGCTACATAAGCATGGTAGCCGTTATTTACGGCTGGTAATCTGATTCATTCGCCATTCGCACTAATTTCGTGAAGAGCTAACGCGGCTCTTCTTTGGTCGCCCCTAACCGCGACACCGTTGCGGCTTCACAATTCGCGACCGCGTCCTTTAACCAACCCTCAAAACGGGGAAAGGACAACTGGTATGGCTAAATCAATGTCTTTCGATAGCGTGCAGGCTGATGGCGAGACCTTGGTCCGCGTGTGGGATGCGAATCCCAATTTGGCGTTGGGCGACATCACCCGCGACCAATTCAAAACCATCATGACAGGCTTTGTGGCAGCGCGGGCGACGGCTAACGACTTGCGCACGCAACTGACGGCGGCCGTCAACGCCGTTAACAATCAACCGCGCCAGATTAACGACATCTGTGTGCGAGGCCGCGCCGGCTCTCGCGCCCAGTTTGGGCAGGACTCGACGAATACGATCAGTTAGGCGGCACCCGCAAGAGTGAGCGCAAGCCACGAAAGAAGAAAGGTGGAGGCACAAACACAAAGGCGTAGGGCTTTGGCCTAAAAAGTTGATGAAAGGAAATTGGATCAAGAATCATCTCTCAGGTCTGGAAGGGTGGCTTGCCCCCGCACTTTGAATGGCGAGATCGCTTGAGAAAAAAGAGAGAGCGGGGGTAAACCACCCTTCCCAACCTGAGAGAGTTTTCAGACATCCAGTTTCAGGTAGGACTTTTTGTGCAAAGCCAAGACATAGAGAACTACTTGTCAGATTAAGCTGAGTTCCTCACGGGGGGTGGTTGAGTCCCCTGCGTTCCACTCAGCTTTAGGCGGCGAGATGAGCGAGGCGTCTCGCCGCTATTTCTGTCGCCCCACCGAGAATGGCGAGTATAATTCGGCCGTTGAACGTTCCGCATAAGATGCATATGAGAGGCTTAGACGGAACGGTTCCTATTACTTAGTTGGGTACAGGTGAAGGAGCGTCCTTTATGGGCAGAGATGAGACTTGGAGAGAATCAGCATATGTTGGTAATGCAAAACGTGACGACTATGGTGATTTTGTCGAGGGGAACGTCTTCGTCGGAATGGCGTTCGATCTTCCCAGTCACTTGTCTGATACCTTTCAATCAATCAAGAGAGCCTGCACCGTGGCTGGATTGAAGGCCGTGCGAGTTGATGACATCCAGGATTCTGGCCCAATTCCAGTCCAAATACTAAGAGCAATCGAGGATGCAGAATTTCTGATCTTCGACTTAACGGTCGAAAGGCCAAATGTCTACTATGAATTGGGATATGCGCATGGGACTGGCAATAGATCAGAAGAAATAATTCTTGTCGCCAAGTCAGGGACGAAGATTCATTTCGATGTCAGTCATTTGAGAATAACGTATTACGAAAGTGCGATTGATCTTGAACAGAAACTACTGCCAAAGCTCAGGTATGCTATCGAGCATTATCGTTCGTGAGGCTTTCTGACTACTACCTGCGCGCGACAACCATTGGACGCGAGTGACGGGGCGTGTCAGTACGGGGAGCGATAGCGACCTGATCAAGGTGAAACTTGCGTGTCGATCCCGTCGCTATCGCTCCGGGTACTGACACTTGGTTCGGCGATGCGTGATTCTCATTCGCGCCGTCTGGTCAACTACGCCGTGATGCGGCGAGTCACTGCTCTTAAAGTTGAGACCCCACTGGAAGGAGCGAATAAATGGCTGAACATGTGGATCCGAATCGCTCCGATTGGAGTTGGTTACAGGATACTTATTGGTATGTCCCACCAGAGAATCTATCGGCCCTGCAACTTGACCCGGAGAATAACACCCTCACGTGGGTCGTTGATCAGACGGTTTGGCACGTCACGGGCTACGGCAACGGCTATTTCTGGGGCGTTTCAGCCACGTTGATCCGACAAAGCGGAGAAGAAACACCTCAGCAAGGGCCGGCCTCACGTCCGGTTTGCTTCAGCATGCTTGGCACGATCACACCGGAGGGACGGGTTCACTTGACCTTTATTCCGAGCCTCACTTCTTCGTCTCGGTCGGCCACCATCGGTATCGGTTGTGCAGTGGAACATCGCAGCGGATGGAGTTTGGAAATGCAGATGTCGTCAGGCAATGATAAGCGGACGGCTCACTGGGCATACATGGTTCGCGTGCAGCCGGGTGATGCGAGTTGGGATAGTTTGCCGGGAGTGGGAATTTCAGTGCCGCAAATGCTTCAAGGTTGTGAGCCACCGCAACCGAGTGGCGGGAACAAATATGAGTAATGAGTAATGAGTGATGAGTGATGAGTGATGAGTGATGAGTGATTCGCTCCGCCGGGCCAACTCAGACGTTCCGCGCTGAATCACCCAGACGTCATAGCGCGCCGCTCTGCACCACGCTCCACCCATTCATAAATCATGGGCAAAATCACGATCTTGATGGGGCGCGTGACCAGCCCTCCGACCACGACGATCGCGAGCGGCTTTTCGATTTCAGCGCCGGTCCCGGAAGAAATAATAAATGGAATCAGGCTGATGCTGCCGATCAAAGCGCTCAACAGTTCGGCACGCAAACGCACGCTGGCGCCGGTGATGACGGCTTCGTGTAACTCCATGCCTCGATCGCGCAGCTTGTTGATGTAAGAGACCATGACCATCCCGTTTTGCACGGCAATGCCAAAGACGGCGATGAATCCGACGATGGCCGGGACGCTCAGAGGGAATCCTGAAATCAAAAGAAAAGTCGTGCTGCCGACCAGCGCGATCGGAATGTTGAAGATGATCGTAAGTGTGTTGCGCAGCGAATTGAAGCAAGAATAAATCAGCACGAACACGAGCAGCAGCGCGATCGGAATCGCAATCAACAATCGTCGCGTAGCTTGCTGCGCGTTTTCGAACTGGCCGCCCCAGGTTATGAAATATCCCGGCGGAGTTTTGACTTGCAGGGCGACTGCTTGCTGCGCGTCGTGCACAAAGCTGCCGATGTCACGGCCCTTGACGTTGCACATGACCACCGAACGGCGCAGAGAATTTTCACGCGTGACCAGCGAATCGCCGCTGGATAATTTGAAGGTCGCCAACTGGCTCAGCGGAATCTTGCCGCCAACCGGCGCGGCGATCAGAATGTCGCCCAACTTTTCGACCTGATTACGATAGTCTTCTTTCAGCCGGACGAAGATCGCGAAGCGACGTTGACCCTCAAGTACATCGGTAGCCGAGTCGCCGCCGATGGCGATCTTGGCAACTTCCAGCACGTCCGCGATGTTCAAGCCGTAACGGGCAATCTGATCGCGGCTCACGTCGATCTCCAGATGCGCTTCGCCGGCCGATTGCTCGACTGCCAAATCCTCGACGCCGCGAACGTGCGACATTGCATCCCGTATCTGATCAGCGAGCTGTCGCAGCGTGTCTTCATCCTCGCCAAAAATCTTGACGGCGATCTGCGCATTGATGCCTGAGATGAGTTCGTCGTTTCGAGTTTGAATGACTTGCGAGAAGTTGAATTTCACGCCCGGGAAGCCTTCGACACGTTGACGCATCTTATCGACCAGCTCGTCCTTGGTCTTGGCAGTCGTCCATTGAGACTTCGGTTTCAGCCGAACATAGAGTTCGTCATTGCTGACGCTTTCAGGATCGCCGCCCAACTCGGCGCGGCCGATCTTAGCGACGACGGTTTCGACTTCGGGAAATTCGCGAAGCGTTTTTTCAATCTGCGACGAGATCTCGACTGCTCGTGTGAGCGAGATACTCGCGGGCATGGTGGCGCGCACCAGCATGTTTCCTTCGTCAATCGTGGGCAGGAATTCACTCCCAATAATGAAGACATCAGCGAAGCTCCACACCAACAAGAGGGCGGCGATAGTCAGCGTGAGCACCTTATGACGAATGGCCCACTTGAGAACCGGAACGTAAATCCCTTTGAAGAATCCGATGATGGGATTGGTGCGGACGGGGCCTTTGCGCAGACGCAGCCAGAGCGCGCAGAGCATCGGCGCAATGCAAAGCGCCATCAACATCGATCCAATCATCGAGAACGTAACCGCGTAGGCCAGCGGCTTGAACAATTTGCCTTCGATGCCCTGGAGCGTGAAGACCGGCAGAAAGACGGCGATGATGATCAGGATCGCAAAGAACAT
>DATLVM010000567.1:0-2774 GCA_035577445.1 Pyrinomonadaceae bacterium
CGTAGAAAAAGGCGCAAAAGTCCGTGTTCCCTCAATTGAGGGCGAAGTGGGCGCGTCGGTCGACCTGGAAGTACTGGCTACCGCCGAGAAAGTTGGCGCGCCTTTGGTCGATGGCGCAAAAGTCACGGCTACGGTGGTCGATCATGGACGCGGTGAGAAGATCATCGTCTTTAAAAAGAAGCGTCGCAAACAATATAAACGCACCAAGGGACATCGCCAGGGATATACAACTTTGAAGATTGAATCGATTGGATAGGTATTAGTTATGGCTCATAAAAAAGGCGTAGGTTCATCCCGTAACGGTCGCGACTCGAATTCGCAGCGGTTGGGACTCAAGAAATTTGGCGGCGAGCGCGTGTTGGGCGGGAACATTCTCGCGCGGCAGCGCGGCACGAAGTGGAAACCCGGCAAAAACGTCGGTCGTGGTAAGGACGATACGTTGTTCGCGATGATCGACGGCTTCGTGAAATTTGAAGACAAAGGCCGCTCGGGGAAATTCATTAGCGTCTATCCCGAGACTGCGGCAGCCCCAGCGTCATAGAAGAAGAATTGTCAATAGCGTTAGTCACAACAATGCGATCCTGCGCCGAAGTTGTTTCAGCGGGGTCGCATTTTTGATTGTTGGAGGAGGAGCGCCGACATCTTGTCGGCGGGTCGCGAGCATCCCTGCTCGCTTTGTTTGAAGAATACCGGCAAGGATGCCGGTGTACCGCACGCACGGATGCGTGCGCGCCGAAGTACATGTTCATCGATCGAGCCAAAATTCAGATTAGAGGCGGCCACGGCGGCAACGGCGTGACTGCGTTTCGGCGTGAAAAATTTGTTCCGCGTGGCGGTCCGTCGGGCGGCGACGGCGGTCGCGGCGGTGATGTCTTGATCATTGCTGATCTATCGGTGAACACGCTGCTGCATTTACGCTACAACCCTCTGCACGTGGCCGGTCGCGGTTTGCACGGCGAAGGCAGCAATCGATCCGGCAAAGAAGGTGCTGACGCGGTTGTTCGTGTTCCTGTCGGTACGCAAGTCTTCGATCCCAACACGAACGAACTGCTCTTCGATTTTGAAGAAGACGGTCAACGATGGCTTGCCGCGCGCGGTGGTCGCGGCGGGTTTGGCAATGCGCACTTTGCGACTTCAACGAATCGGGCGCCGCGTTATCATCAGGAAGGAAGCGAAGGCGACGAATTCGAGTTACAGCTCGAGTTAAAGTTGCTGGCCGATGTTGGTCTGGTTGGTTTCCCGAACGCTGGGAAGTCGACCTTTATCTCGACGGTTTCAGCCGCCAAGCCGAAGATCGCTGATTATCCATTCACGACGCTCGAGCCGAACCTTGGCGTAGTGGACCTCGGCGAGTTCCGCACTTTCGTTGTCGCTGACATTCCGGGTTTGATTGAAGGTGCGCATGAGGGTCATGGACTCGGAGATCGTTTTCTTCGTCATGTCGAGCGCACAAGTCTGTTGCTTCACCTGGTCGACGTGTCGTCCGTCTCAGGGCGCGATCCGGTGAGCGACTATGAAGTTATCAATCGAGAATTGGCGGCGTATGATGCTCAGCTCGGTGCGCGCGATCAGATCATCGTCGCGACGAAGATCGATGCCCTCGATGAGCCGGAGCGACTGCAGAGTTTGAAAGAGCGCGCGCAACAAGATGCGCGACAGTTCTTCGCGATTTCTTCCGTGACTGGTGAGGGCGTTCGCGAGTTAATTCAGTTCGTCGGCAGAAAAGTCGAGCAGCATCGCGCGCAAAAACTGCCGCAAATAACTGCGGATGATGAGCTGCTCGTTAGCAGTTCGCGATGATCGACGCATGATCATCTGATGACCTTGAAACGTGTAGCGATTTACGGCGGCACATTCGATCCGGTACACAACGGCCACATCGAAGCGGCGCGCGCAGTGCTGAAGTTCTTTGAACTCGATGAGTTGTGGTTCGTGCCGGCGTGGGTGCCGCCGCACAAGCGAAACGCAAACATAACGTCGGCATTTCATCGCTTTGGCATGTTGGCGTTGGCTACGCAAGCGGATCAGCGATTGCTTATCTCAACCGTCGAACTCGATTCGCCCGATCGTCCGTACGCTGTCGATACGATCGCTCGTATGCTGAAACCGGATCAGCAGTTGTTCTTTTTGATCGGCGCTGATTCGTGGAACGAGATCACTACGTGGTTCGAGTGGCAGAAGCTTTTGACACTGTGTGATCTGATCGTAGTGACACGGCCAGGTTATGAAATTGCCCCGGCGCCGGCTGAAGCGAATGTGGTTGATTTAAGAGGCCTAAGAGACAAAGGCGCGATCGACATGGAGAGAGTGTCGGAAGAAACGGCGGCGCCGCGCGTCTTCATAACAGACGTCGTTAACGTTGATGTGTCGGCTACGACGATTCGATCGCTGGCCCGAGCAGGTGATGTTGAAGGATTGAAGACAATGATGCCGCCAACAGTGGCCGATTACATTGAGAAACATAGGTTGTACAAAAACTGAATGAGTCAGAAGTTAAAAGAAAAATCTTTAAGTCCTGAAGTGCAGGCCGCCGCGATTGGATCGCAGGCGCCGGCGGGTCCCCTTGAATTCTCGGAACTGGATGAGCGCGTGACGCGGGCGCTGTACGCGGCTTCTGAAAAGAAAGCGATCGAGCCGACTGTTCTGGATTTGCGCGGCATCGCGACCTTTACCGATTTCTTCGTCATCTGCACCGGCGCAAATCGGCGACAGGTGCAGGCGATCGCCGACGAAGTGGTTGAGCAGCTAAAGCGCCATGGTAATCCGGCCGCGCG
>DATLVM010000568.1:0-13284 GCA_035577445.1 Pyrinomonadaceae bacterium
CTTGCGCGAACCATCACCCCAGGTAATTCGCGTCGCAGTTGGGCGCACCACGCGAGCAGACGCCGGGGCTCTTTTGCCTCAAGTCCCTCGACGGCGCCCGTTGACGATCCCAAGATTCAACCGGTTAGTGCCATCGCTTCGCAAACGTACAGTAACTATGTCGCCGGCAATGTAATCGATAACAGTTTGGGGACCTGCTGGGTCGCCGATGGTTTCGCACCACAGTGGGTGCAGCTCGATTTAGGTCAACTGTACACAGTCTCAAAAGTGCGACTGCTCGTGCTGCAAGATCCCGCCGGTGCTACCACACATCAAATCTATGGTGGAACGACGACGGCGAACCTGGCTTTGCTGGGCACGCTCAGTGGGAACACGCAAAGCGGGCAATGGCTGGAACTCACTTTTACCAGTAGCAGCGTTCGCTACCTGCGCGTAAACACCACCCAGAGTCCATCGTGGGTGGGTTGGGTGGAGATTGAAGTTTACGGTACTGGCTCCTCGAGTACTCCTTTTGGCGGCACGGCGATCTCGATCCCGGGAACCATAGAAGTCGAAAACTATGACGAAGGCGGGGCAGAGGTCGCTTATCACGACACCACGGCCGGATCGTACGGTCAGGATTACGATCAAGCGGGCTACCCAGTGCCATCGTTCCGCCAGCCAACCAGCGTAGATATCTACAAATCGGTCGGCTACAACAACAGCCATTTGGTTTTATCGCAAGCTGGAGACTGGATGAAATACACAGTCAATGTAGCGCAGAGCGGTTCTTATGTGCTGCAAGCGAAGACGTGGTATTGGAACGCGCCCGGCGGAAACTTCCACCTTGAAAGCGACGGTGTCGATATCACGGGCTCCATTCAAATACCCGGGGGGGCCAGCGACTGGGGTTACATAAACCGAACAGTTTCATTGACGGCGGGCCAGCATGTGTTACGGCTGGTTTGCGATAGCAACGCCGCAGACGGGTACACCGGCGACATCGACGACATCAAATTCATTGGCACTGCGGATCAGTTCGTGAATACCGCTCACCAATCGTCGCTCGCTCGTTCGCCGCAAACCGACGAAGCCAACTATTGGGCCGACATTAATCGTTCCGCTTATGCGCATGGTGCGCTGGCGCTCACGATGGATGAACTAGGAAGGACATTGTTCGAGTCCGCCACGTACGCAGGACGCAATCGAAACGATCACTGGTACGTTTATGACCTCTACAAGACATATCTCATGCGCGAGCCCGATCCGAGCGGTTGGGCTTTCTGGGAGGGTTATGTCCCGTCAATCGGCCGCGCGAGCGTCCGTCGCGCGTTTGCGCAGTCAGCAGAATTTGGACGCATCATCTCAGTGTTGACAGCGAGTGGCTCGCCGTCGGCCAATGCTTCATCATTGGCTACTGCCCAAGTCGATCTTTTTAATCAAACCGGTAACCAGGTACGTACTCGTGATTGTGAATGGGGTCTGCCGCTGATAAGCCTGCCCGGTCGCGCGGGTCTGGACTTGGGATTGAGTCTTTCGTACTCATCGATGGTTTGGACGCGCTCAGGGCCTTACACCTATTTTGATGAGGACTACGGCAATCCCAGTCCGGGCTTTCGTCTGGGTTTTCCCTCTATTCGCGGGCCTTTCTTCGACGCCGCGTTGGGAAAGACTGTTTACTTGTTAATTACTCCATCCGGACGGACACAGCTTAGACAACTGGGCGCTTCGAACGTTTATGAATCATTCGATTCGACATACCTGCAACTAACCGTCGGCGCAACCAGCACTTTGCGGAGCCCAGACGGCACGGTGATGACCTACGCGGCTTTTGAAGATGAGCTGCACTGCACGGCAATCGAAGATCGCAACGGCAATTTGATCACGGTCGCTTATAACTTTGGCGACATCAGATACATCTGGGACACTCTCAATCGAAGAATTGAGTTCAAATATGATTCAAACTCAAACCTGACTTCGATCGAGCAGAGTTGGGCCGGTCAATCACAGCCGCACCAGTGGGTGACGTTTGGCTGGACTCTCTCGGTTAGCATGACTCCGGCCGTGTCAGGTGTCATAGGAACCTACGTAAACGAACAACCGCCGATGTTGAAAAGCGTCAATTTGCATGACGGTTCAAGCTACAATTTCGAATACAACGGCGATGGCCAGGTGCGGGAGATTCGTCGCTACGCCACGCCATCCGACACATCGGCGCGAATGACGCTCACTTACATCTACAACGGCGCGACGAATGACTGTCCGCGAATCACGGCCGCGCGTGTGTCGGCTGAGAATTGGACGGGCATCAATGGTCTGGGCTCTTTCGTGGAAACTCAATTCGGATTGGAAGGAGGCGTTCATACGGTCACTTCGCCGGATGGAACGATCTACAAAGAAACGTACGGGACCGGCTGGCAGAGGGGATTGGTTACGCATACTGAAACGTGGGGAAGGAAAGATCCTGATCATGCACTTACGGTGCAAAGGCAAACCGACACGCAATGGGATCGCGACAATAGCAACGACAACTACCCGACGAATGCTCGCGCAACGATGCACGACGTGTATGACAACAGCAACCACAGTCGCACGGTGGCCGGTTATCAAACCTTCACCCTGCCGAGCGGCACCAGTTGCAGCCTGCCGAATGAAGTCTCTGAGTATGCCGCTGACCCGGCGAACGTCCTGCGCCGCACGCACACGGATTACAATCTGACCGGAGATTACCTCAATGAGTATCGCCGGCTCATTGGATTGCCACGGGCGACGCTTCTCTATCAGGGTGCCTCCACGCTGATGGCCAAGTCGACTTATGTTTACGACGAAACTGCAAATCTTGAGAACACCACCGCCCCATCCACCCAACATGACGACTACAATTACGGTCTCGGTTTTGTCGCGGGCCGAGGCAACTTAACGAAGGTCGTGCGATGGGATGTGAACGACAGCAACCAAACTGCGAAGACGGAAAACCACTTTGGTTATGACATCAACGGCTCGTTGACCTTCACCATTGACGCGAGCCAGCATTACGCGTCGCTGCACTATGGCGACTGGTTCTCAGATAACGTCGACCATCAGACGTTCGCATACGTGACGACGGCGACGGACGCTGACGGTAATAATTCCTCTGTGCAATATAACTTCGACACTGGCCTGAAGATGCAGTCCGTCGGCCCGCCGCCGGGCAATCCGGGGCAATATCAAAACGGGTTGAAACAAACCTATCTGTACGATAATGCGGCGCGGGTCCTGCGCGTGACGACCACAAACAACGGGGCTTACACGCGATACATCTATGGCGGTGATTATGTGGCCAGTTACTCGACAGTCAGTAACGTCGCCGATGAAGCGTACTCGATCCGGTACTTTGACGGCGCGGGACATGACTTGTCGGCAGTGACGGCGCGGCCTGAAGGCGGCTTCAACGTGCAACTGTTCTATCGCGACGCAATGGGACGGGTGGTGCAGCAATCGAACCCGACGCAGACGGACGGCAGCGGAGTTCCTGCGGGCGATGATGCTTACAACGCCCAAACGGGACAGGGAGGATGGGTGTATACGCAGCAGACCTATGATTGGAAGGGCCGGCCGCTGCTGACAATTAATCCCAGCACAACGAGCAATCCGAACGACGTGACCTTCAAAGAAGCTAGTTATGAAGGATGCAGTTGTTCGGGCGGACAGATCGTCGTGACCCGGGACGAAGTCAGTCGTCGCCAGAAAACGATCTTCGATGCGCTGGGACGGGTGTGGAAAACGCAGATTCTCTTTGAGCAGCCGTTGTCAGAGGCGCTTAATGGTGACGGGACGGTGTACTCAACCACCGTCAATACCTACAACGCTCGTGATCAGGTGACGCTGGTGCGTCAATGGGCGGGCGCAGAAAATGGCGGCGGCGGTTACCAGGACACTACGATCGATTACGATGGTTATGGTCGGGTGTGGAAGAAGCACGTGCCGGAACAGCAGGATCAGAGCGGCAATCCCACGTACACGACAAGGGCTTACAATAATGACGACACAATTGCTTCGGTCAGCGACGGACGGGGTGTAACCTCGACGCTTGCTTATAACGGGCGGCATTTGCTCACTTCAATCACGTATCCACAGACCCTCCCGACCGGAGTTTCAGCAACAGGAAACGTCAGCCTGGATTATGACGCTGCGGGAAACCGACGCTGGATGACGGACGGTTCAGGTCGCGTCGATTACTCTTACGATTCACTTTCGCGGCTGCAATCAGAATCGCGACAGTTCAATGGTCTGTCAGGAACGTTCACGCTTGCTTACGAATACAATCTCGCCAACGAAGTGAGAACAGTCACCGACCAGCATTCGGGGATTGTTTACACGAATGGTTTTGACAGCACCGGCAGGATTACTAGCGTCAGCGCGTCAAATTCCGGGACGCCCACCACCTTTGTTTCGAACTTGCAGTATCGCGCTTGGGGAGCCGTGAAGGCTGCGTCTTACGGCAACAGTACCAATGCGAGCTTTGGATACGACAATCGCCTCCGTGTCAGCAGCGCCAATCTTAATTTGAATTCTTCACCTCGTTTGGCAACCAGTTATCAGTATTACGACAGCAGCCAGACCAAATTTGCCCAGGATCAAAGTGTCAGTAACAGCATTCGCGATCGCGCATACGGGTATGATTTTGCTGGCCGTCTTAATGAGGCTTATTCCGGTACTGAAGCGCGCAATTTCATCAATAACATCAGTGGTGGAACTGCCGACGGCCCTTATCGCCAGAGCACTGGATACGACGCGTGGAGTAACCTTTCAGCCAGCACCGATCGTTATTGGGCTCGCAGCGACACGGCTACTGAGACTTACAATCAATCGTCTAATCGAAATATCAAGTGGAGTTATGACGCGAACGGGAACGTGATTTCCCGCAACGAGGAATCGCCTTACAATTATCCTTATCATCCCGCTGCATGGACTTTCGATGCGGCTGGGCGCGACGTGAGCGTGAGCATGACGAGAAGCTACACCGAATATTTCGCCGGCGGTCGCGGGATGGTTACCGATGTTTTCGCCAACTCCCAAAGTTATGACGGCGATGGCGAAGTGGTGCGCTATGAGCGGGACTTCACCGAGAACGGAGTAGTGATGACGGATTTTCCCGCGATAGCTTATTACCTGCGTTCCAGTGTGCTCGGTGGCAGAATCATTTCTGAGTACAACGGGCAGGGTCTGCTAAATGCGAATTACGCTTATGCGGGAGATGAGCGGGTGGGGCAATTCACAACCAATTATAATCACACGACACTGGAGGCATTCTGGCGCTTTTCCGATCCGGTAACTGGCGACGAGGCGACGATGAGAAGCGTCGGTCCGGTGGAGTGGAGTGGCACGCTCGATCCTAATGGAATAGATGCCGGACTTCAGGATCCGTTTCCCGCAGACGGTGGCGGCAATGCCACCGGCGAGAGTGAAGTCCAATTTCTCAAGCCGGGTCTGCTGGGTATAGAGCAGAGTGGTTACGGATGCACGGTCGATGGCGCTCAGTACGATTGTCGGTTTCTGACGCAAGAGGCGGTTGTGCCTTGCCCGAATAATGACTGTGGGCCGAGAGCGGTTATTGCCGAGGCAAGATTCTCAAGCGGGCGCACAGAGAGCCAAATATTCTTGACCGATCCCTTCGCCGCTGACGCCGAGGGAAATTCGGGTTTCAATTTCCGCACTCCAGTCGGCGACTTTCTATTGCCCGATGGATTTCACGCGACCTTTAGTGGCGAAGAACTGCAAGCAGGAGTATTCGAAACGATGATGGAAACCTACGCGATGTCGTTTGCAGGTACTAAGCGAAAGGGCAAGCGGCGCCCTCGTCGACCCGAGCGCCGCCCAGAATCCGGAGGAGAGCTGACCTTGGGTGCAGGTATTTTTCGGCCCGTTCAACAACCTATTACGCCAGTATTTGGAGGACTCAATCCGCTATATCATTGGAACCCATCGCAACCGCCAAATGTTTGGCAGGAGCCGGCGCCACCAGAGCTTGTGCCAACAGAACCGGCTCCAGTTCCAGAGGGGTGGGCGGTAAAGCCGCACATCGGTCCGAATGGTTTTAAGATCGGACCCGACCAAGATCTCAAGTGGTTTAGAGAACAAGGTAGCAGGAGAGCCGGTTCGCGTGCGGGACTACGGGCAATCGGGGAACTCGGTCAAGCGATAATAACCATAACGACTCCTAGTATATATCTAATCGATATTATGGTCGTTTGTGGCCCGTGCATGCAGACAATTCACAGGCGCCAACCACTACCACCATTATGATCGACGGAATGCGATTCGAACTCGCTACCAGACGGTTTCCGAGATTGACGGTGCGGCACGTTCGCAGAGCCCTGTCATGGATCGACCCCCGATTCCTCGAAGGTTTAGAGTGTGTGCGCTTGTTAGACCACAATCCGGCCGACCCTGATGTCACTTACATGCCAGCCTTTCTTAGCGGATTTCTCTATTGTGGTTCGTACTTAAAGCGTAAGGGGACGAGACCGGCTACCATTGCGCTCTACACTGATGACCTTTATTTTGGTGTACCTCAACTGCTTGCCGCTAGCCCTCTCGCCGGTTTCTTAGTTGCATCGACGGTAGCCCACGAAGTTGGACATCATGCGGTTGAAGCGCATGGTTTCTCTGAAACTTCAGAAGAGATTAAGTTGAATAGCTTCATAGATTCGGAAACCGAGAGAGTTGCTGCGACATTCGCCGCACAAGCTCTAGAAAAAATGCTGACTAGCCCCTATTACAGAATTGGAAGGTATACAGCTCAACTCTTGTCGAATCGACTTTATGTAATGGGGAGTCAGGCGCATTGGAAAGGGGACTTTAAACGAGCGGCCGCCCTAGAATTCCGGGCTTACATGGTAAATACAGAGAATACTGATGCGTGGCAGGCCTATCTTGAAGATCGACAGGCCTTGTTAAAGAATCCATCAATGCTTAGCGATTCTGAGAGACTTTGGATTAGCCACCGGCGCGTTTCGCGTCCAATTGGTTAGGCTCACCACTTTCACGGACGGATCAATTAATCTTCAGTTGTTTGATTCATTGAGCGAGATGAGATTTGCGAGGTGCCTTGCCTCATTGGGGCGAAACTCTTTGATTTCATCGAGAAGTAGTTTCGCTCGGGGTATGTCCCTTTCCACCCTAACAAGTGCCCAGCCGAGAAAGAAATAAGCTTTTGTAATGTGCGGGCAAATTTCTATTGCTCGCATAAAGTGTGGAATGGCTTCGGTGCGCCTGGAAAATTGTTGCAGCAAAGCGAAACCGAGTTGATAGTGCCCAAGTGCGTGGTCTGGCATTAACGCGACAAGCTGACTGGCTTGGGTCTTGCTAAGAGGTTACTGCTGTTTCCAGTCTTTGATTATTGCCTTGCACGAATCGGAAGCAATATTGCTTGCGCGACGGACGGAGCCCTTGAACACTAACTTCTCACCATCAACTTTAATGACGACGAATTTCTTTTCCGCAAGCTTTGGCCGGAAAACCAGATCGTATCGTGACACCAGGTTGTCTTAGCCGCCTCACTCATCCGGCCTTACACAGTCATCAATGGATGAGGGAGATAATGTTGTTCTTTCGATCTACGCCCAAGATATTGGTCGCGATTGTCGGGTTCTCAAATTCTAGGGTGATCTTCTAGAGCGTATTCGAACTGCTTTGATTAGATCTTGAATGTAGTCGATGCGTTGGTCTAACCAGTGCAACTTACCTTCGCGAGTTGCGGGATAAACTGGAGGTTTTTTACCTCCCTGAAACTTTATAACTTCGTAGGCTCCGAGAAATGAGTTGATTGGATCCGTCGTTTGAGCGAGCCAGAGGTAGGGTACAGCATGTACTTTCATGCTATCCAGAGCAATATTTGTAACGCCACCCTGGAAGCACCCACCGTTGGTGAGGAGGTAAAGTAAGCTTATGTCACTCCGAATTCTCTTACTCACACTTTTTTTATTCTTGATGTTCCACGAATCGGAAGCCAAGAGCTGGCGCGGGATTGTGCCCTTGAAATCAACTCGCGCTGATGTTGAACGATTGCTAGGTAAGAAGGATTCTTTCGGTCGCTACGAGTTTGGAGACGAGAGGGCTTCGGTTGAATACCGAGAGTACTCCTGTGTTGGGGCTTATCCAACCATTGTATTCAGCGGGCTACGCTTGGACTCTGTAAGATTCCAAAGAGAACCGGGGCCTCCTCTTGCGGAAGTGGGCTTAAAGCAACTTAACTATAACGACCGAGAAAACGGCGTAATCGTACGGACCAGCGACGACGGAAGCGTAGAAACGGTCGTAAGCATCAAGTATTTACCTTCTCGAAAAGATGAAAGCTTGCGATGCAAGACAACCAAAGCGCCTTAATTCCATCAGGCTGTACCACCACATCTTTTTAGCTATGAAAAGATGCTTTCGCGCGGTCAATGTCACATAAACCGTGCTCTAACGGTTTTTGAACGGATCATCGGTGCCTTGTGAAATTGCTTCCACCAGTGGCATCACTAAGCGAGCAGCAACAGACTTGGGATCGTCTTTTAAGAGAAGCGCATTTGAACGCGCAGTCCTGTGATAATCTGGCCGGCTGAACTTTGGAAGAGTACGGAACGCATCTCGCGTGAGTTCAGGAGCGCAACCTTGTAATCCAGTCACTGCTAAACCAATATCGACCATTCCGAGATAATTCGCACGATCGTACAACTCGCCCAGGACTGCTAAGAACTTCGTCGTTGTTCCGGCAACAATACTTGAGAAAAATGTCTTCGGGTCCCCTTCTCCATGAGCTTCCGCGGCCCTACCGCTAAACAACCAAGCGCTCCCATCTAGATTGAATTGAAAATGAACGCCCATATCTTCTTCAGGCCCGTAGTGACATTTTCCGTAGTAGCCTTCCGGCCTACGCGCCCAACCTGAACCTGGATATCCAATGTCTGGCACATAGCCATCTCTGTAAATTCCGGAACGTGAGACTTGGTCGAGCACTTCTGTCAGTAACTCTTTGTGATTCCTTCCAGATAAAACACAGCGATCCAGTAGCGTATCATCAGCGAGCGCCGGTCGCGCCACGATGTGCAAGTGTGCGAACTTGTCGTTGTCAGGGAGCGGCGCTTCTTTGATCGCTTGTTCAAGTTGAGGAACGATACTCTGTTCGGCAACCCGTCTTCTTTCGAAAAGTTGAGCTACGTTAGCTTGATTTAGAACGCAGTTGCCAGTTGCAGCACGACCATAGTAGCGGCTCTCGCCCTTTACAATAACCATGTGCGGAGCGCGCTCAGATGGCGGCACGATGACAATCAAGTATCCGATTGACGGATCGTGTTGCGTTTCGATCGCGGTGATTTTGATGAAAGGAACTTCGTCAATGGCCGTCCTCACTATTTGATCGATTCGTTCTCGCTCGCCCTTAAGTTTTATTGGATTTAGTATTGCGAGCTTCCCATCGCTATCTTCAGCGAGACCGTAAATCAAAACACCGCCAGAAGTATTCGCGAATGCTGAAATGTCTTTGGCTATCTCGATGTTCTTGCTGGAAATCTCTCTCTTGCCATCGAATGTGATCGTTTCCTCAAGCGTGCGATTCGCTGCCGCATCGATGATTTCTTCTTCTGTTTTTGGAATCCACATTACGCCTCATTAAATCAAAGGCTGATCTTGCGCGCTACGCAGGAGGTTGTGAGGGCTGCATACTTTCACCCGGAGTCCTTACTATTTCGTTTATCGCTTGGACAGTACAGTAATTAAGTACGTAAATGAATTCGTTTTCGACGTACTCCGCACCAAGTATCGTTAGAAGTAGTTTCTTGGCTTCACGCATGAAGTGATTAATCGTCCAGGCGATTTCAGTTTCGTAATCGACGAAGATGATGAGCCGTTTTGAAAGGCGCGACGACACACCATTGTGTGATAGAGCGTTTCGCACATGCCTATTAACAGTGCCGGTTAAGAAATGAAGCAAGGGATTTTTGGGAGATTCAACAACCTGAAGAAGCTCGTTGTAGCCAAGACGCCGCAGTTCCGAATAAGTCTTGGGTTTGCCGATGGCAATGAAGTTCAGCCCGACCAATAGTCGTAAACGACCCTCGAAGGCCATTGCAGTATCACGATAAAGATCTGTGATACGCGTGATGTTTCGAGCCGTGGATTTTCTAAAGTCAATGTTCTGGTAGCTTTTCAACCGCGCATCGACGGTGTTAGCGAATCGAATATGTTGATTCAAGTGCTTCCGCGCAAATTCTTTTATTAGCTCCTCCGATGCTTTCAAGCCTCCCGGTACAGTCATCGCACTTCGGACGAGCCGTTGAACCCCTTCACGTACAAGTCGAAATTGCTTGAACCGCCTTAATGGATATGGTCCTTCGAGGAGTTGTTCCGATTCTCGAACCAACCAATCAAACGCATCCTCTTTAGGTCGCATTTTGAAGTTAGTGCGACGTAACGATTCTCTGAGAATGTTTTCCAGATTTTCAAAACCTTCGCGCAGTCGCGTCGGATCACCGTTTATCTCTTCCAGCTTTACTACGTGAGGAGCTACCGCGTCTACACCGGAAGAAAACTCCTTACAGAGTTGTTTCCTGGCTCGTTTGGTCAGACGCGGCGCGGGTTGCTCTAAGAGATCCGCAATTTCAAGAACAACTTTCGGCCAAGCACGATCGAATTCTCTCTTAACTTGATTTGGATTAAATAGAGATTCGTTGCTATTCGATTTCCGTTTCATAGTCCATCGCCTGATGCAAGAGTTGCATCCAAAACAAACGCCCGCACTTGGGTGCCGTTAGCCGACAGAGCAGCGGCTTCATTCGCGAATTTATCTCGCGCTTCCTCTAACGTGGTTTTCGGTGATCGCGCCTTTCGATGATCGCTATCGTCCCACTGTGAACAACTGAACCAGCCGACAAGATAGACTCCGAAAGGCGAATGATAGTCCTTGAGATATCGATTCTTCAGCTGCGTTTCCATCGCGCGATCTAAGTCGCGATTCCAGCAACCCTTCGTCTCAACAATAGCTGTAATCTGGTCGGCGACCTCACCGTCTACATTTCTTGTGACAGCATCAATGTGAATATCAGTTGCTTGGCCCTTTACTGATCCAGTTCCGCGGCGAATTTGAACTTCCCGATTCGCAACGACACCTCGTCCTTTCAAATCTTCATCGAAGTGACGCTTGACATAGTCGGAGAACCGGTTTTCATCGCGAGGGCGAAAAACGCCTGGGCTTACCTCGTTCCACAGATCAATTGCCGCCGGCGTCTCCCCGTGTAGCTTCTGTTGTAATCGTTCAAGCGATTCGAATATTACGCGAAGTAACTGCTCACCGTTTTGCACGAGTCGCGAGTCGGGATCATTAGCGAGTCGCAATATATCCGCGGGTTGAAGCGGAATCCAGTTTCGGCGCCTCGTATGCTCCTGCGCCTCAACTAACGTCCATTTCAACCACGGTAATTCCGGTAATTCGACAACCAGCTTCCGAATCGCGGCCACCGCGCGGGGTGTGCCGCGTCCTTTCAGTTGGTTCAGAACGGAGTTGCGGAAGTTCCGCACTTCCTCGTCCGGGCCAACTGCATGTACGCCTTCGTACCGTGGATCCGTATCATAGGAATATTCTTTCGCGAGCCAGAGGAAGAGCTCCTCCAATTCGTCTTCACTCAGACGTTCGGCAACCGATGTTTGGCGCCGGTAGACGCTTCCAGCAAACGCCTCGACGACTCGTGTACCGAACGCCGCGTCTCGCTTGATGATGGGCCACAGCGTCTTCCAGCCAGAATCATCGGCGTGGGCAACCAGTACCCGCGCAGCCATCAGTCGTCGCGCCTGCCCTTTTTCTGACGTAGGCTTTCGCTTTATGATTGCTTGAGCGTACACCTTTGCATCCTCGAAATCGTTCTCAAGCAACTCCGATAAAATCTGTCCCAGACAATTAGTCTTGAATCGCCTGTGCTTGATCTCATTCATCAAGGCAACACATAGCCGCTCATCCCAACAGCTTTTAAGATGAGACAGAGCCGATATGAAGCCATCAGCCTTGTTTTCGTAATTGATGAGCGCCAGCACTGTTTGGATGACTTCACTTGGTGCGTATTCGTACGCCTTCGCAACGAGCATGGCCTGAACGTCGGAACTGGCGACTTCATTCTGAAACGGATACGCTACAAGGATGCAGGCCCATTTCTGCCACTGGCTCGTAGGAAGCTCAGAAATGAACGCCGGATCTTCGCTTTGAAGAAGACGAAAGGCTCGATAACCCGCGTATGCCGGTCGCCAAATTACTTTCTTGCCGAGCCATTTGTTTGGCTGAGGATCTCCCTGTGTAACATACCGCTTTGCAGATTCGACAATTCGCGCTTTGATTTCATCTGTCGCTGCAGCCCAACCCGGCTCCTTCTTAAGATCTGACTCAGTCTCGTGTCCGTAGTACACGCTATCTTCGTGCAGCGTAATTTCCAGATTCAGCCGCCACCAGCCATTGACGTCGCCCGATTCGAACCTCTCGAGACACAGCTTCACGCGTTCTTTCGCTGGCGGATCTAAAGAAGGTGATTCGCGCTTTGGGCGACTCCATTCCTGCGATTCAGCGTAAGCCTTACGCTGAGCTGCAGCTTGTTCCGAATCGAGGTAAACGGGATTCAAGAACAAACGAAAAGTGTTTGCCAAAATCTGGTTGTTAGCGGAGGCGTCGATGATCAACCCGACGTGGTCCGTGTTCCGCCAATCCAAAACATGTCCGATCATATCGGCAAGAAGTGTTTGAGTGCTGCCCGATTTCTCGGACAGAATTCGTTCGATTAACCAGGGAACGTCCGTTGAATCGACTAAATGATTGTCATAAACCAAAAAGTACCAAGGCAATGGTTTTTCCCTAGCCGCGATTCGCGGAATTACAGATTCAAGCAGCTTCCGCCGTTTCACTGCATCCACGACAATATTTTCCTCTTCGTCGCCGCGCAGTTTCCGAGCGTGGTCGACGATTAGATCTGCTAACGCTTCTCTAATCTCAACCACGTCGAGGCTCTCCCAGGCGCGCCGAAGCAACTCGTTGCGAAGTGAGCGAAACGGAGAAGCAGGATCTGGATGGATGTCCTGCTCACGTAGCCAACGAAGCCCGACGGAAACTCAATGCGATCGGCTTCGTTCGCAAGGGCGTCTAGGAACGACTTGTATGAACCGTAAAGGCTTGGCCGCTTGGGCCAACTTAGCAAAGAAAAGAGTTCTGCACTAGAGATGTGGTCGGGCCATAGCGCCCGCAGCCCACGTCCCTTAAGTTCATCATCTGGATCTGCGCCCGCTTCACCGAAGGCCAAGGGCCGCAAA
>DATLVM010000569.1:0-2569 GCA_035577445.1 Pyrinomonadaceae bacterium
CTCAACGATCTCTGCCACTCTGTCGTTACGCAAAAAGCAAGACCCGTAACCTAAGTCAAGAGAATCATGAATGCGCTTCCGGCGATATCTCTGAAGCTCGATATTGGTTTGTGCCGGAGAACTGGAACGGAGCAATTCTTCACGCCATTGTGTTAATAACGATTGCGGTAACGAATCAAACAAATGAAAACATACATGTTGGGTAAAGCGGTCGCCATCAAAGTGTGGGAAGTACCCGCGCGAATACCAATCTGGCGAATCGTTCTTAGGCAGAACCAATCGACGCTTGAAAGAACTCTTCATAATCAGAAGCACGCCAGAGGCGTGCGTACCTACAGCTCCGGATGCTCGGCCACGAAATTCACCAAAGCCTCAACGTAATCCGGAAGAGCCGGACAGCGAACGCCGTGAGGCTCCAGCAACTCGCGGGCTCGCGTTGTGTCGTACATTTGCTCGAGAAAAAAGTAAGGCACGGCTGAATGCGGCAGGCCAGTAATCTTCGGCGCGAACGGCAGCATCAGCACCGGATAGACGATTCCCGCCGGCACCGTCGCCAACGAATCGCGCCCGCCGATTACTTTTGAAATCTCGTTGAATAGTTGCTGCGTCGTTGGCGTCGCAGGATCCGCGAGTTGCACGGTCGCTCCGATCGCGCGATCGTCATGCGCCAGCGTGACCATCGATTCGATCACAAAATCAACCGGCACAAGGTTCAGGCGCACGTCACGATTGCCGATGTTCAAGAGCGTCAGTCCACTCGGCCATTTGCGCAGGTAGTGAATCAAATAATAGATGCCGTCATACTTCGCAGTTTCGCCGGTGCGCGAGTCACCGCACACAACCGCCGGCCGGTGAATCGTGATCGGCAATTCCGACTTCAACGTCTCGACTTCCATCTCCGCCAGGTACTTGGTCTCTTCGTAATGATTGCGGAAGCCTTCATCGTGAAGCAGCTCAGTTTCCATGATGATGCCTTCGCGCTTGCCGGCCACATAGCACGTCGACACGTAGTGATATCGCCACAGATCGTTTATCGAGCGAGCGAACTGATTCACGTTGCGCGTGCCATCAAAGTTCACCCGCATAGCTAAATCGCGCGTGACGGCCAAATCGTAAATCGCGGCGAGATGAAAGAGAGTGGTCGTTTCGTTGCGCGCGCGATCCGCGTCGGCCGCTGACATGCCGAGATTCTCTTCCGTGATGTCCCCGGCGACGATCGAGAAATTCGCAGGGCCTGTTCCCGTGGAAGCCGCAATGCGAGCAACATCCGAACGGGCACGCGCAAGCAGCGATGGTTGCACCAGCAGAATGAACCGCGCGTTTAGCTTCGCCAGGTGCTTAACGAGCCGCTCGGCGATGAAGCCAGGGAACCCGGTTATAAAGATTGTCTGATCTGAAAATGGCATAGGCTTCTTTCTTATGACTGTCGCGATTAACTTTGCGTCAGTATAATCCAGCCGTTTTGTCGAATCGAACCCGAGGTAGCACGCGCATCTTGCCCGTGGCTCATGGGCGCGACGCCCATGCCACCTCGATGTCAGCACACACAATCATGAAATCTTTAAGACAACTCCAACATCGGTATTCGTTGTTTCTCGCGCTCGCGCTGCTGCTCACGACCGTCGCATCTTTAGATGCATCGCGGACAACCGCGCAGGAAAAGCGGGACTGTCCCGTTCGCGTCACGCTGCTGCAATTGAATGACGTCTATCAGTTCGCGCCCGTCGATGGCGGAAAGAATGGCGGTCTCGGTCGCGTGCTCACCTGGCGAAAGAGGATCGCTGCCGAATCACCGCACACACTCTTTCTGTTGGCCGGCGATACACTCTCGCCGTCAATCGAGTCAAACACCTACAAAGGCAAGCAGATGATCGAAGCATGGAATCTGCTCGGCCTGGATTATGCAACCTTCGGAAATCATGAATTCGACTTTGGGCCCGACGTGTTGCGCCAACGCATCGCGGAATCGAGTTTCAAATGGCTGGCAGCAAATGTAGTAGATAAGAAAACCGGAACGCTGTTCGCCGGGACGCCTGAGTTCGTCATTCGTGAGTTCGAAGGTGTGAAGGTCGGCATCTTTGGAATCGTTTTGCGCGAGACGCTACAAACTTCGCGGCCCGGGCCGGACGTAGACATCCTCGAACCATGCGCGATAGCGAGGCGTGTAGTGCCAAAGATTCACGCGGCAGGCGCGCAGACAATCATCGCGCTCACGCACCTGGCCATGAATGACGACAAAGCGCTCGCGCGCTGCTCAGGCGTCGATGTAATCATCGGCGGGCACGAACATACTCTGCTTGAATCCATGTCTGGTCACGCGCCGATCTTCAAGATGACTTCAGACGCGCGGCAACTTGGGCGCATCGATCTCAACATCTCGAAACAGACAGGGAAAGTTGAAAGCATCGACTGGGAAGTCATCCCGATCACCGACGCCGACGCGGAAGATGCGGCGTTCGCGCCGATGAATGAAAAGTACGGACCGCTGCTGAAGGACCTCGAGCAGGTCATCGGCCGCACGAGCGTTGAACTGAACGTCAAGAGCGCCGACGTGCGCACCATGGAAACA
>DATLVM010000570.1:0-4943 GCA_035577445.1 Pyrinomonadaceae bacterium
CTGCGCGATTGGATGCACCTTGCATTCGTCCAACCACTGGGCCTACGAAGACGAGTTGGGTATCCCCAATCAACTTGCTTACCTCCAGGACGAATTATTCGAAGCGCTTGCCAACGATCAGGCAATGCTCTTCCCCGAACAGTTTCTAGAAGCTATTCCGGTGGGCGCTGATCTCTATCCGGCGTTTTGGAGATTCATGCTCTTCGCGTTGCTCGATGAAGCGAACGGTCTAATGGCTTTTCATCAGGCCAAGAAAGCAGTCCGCCAGGTTGCCGGTTTTTATCAAAGGGCATTGGATGGCGACGAGATTTCGTGGGACGAATACCTGGCGGCCCGAGACACTCTTGACACGCCAGCGAACCGGTATGCGCGTGGGGTGCTTGATGCCTTGGATCCACTCGACCCGCGGGCCGCGGTGTGGGCCGCTTACATTCCGGACACCCTGGCCCATATGGACAATGAGGCTGCCTTCCCCGATTTGGGAAGGGTGGACGCCATGATCACGCTCCAGGAGGCTAAGGACGCCAGGGCCGCCGCCTGGCGAGACAAGCTGCTGGTGTGTTTGTCGAACGCAGGCGTTCCGCTCAGTGATAAATGAGTCGTCAGTTGCAAAATCGTCGGCGTTCCCATTAACTAACCACGGACTACGGACAAACAACCGCGGACAGCATCCGCAACTTCTCGATCGTCGCGCACATCGGCCGTTGACTCTTCACAGCTTCACAGTTACTGTGAAGCTTATGAAAAATATCACCGTAAGCGTCAACGAAGAGGTCTATCGACGCGCCCGCCGCAAAGCTGCCGAACACAATACGTCGGTGAGTAAGCTTGTTGCCGAGTATCTGCGAAGTCTTACAAAGGGTGATGAACTGAGGGCCGAGCGAAAGCGCCGGCTTGAGGAACTATTTGCAGCGCGGGATCGCGCTCCAAAAAATAAACCTGTCGGTCGCTTGAATCGGGAAGAAATTTACACTCGTGGTCTTCGTTGATACTAACATTCTCATCTACGCGATCAGTAATTCACCCATAGACCGACGCAAGTCGGCCGCGGCACGACGCATTCTCGCCGACGAGGACGTGGCCGTTTCCGCCCAGGTGATACAGGAATTCTATTGGGCCGCTACACGTCCGTACAAGCTTGCACTCAGCCATGAACAGGCTCTGACGTATGTTGAGGCGTGGAAGAGCCTGCCCTTTCAAGAGACGAATCTACAGATCATAGATGACGCATTGTTTTTAACTGGACAATTTCGAATCGCTTATTGGGACGCGGCCATCATTGCGGCCGCTCGACATATGGATTGCGACACCCTTTATACTGAAGATCTAAATCACGGCCAGGATTATGAAGGCGTCATCGCCGTCAATCCATTTATCAATCGATGACCCCATCCCGCATTCGCAACTTCTCGATCATCGCGCACATCGATCACGGCAAGTCGACGCTGGCTGATCGTTTGCTCGAATTGACGGGCGCGGTGACTGGCCGCGACATGGAAGCGCAGGTGCTCGATGATATGGATCTCGAGCGCGAACGCGGAATTACGATCAAAGCGCACGCGGTCCGGCTTGATTACAAAGCCAATGATGGCCAAAAGTACCTGCTGAATTTGATCGACACACCCGGCCACGTCGATTTTTCTTACGAAGTCTCGCGTTCGTTGTCCGCCTGCGAAGGCGCGCTTTTGGTTGTCGATGCTTCGCAAGGTGTCGAGGCGCAGACATTGGCGAACACTTATCTGGCCATCGAAAACAATCTCGAACTGATTCCCGTCATCAATAAGATCGACCTGCCCGGCGCCGAGCCGGAAAGGGCCATCGAAGAGATCAAGCACTTCATCGGCCTGGAAACTCACAACGCAATTCTGACCAGCGCCAAAACCGGCCAGGGCGTCGCCGAAGTTTTGGAAGCGATTGTTCGCGACGTGCCGCCGCCGCAAGGCGATGCGAATGCGCCGTTGAAGGCTTTGATTTTTGATTCATGGTACGACTCGTACCGCGGTGTGATCGTTTTGTTTCGTGTGATCGACGGCGTCATTCGTCCGGGCATGAAGATTCGCTTCATGAGCGCGGGCCGTGATTATCAGGTTGACACCATTGGAGTGAATCGCCCGCGACCAACGCCCATCGATCAGCTCGGCGTCGGCGAAGTCGGTTTCCTGACTGCTTCGATAAAGACCGTAGCCGACGTGCAAATCGGCGACACGATTACCGAAACGGCGCGACCCACAACTGAACCTTTTCCCGGCTATCAGGAAATCAAGCCCATGGTTTTTGCGGGACTCTACCCCGTCGATACAAACCAATACGAAGAGCTGCGCGATGCGATGGATAAGCTGCGTTTGAATGACGCGTCGTTCTTTTACGAACCTGAATCGTCCACCGCGCTTGGGTTTGGATTTCGCTGCGGCTTTCTCGGCTTGCTGCATATGGAGATTGTGCAGGAACGCCTGGAACGCGAATTCGATCTCGATCTGATTACCACGGCGCCGGGCGTGCGCTACAAAGTGACTACCACTGACGGCAAGGTCACGGAAATCGATTCGCCGGCAAAGATGCCCGATCCCGGCCGGCTGGCGAAGATTGAAGAGCCGGCCATCCGGGCGACGATCCTGACTCCTGAAGAACATCTGGGCGGGATCCTGGCGTTGCTCGAAGAAAAACGGGGACAGCAGAAAGGCTTTGAGTACATCACATCGAATCGAGTGATGCTGACCTACGAACTGCCTTTGAACGAGATCGTGCTGGATTTTTATGATCGGTTGAAGTCGACTTCGCGCGGGTACGCTTCGCTCGATTATCACCTGGCCGGTTATTGGGAAAGCGATCTGGTGAAGCTCGACATTTTGGTATCAGGCGAACCCGTCGATGCGCTCTCGCTGGTTCTTCATCGCGAGACCGCGGCCGCGAAGGGCCGGGCCCTGGCGACCAAGATGAAGGAACTGATCCCGCGCCAGCTTTTCGAAGTCCCAATCCAGGCGGCCATCGGCGCGAAAATAATCGCTCGCGAAACCGTGAAGGCGATGGGCAAAAACGTAATCGCGAAATGCTATGGCGGCGACATCACCCGCAAGCGCAAGCTGCTCGAGAAACAGAAGGAAGGCAAGAAGCGGATGAAGAAAGTCGGCCGCGTCGAGATCCCGCAGGAAGCTTTTCTGGCGGTGCTGAAGGTGAATGAGTGATTTAGAGATAACCTATTGCCTCTGGCTGATCCTGCCAGTCTTGTTTACTTGTGCGGAGCGGAGCAAATGATTAACCTAGTGCTCATTCTCAGAAATCTCAACTTGCTCATCGGAGGACAAGCAGAATGAGTTTGGAGGTTACAAGAAAGCCTATTCCAGACATTCTGAATTTGCTGCGCAAAGGTGAATGGCAAATACCAATGTTTCAGCGTGAGTTTATCTGGAGCAAAGCGCAGGTATACGCCCTCTTGTATTCGATTGTCGTTAGTCGCCCGATGGGTCTCATAACATTGTGGGCACAACCGCAAGGAGATCCGCTGACCCCTTCAGAGCCGATAAAAATTCCTGGCGCTGAATACAGAAAATTTGCCCAAGATCCAGCTGTTATGAAGTTGGTCTTGGACGGACGCCAACGATTGACAGCAATCACGATGGCTTTCGGTGGGTTACATTCACCGGATGATCGCTTTCTCTACGGTGGTAAGTGGTTTCTTAACTTGGATGAGGAAATCGATTCGGAGAAAATCATTGAATTCAAGAAGCAAAAGCAAATTAAATCAGCGAACCTTACCAGTATGCCCAATTGCCTCGCGAAGGCGCTCATTCCTTTAGAAGACTATTCGCAGTTCGGTGAATACAACCAAAATATTCATTATAAAAAGTTTTATCCTGCGGATGAATTCCCAGATGATGAGGTGAGGGCTAGACGTAGCCAACGACTGTCTAAGTTCTATGAGACTTTTATGAATTTTGAAATACCAATCGCCGAGATTCCAGAGACAGTTACACTTCCGCAGGTCTGTGACATTTTTGATGTGCTAAACACAACTGGGACAAAGGTTTCGACTTTCGACATTATTCATAACCTTCTTTATGCAGAAACCAAAGGCGCTTTTGAGCTACGAAAGGTGTTTGCATCTTGCCAAGAGTCCACGTCGGGCTTTGGACTCCTCTGCGATCCATCCCGCCAAGACTTCTTCTGCCAAACGGTCACAGGTTGTTACATCTCGGGACCAAGTCCAAAGCCGCGAAAGCCTCGTAGAAGCAACGCCCCGCTTGACTCATTGAAAGGCGGGGATCTAATGGATACACCGACGGCTTTTTATCAAACGTTCAAAGACAACCTGCCAAAGGTAGACACCTATTGCTCAAATTTGTTTTCGGAAGTCCTCGACGGAGACTTCCGGCTCAAAGACATTCCGTATCCAGTTAGCGTTATTCTGTACATCTCTTTACGTTGGTATGCAGAGATATATCTTACCGATGGCCGCTATACGACAGATCAATTGAATAAAGTTTTTCGGGCGTTCTTCTGGCGGAATGCTCTTACGGGCCGTTATGATCAAGGATTTCTGACTCGATTTACAACAGACCAAGTAAGACTAAAGTCTATCTTGATAGATGCGCAAAAAAAGAGGCAGAAGGATTGGACCGCATTCTGTAATCAACGACTGAATGAGTTGTTCGGCGAGCAAGACCCTCCTCTTACCAAAGACCGAATCGTACAACTCCTCAAGGAGGGAGAAATCCGGGGGGCCTTAAGACAGGCCTTCTCGCTCTTTCTTTACTCGAAGGCACGGACTGATTGGGTTGAAGGGCTTCCACTAAACCGATTTTCGGATGAGAAGGGTCGCTTGGTTCAGCTGCACCATATTTTTCCACAGCAATGGTGTAAAGATAACAAGGGTAGTCAAGCTGTCTTGAAGGACAACGACTCAATATTGGATTGCTTCGCCAACCTAGTGCCGCTAACATCAAAGT
>DATLVM010000571.1:0-5755 GCA_035577445.1 Pyrinomonadaceae bacterium
CGCTGCCGAGCTAACGGTTCTAAGATAACCGGGTATCAATGAAATGTTTGGGCAATCGTACTCCGGCCGACTCAACGATCGACGGCTCAGGAGTTACAATCACACCAACTAGAATGAAGAAGGCATCCAAGGAGAAATTAGAACATGCGATACCCAGAAGAATTCATTGCGCCGATGCGTGAAGAGTTGACTTTCATTGGCGTCGAAGAGTTACGGACCGCCGAAGCTGTCGATGAAGCTGTGAAAAATACGCCCGGCACACTGATGATAGTCGTGAACTCTATTTGCGGATGCGCCGCGGGCAAAGCGCGCCCGGGCGTGACCCTGGCCTTAAAAAACGAGGTGCGACCTGACAAAGTCGCGACCGTCTTTGCGGGCGCCGACATCGAAGCGACTGAAAAAGCGCGCAGCTATTTCGCTGGCTATGCGCCGTCGTCACCTTCAATCGGGCTCTTGAAAAACGGCAAGCTCGTCTACATGATGGAGCGCTATCAAATCGAAGGAAAAGGACCCGAGCAGATTGCTGATGAATTGAAACGGGCTTTCCATCAATGCTGCTCCGCGGCGAGTGTGGCCGCAAACTAAGCACTCAGAATTCCGCTCAATCTCTCATTCGCTTCAAGAAATGTCTGACGCGATTGCCACTCGCGACGGAACGGGTGCGGCGCCAAGCTGGGCGTTGGCGCTATGCTATGATCGCGGAGATGTCAGCATCCAGCCCAGTCTCCCTGGAAACGCGGATACTCGATCTGCCGGCGAAGGGAATCGCCGGCCTGGGTACATTCATCGCGCGAAAACTGGCCGCCGGCGTGGCCGAGATCTCCACCGGCAAAGACATCAACACCGTCACCGTCGAAGACCTCTTGCTCTATCTGCCGATGCGCTACGAGGATCGTTCGAGCTTTGCGCGCATTAGCGATTTGAATGACGGGATGGAAGCTTCGCTCGATCTCACGGTGCGCGTGGCGAAGCCCCGTTACATCGGACGTTCGCGATTCATCTTCACGGTTTCGGCAAGCGACTCGACCAACACCGGGCCGCAGGTCCTGATCGATTGGTTCGTCTCCGGCGCACGGGCCAAACAAATTATCGAGTTCTACAGCAAGAAATTTGTTCGCGGCACGCGCTTCATCGCGTTCGGAAGATGGCGGCGCGACAAACTTGGTGTCTATTGTCTAAAAGTAAATAAGCCCGATGAGCTGGAGGTTGTGTCAGAACCCGGAGCGGTAGCGACGGGATCAAGCGCCGACCTCGAGGGTAATGGTGACCCTTCTATCGCCGCGATCCACGTAGGCCGTTGCGTTCCTGTCTACCGCAAAATCAACGAGGTTCGCCCCAAGCAACTGCGCGAAGTGATTCATCGGGTCCTGACCGCGCTGCCCGATTCTGCGGTCGCGGAAAATTTGCCCGCGGATTTGTGTCAGCGACAGGAGATCATTCCGCGCGCGGCTGCGCTACGCCAGATTCACTTCCCGGCTGAAGATATTGCGCTCGCGGAATATGAAAACGCGCGCAGTCCGGCCCATCGTCGGCTCATCTTTGAAGAGTTGTTTTGGTTGGCGCTCGGACTGGCGGCGAAACGCGGCCAACGAATCAAAGAGAGCAAGGGCGCGACAATCAAGATTGACGATGCGATCAAGAAGCGAATTGCTTCAGTGTTGCCGTTCAAGCTTACTGACGCTCAGCGCCGCGTCGTGAAGGAGATCTTTCGCGACTTGAAATCCGAAGCACCGATGAATCGTCTGCTGCAAGGCGACGTGGGCAGCGGCAAAACCATCGTCGCGCTGATCTCGATGCTCACCGCGATGGAGAATGGCTATCAAACATCGCTGATGGCGCCGACGGAGATTCTCGCCGAGCAGCACGCGCGCAACATCAAACGCATTCTGGCGAAATCGCCCTATCGGGTTGAGTTACTCTCGGGTTCAATGAAAAGCGCAGACAAGAGGCGTCTGCATCAGGCGATCTCCGCCGGCGAAATTCACGCGGTTATCGGTACGCATGCGCTGATTCAGGAAGCAGTGCAGTTTGAAAAGCTGGGGCTGGTCGTGATCGACGAGCAGCATCGATTCGGTGTGATGCAACGCGCTGAATTGCGCGCCCGCGGAATGAACCCTGACGTGCTGGTCATGACTGCGACGCCTATTCCCCGTTCATTGGCTATGACTGTCTACGGCGATCTCGATGTCTCGATCATCGATGAGCTGCCGCCTGGACGCACGCCGATTGAAACGAAAATCTTTGCCGACAACGCCGACGATCGCAAACAAGTGAAGCAACTCCTGACGCGCGAGATTCGCGCGGGGCGGCAGGTTTATGTTGTCTATCCGCTGGTTGAGGAATCAGAGAAGATGGACCTGCGCGATGCCACGCGCCGGTATGAGTATCTGCGCGACAAAGTCTTTCCGAGATTCTCGGTCGGTCTTTTGCACGGCCGGATGAAACCGGAAGAAAAGGAGCAGGTCATGCGACGCTTCGGCAATGGTGAGATTCAGATTCTGGTTTCAACCACGGTGATCGAAGTTGGCGTGGACGTCCCGAATGCGTCAGTGATGGTCGTTGAGCACGCTGAACGCTTCGGCCTGTCGCAGCTTCATCAGTTGCGCGGTCGTGTCGGACGCGGCGCCGAACAAAGTTATTGCGTGCTGCTGGCCTCAGACAAACAGACCGACGTGGCGCGCGAACGTTTGGGGATCATGGAACAGACGAATGACGGATTTAAGATCGCGGAAAAGGATTTAGAGATTCGTGGCCCTGGCGAAATCATGGGCACGCGTCAGGCCGGTCTTCCGGTGTTTCGCATTGCCAACCTCGTGCGGGACCTCGCCATCCTGCAAGCCGCGCGCAAGGAAGCTGAATTCTATTTCAACGAATCAACGAAATCTGCCGAGGCTGCTAAATTGATTAAGCGCGTGCGTGACGATGCGCGGATGAAGCTGGCAGCCGTGGGATAAGTCTCGCGTTGATCCTTTCGTTCGACTCTAAAATCGATTAAAGCCGCACGATGATGAGTAGAGTTGAGCCCCGATCTGCGTCAGCAACTGTTCTGCTTCAGTAGTCAGATCTCCGTAAACCGAGAAACCTGTGAGCGAAGAGACTTCGAGAAGTTTCGGGACCAGTTCCTGGACCACTCGAGCAAGTGCGGCGTCCGAATCTGAATAGATTTCGATGAGCCGGCATTTCTTCCGACTGTTAT
Source organism: Pyrinomonadaceae bacterium (assembly GCA_035577445.1). Lineage (GTDB taxonomy): Bacteria > Acidobacteriota > Blastocatellia > Pyrinomonadales > Pyrinomonadaceae > UBA11740. Next base: position 3,197 of record DATLVM010000571.1, read on the forward strand.
CGAAATAGAATTCGTAAGCAAGAGCGCCAGGCTCCTGCTGTGTGCCTTCAACCATGCTCTGAGCGATCGTCTGAAACGCTTCGAGCTTTCCGCCGGCAATCGCGAGATCCACGATGAAGTAAACTCCGGGCTTTGTCATTGTCGCGCCTCCAAGAACTCTTGAAGCTGATGGATCGGCGGGGCATCTTATGTCACTGCTTGTTCAGGAACAAGCAGATCGATCATGCGGACGAAGACGGCGATGCGGGAATGAAGGCGGAGGCGGTGCTATTGAGTGATCGCTGACGTGATGACCGGCATCTGTTCCTGTGAAGCCAGGGGAACGACTGGGACGACACCGATATTGGTGTTCGAGAAAAGTAAACTTGCCGCCCACTCCGCCGCCAGCGCTTTCGAGAAGAAATGACCCTGGCCGTATTGGCACTTCAATTCCGCCAGCTTTTCCAATTGATCGTTCGTTTCGATGCCCTCGGCAACGATGCTAAGGCCGAGGCTCTGAGCCAACGTTATTACGGTGCGGACGATTTCGTAGCTCTCTTTCGTTTGGCCCATCGAACTGACGAATGAGCGATCAATTTTCAAAGTGCTGATTGGCAGTCGGTGCAGGTAGCTCAATGACGAGTACCCGGTGCCGAAATCATCGATGCTGATGCCGACGCCGAGCGCATGCAGATGGCTCAACATTCTGATTGCCGACTCGGCATTCATCAGCATGCTCTCGGTGATTTCCAGCTTTAGGTTGGCGGGATCGAGGCCGGCGTTGTGCATCGCGACCGCGACCTGCTCAACCAGATCGGGTTGCGCGAGCTGCTTAACCGAAAGATTGATGCTCACGTATAAAGGCGGATTTTGCGGACAGCTCTTTTGCCATTCACGTATCTGCCGACAGCCTTCCTGCAGGACCCATTCGCCGATCGGCACGATCGCTCCGGTAGCCTCGGCCACGGAGATAAAATCAGGCGGTGGGATCAGCCCGAGCGTGGGATGTTGCCATCGCAAGAGTGCTTCAAACCCGGCAATCTTACCGGTTTTTAGAGTGACAATGGGCTGATACTCCAGCACCAGCTCGTCGCGCTCGACGGCGTGGCCCAGATCGCTTTCAATTTGCGATTGCCGCTCCAGGCGTACGCTGGTAGCGCGATCAAAAACTTCGTAGCGACCCTTCCCCAGCTTCTTGGCTCGGTACATTGCCACGTCCGAGTGACGCAGCAGTTCATCAGCATCGACATATTCGTCGGCGCTGAGCGCGACGCCGATGCTTGCGGTAACCGCCAAGTCTCGCCCCGGCAAGTGGAACGGCTCTTTAAGAGTTTTCACCAGCCGCTTCACAGCGATGATCGCATCGTTCATGTCGTTGAGATCATCAAGCAGGATCGTAAATTCATCGCCGCCCAAACGCCCAACCGTGTCACCAGGACGAACTGTCGAGCTGAGGCGTTGACTGAATTCGACGAGCAGTTGATCGCCAACCAGGTGGCCCAGGACGTCATTAATGCCCTTGAATCCGTCGAGATCGATGAAAAGGATCGCAAATGCGCCTTGCTTCCTGCGCTTCCAACGCGCGAGCGATTTCCTTACTTGATCAATGAACAATGCGCGGTTGGGCAAACCTGTCAGAGCGTCGTGCAATGCCTCGTGCATCAGTTGTTCTTCGGCACGTTTGCGGTCGCTAATGTCCTGAATCTGAAAAATCAGGCTGGCAGAATCATGATGCGGTTCGGCGATCTTGGTGACGCTAAGGAGGACCCAGATGATATCGCCATCATCCCGCAAGCAGCGTTGCTCGAATTCAATCGATCCGATGGATCCCGTGAGGAGGTTCACGATCTGCTCGTTCATCCACTCGGCGTCTTCCGGATGAGTCATGGAACGAACATCCCTTGCCAGCAACTCGTCTTCAGAGCAACCGAGAATCTGACAGAGGGACTTGTTGACCTTCAGCCAATTTCCGCTGGAGGTGGTGAGACCCATTCCGGCCGCTTGGTTGAACGCGGCACGAAATAGTTGCTCACTCTCTTTCAAAGCTATGGCGAGTCGTTCAGCCTCACTGTTCTGCCCGCGCCCGCGATAACCGAAATAGATACCCGGCAAAGCGACCACCGGCAGAAGCAAAGCAAGACTCGAAAACTCGAAGCGCAGAGCTATCAATCCCACCGCAAGCAGTAGAACGCACGTCGCAATACTTATGATCAAATGAAGCCGGGAGTTACTGCTTGCCATATCGGGTGAAGTAATAGCCGCGAATTCAGCGACAGATTCTAAAGTTTTGAATCAACGATGCTCGTTAACAGACAAACGTAAAAGTGGAGGTCTTGGCCGGGACCAGGCTGTTGACCTAAGCGAGCGGCGGTTTTGAAGACGCGTCATCAGGAGCGGGTGATCTCCCGAGTGCCCTATACATAACCTACCTAACTAGCGCGCGAAAGTCTATGATTTCTTTTGGCTGCTCCGGACAATTCGTCAGGCCAAGTGGGTAGAATCTTCCAGAGTTCGCACGTTTTGGCCGATTTTTCTGAGATTTAACCTGAATGCGCGTCATAGCTGGCCAGTATCGCGGGC
>DATLVM010000572.1:0-2900 GCA_035577445.1 Pyrinomonadaceae bacterium
CATTGCGCGTCGGTGACGACGCGATCATTGTCGTGACCTGCGGTGACTCGAGGCTCGACAACCGCAAAGTCAAAAAGGAACAGGAAAGGACGATGTTCAATGTCAACGTTTTCTTTACAAATGCTGCGGGCACTATTTTTAACGACGATTCTGGCCGGCGCGCTCGCCGGAAGTGCGATGGCGCAGGCGCCGGATGCCGGCTGTGCGTTGCCGTCGGAACCCAAGGGCATTCCCGACGCGCTCGATGCGGCAATCACCGGGCCTGCGGACAGGGATCGATCCTGCATGAAGGCCCTGTTTATACCCGAAGCGCGCATGATGTTCGTTTCACTCGGCGCGGACGGAGCGCCAAGCTATAGGCTCGAGACCTTGGACGATTGGATCGCCCGCGTCAAAGCCCGTGGCCGCACCATGCTGGAAGAGAAGCAACTGAAGTTTCACATTGAGCGCTACGGCAACATCGCGCACTTATGGAGCAGCTACGCGCTGTACAGCGACGGCAAGCAAGTGGCGCGCGGCATCAACAGCATCCAAGCGATCAAAGAAGCCGGCGGATGGCGAGTTACGAGCATCATGGTGCAGGCCGAATCGGTCACTGCGCCGCTGCCCAAGGAATATCTGCCATAGAGTAGGCAAGCTAAGAGCCGCGAAACGGCAGCGGTCGACTCATCGCAACAACGAAAGTATCTGTCAAAAGCGAGAGGCACTGCAGGAGATATGGCCACCAATGCAGTAAAGGAAGCATGATCGTGAAAATAATGAACTTGTTGAATATTGGTTGTCCAGCTACACTACCAAAACACTGCTTCTTCGCGGCATATCGACGAAAAGGAGTTCCAAATGATGAAGAATCTGACTCAGTACGGATTGTACGCGCTTGCGGTCGTTCTGATGATGCCGTTGGCGCAGGCGCAGCCGGTAGGAATACAGGCTGCCTTTGCAAAGGACGCCGGAACGCTTTCCGACAAATTCACTGGGCTCGCGCGCGTTATGTCGGGCAAGTACGACTGGAAGCCCGGGCAGGGCGTTCGCTCCGTTGGCGACGTGTTCAACCTGATCGTTACGGAGAACCGCATGCTCGCCGGCGTGCTTTCGGGCACACCGAATACGGGGGCAAAGCCCGCGCCCATCACCGACCCGGAGAAATTGCAGGAAGCTTTGAAGGCTTCTTACATCGATCTGCAAAGAGCGATTACGAGACTTTCCGACAACGATCTGCAGGCGCCGGTGAAACTGTTCGGAAGAGACATGACGAAGCAGGCCGCGCTGATGCTGATTCTCGAAGATCAACACGAGCATCTAGGGCAGTCGATCGCATACGCGCGCAGCAACGGCGTGGTTCCGCCCTGGTCTAAGTAGGAGCGCGATCTTCTTGCATCAGATCAACGCTTTTTCAGTCTGACGCCGGATATTGCCCTTTTGACCCCGAGCACACTGAGTTGAATGATGACGTTAAGACAGTCGGTTGACTGGAAAAACGAATGGTTTCCAATCGATGATGCCACGTACTTGAACTTCGCCGCGCACGCGGCGATCCCTCGCGTGGCGCTCAATGCCGTGCAGGCGTCTGTCGCCGCAAAAATGCGGCCGCACATCGTCGATGACCTGTCCTTTTTCGCCGTTGCCGCGAGTTTGCGTCAGACGTTGGCGACCTTGATTGGGGCGAGCCCAGACGAAATCGCCCTGACGAGCGGCGCGGGAGCGGGACTCGCGGCGATAGCCTACGCACTTCAGTGGTCCGCGGGTGATGAGGTGGTCATCGCACGGGGTGAGTTTCCGGTGCAGTACGCGACGTGGAAGCCGATGGAGGCGCGCGAAGGCATCAAGGTGCAGATCGTAGTCCCACAAGGTCAGTTTATACAGGCGGATGACCTGATCGCGGCAATGACGCCAAGAACCCGAGTCATTTCGGTAAGTCACGTGCGATTCGACGACGGATCGATGCTCGATGTCCCCTCACTTGCCGCCGTGTGCAAAAGGAACGGGACGTTGGTGGTTCTGGACGTGAGTCAATCCTGCGGTGCCATACCGATGGGCGTACGCAGTCTGGGCGCCGATTTTATCGTCTGCGCGGGCTACAAGTATTTGCTCAGTCCCTGGGGGACAGGCTTCCTGTGGACAAAAACGCAGAACTTGGATTCGCTACGACCGGGACCCTACAACTGGCTGTCCCAGGGAGTGGAGAGCTTCGCGCGCCTCAACTATGTGGATCCGGAACCCGTGCCAACGCTGAGCCGTTGGGACTCGGCCGAGGCAGCATCAATATACAACTTCAACCTCACCGTCATGGAAGCGTCTGCGAAGTTTGTGCTGGATGCGAGTCCGGCGCTGATCCGTGACCACAATCAAGCCCTGATTGACTATTTCTTCGAACGACTCCCGGAGGGCTATCGGCTGGCAAGTCCGCGGCAAGCCTCTCAGCGCGGTGTTTTTGGTTGCATCGAAGCCGGCAGCCGCGGCGATACGGAGTTTCTGTATCAAACGCTGCGGGACGAGCGGTTCGTGGTTGCCCTGCGTGAGGGTAAAATTCGAGTCGCTCCCCATCTCCTAAATTCGACGCAGGACATAGATCGACTCCTTGTCGTCATGGCGAAGGCGTGGAAGGAAGCAAGACATGTCGCCCATTGACGAGCGCTTGAAGTCTCTCAACATTGTTCTACCCAACGTCATGCTGCCAGTCGTCGACGGATATGTGCCGGCGTTCGCGCCGTTCATTCGTTCCGGCGACTAAATTCATCTGTCCGGCCGCCTTGGCAAGAAGGATGGTAAGCCCCTTTGTGGGAAGGTCGGCGAGGAACAAGGCAAGGTCGCCGCACGAGAGGTGGCAGTTGAATTGCTGGCTGTGCTCAAAGGCGCTGTGGGCGATCTTGATAACGTTCGACGAATCGTAAAGCTTTTCG
>DATLVM010000573.1:0-2205 GCA_035577445.1 Pyrinomonadaceae bacterium
CCAAATCGAATACGGCCGCGAGCGCGGCGTGCCCTGGGGAATTTCCGAATCGGCTTACGCGGCGCGCGATCTCCATTTCAACTATCAATACGGGCCGTTCGGCGTTCCCGGTTTGGGATTGAAGCGCGGCCTGATCGAAGACCTCGTGGTCTCTCCCTATTCGACGATTCTGGCGGCGAACGTTTTTCCGCACGAGGCAATTCAGAATTTGAGAGCGCTTGAGCGTTCCGGCGCGCTTTCGGCCTATGGATTCTATGAAGCGCTCGATTTCACTCCTGAACGAGTCAAGAAAGGCGAGCACTGCACCATCGTGCACGCCTACATGGCCCATCATCAGGGCATGAGTTTGATCGCCCTGGATAATTTGCTCAACCGGGGCGTAATGCAGAATCGCTTTCACGGCGATCCAACCGTGCGGGCCACCGAAATGCTCTTGCACGAGCGCATTCCGCGCGCAGTTCAGGCCGTTCATCCACGCGCCGAGGAAGTTCTCACTGGCCGGGTGGTGCGCACACTCACCGGTTTGGTCACCCGCGCATACGACACTCCGGATTTGCCGACGCCGCGGACGCAACTGCTCTCGAATGGAACTTACAGCGTCATGATCACCACCGCGGGCGGCGGCTATTCGATGAGTGGTCCGTTGGCAGTTTCGCGTTGGCGAGCGGACACGACGCGCGACAACTGGGGGAACTTTATTTACGTGCGCGACGTGCGCAGCGGCGCTGTCTGGTCGGCGGGCTATCAACCCGTGTGCGTCAAACCTAACAGTTACGAAGTTGCTTTCTCAGAGGACAAAGCGGATTTCTGGCGACGCGACGGCGGCATCCTGACGCATTACGAAGTGATCGTTTCCGGCGAGGATAACAGCGAACTGCGACGCGTATCGGTCACCAACCATTCGAATCGGCCGCGTGAGATCGAGCTGACTTCTTATGCTGAAGTCGTGCTCGCGGAACCAGCGCGCGACCTGGCCCATCCGGCGTTCAGTAACCTGTTCGTCGAAACCGAATTCTATTTTCCGCAGCAGGCCCTGCTCGCGCGCCGGCGCCCGAGATCGTCCGAAGACGCGCCGGTGTTCGGGGTTCACGTAACCGCGGCCTCGACCCAAACGATTGCGGGCGTCCAGTACGAAACCGATCGCGCGCGTTTTCTGGGACGCGGACGAAGTACTGCAGAACCTGTCGCGGTGATGGAGGATCGGCCGCTGTCGAACACTGTCGGGCCGGTGCTCGATCCGATCTTCAGCCTGCGTTGCCGCCTGAGATTGCAACCGAACGAAACTGCCCAGGTCGTTTTTACCACGGGCGTGGCTGAGTCTCGCGATAAAGCGATCATGCTTGCCGAAAAGTATCGCGATCCAAATATCTTCGAGCGCGAATCTCGTCTCGCCTGGACCCGCGCGCAGGTTGAGATGAATCACCTGCACATCGATCCTGACGAAGCCCACCTGTTCCAGAGACTCGCGGGCCGGGTCTTGTTTCCGGATTCGTCCCTGCGCCCGCGGCCACACGTGCTGGCGCTCAACAAACTGACGCAGTCCGGATTGTGGTCCTATGGCATCAGCGGTGACTTGCCGATTGTGATTCTGCGGCTCGAGCGCGAAGAAGATGTGCCGATGGCGCGACAGCTTTTGCGCGCGCATCAATATCTGCGATCAAAGGGTCTGCAATTCGATCTGGTGATCATGAACGATCATCCGACGGGATACGCCCAGGCGCTGCAGGATTCTCTGCACGTGTCGGTGCGAACCGCCGGCTCGCACGGCCTGCTTGATAAGTCCGGCGGCATTTTCGTTCGCCGGTCAGACACAATGCCGGAGGAAGAGCGCATTCTGCTTCACGCTGTCGCGCGCGTCGTGATCGTGAGCGAACGAGGTTCGCTCGAAGATCAGCTGACGCGACGTCCGATCGAAGAAAGTCTGCCGCCGCGATTCGAGCCGCGCACTCCCGCTCAGGCTTATGCTGAGCCGGCTTTGACGCCGCCAAAGGTTTCGTTCTTTAACGGCATTGGCGGCTTTGCGCACGGAGGCCGCGAGTACGTCGCGACGCTCGGCGAAGGCCAGTGGTCGCCGGCGCCGTGGTCCAACGTGATCGCGAATTCCGAGGAGTTCGGATTCCTGATTACCGAAACGGGCGGCGGATACACGTGGTCCATCAACAGTCACGAAAATCGGCTGACGCCCTGGTCCAACGACACCGTTAG
>DATLVM010000574.1:0-3642 GCA_035577445.1 Pyrinomonadaceae bacterium
TGCTGTATTGCAGCTTCTTCGAGAACATATAGCCGCCCAGGATGAACATCGTGCGGTTCACGGTTATGTCGTTGCGCCGATGCACGTCGCGGACAACGCCGAGATGGTCGGTGAACGTGTCCTTACTATTAAGCGTGTTGAGATATCGGACCTGGGTATTGACGTTGAACCTCAGCAGGAACGGCACTTTCGCTTCGTCGGAATTTTTCCAGATAGTAATTCCATCCTGGTAATGATCGTCGTCCTTCGGTTTGGCTTGAGCTGAAGAAACGGGCGGCGAAGATGCTGAAGTCTCCGGCCCCACCGGCGACGGATTGTCCGCTCCTGGAGCCGTGCCTGGTGGCTTAGCTGGAAGAGCGTCCGCGATCGTCGATCCCTCAAGCCGTTGCTGCAACAGTTTGAACTGTTCCAGCATCGCCTTCTGCTGTTCTTCCATCCTGCGGAGTTGTTCTCGAACGGCGGCGTTCTCGGCCTTCAGCGCAGTGACTTCTTTTTCCAGGTCGCCTGATCGGGGAGCCGTCGTAACGACTTCCTTATCCAGTGCGCCTGGCTTGGTCGACGGAGACTGGCCACAGACGGAAGTCGTGAACAACGTGACGAACGCCAATGCGATCAGGACTCTGACGTATGCGCCGCGTGTCAACATGAAGGCCTCTCTCCACTGAAATCCGATTCATGGGGTGGCGTCGGGTGTTGGAAACTCGAAACCAAATAATGGGAATTGGAGAGCCGACGGTACTTCGAGTTCCATCAGCTCCCCGTTCGATTAACAGAGGACCACCGAGAGAGCCAGACCGGCCTCGCTCGTTTCTTTGTACTTGCTGTTCATGTCCTTGGCGGTCTCAGCTAGTGCCTGAATTGTGGCGTCGAGATCGACGCGATGCCGCGAGGCAATCTCGTTGCTGGCAATCGCATACGCGGTCCACGCCTTAACGGCGCCAAAGGCACATCGCTCGACGCATGGGACCTGCACGTATCCGGCGACCGGATCGCAGGTCATGCCCAAGTGATGCTCTAATGCCGATTCCGCGGCATTCTCAACCACACGCGAATCCGCATCGTATGCGGTAGCGACCAACGCCGCCGCCATCGCCGATGCCACGCCGATCTCGGCCTGGCAGCCGCCTTCGGCCGCTGACAAGGTCGCGTGGTGCTTGCACAGATAACCGATCGCCGCCGCCGCCAGCATGCCCTCGCGGACCTTCTGTAGCGGCACTTTGCGAGCTTCGATCAAACCGTAGACGAGGGAAGGCATAACTCCGGCGGATCCGCCGGTCGGTGCGGTAATGACCAGGTGGCCGCGAGCGTTCTCCTCCGAGGCAGCCAGGGCGCATGCCGAAAGCAATCCGATGCCGCGGTCTGCCACATTTGTGTCGTCCATCGCACGCTTGTAAACCGTCGCCGCTTTGCTGTGCAGTTTGATGGGGCCGGGCAGCACGTCATCTTCCGGCATACTCAACCCCGACTTTACCGTAGCCGTCATCGCGTTGATGATCTTATCGACAAATGCATACACTTCTTCCTGTGTCCTGCCGGCAATTGACATCTCGTTGGCAAGCATCACCTGGGCGATTGTCATCTTGTTGTTGTCGGCATGGGCCCGGAGTTCCTTCATCGTCCGGAACGGGTATTTCGGCGTATTCTTCTTCGGCGGCGTATATCCCTTCCACTCGATAAAGCCGCCGCCGACCGAGTAGTACTCCTGCTCCAGCAACACATCATTACCGGCGAGGAGCTTCACCGTCATCGTGTTCGGATGATGAAAGTCGCCTTTGGGCGCGTCGTAGATGACGTCCTTGAGGCTGACATTAATTGTCGAGCTGCCGAGTTTTACTGGAAAGGTCTGATCTGGCTTGTCGCGCAGACTATCAAGAAACAGCGGGTCAACGGTTGCCGGTTCTTTGCCGATGAGTCCGGCGAGCGCGGCGCGCTCAGTGCCGTGCCCTTTGCCGGTTGCGCTCAAGCTCCCAAAGAGGTTGACCTGGAGCTTTGTCGCTTTCGCGAGTTTATCCTCCGGTAGCTTCGCGGCCCGTTGATAGAAATCGTAAGTGATGCGCATCGGACCGATCGTATGCGAACTCGAAGGCCCGGGCCCCACCTTGTAGAACTCGTCGATCACGGTCATCACCGGCCCCTGGCCCTTCTTAACGACGTTTAGATTCTTGTCCAAGGGCACGGAAGGCGGCGCCTGTGGCAGCACCGGCAGCGACTCTCTAACGGCCGTCACCGTCCTCTCCTGTGCGGAAACCAAACGGCCAGTCATCACGGCCGCCGCGCCGATTACCGCGCTTCTCATCAAAAACTTCCGGCGATCTACGCCGGGAGGAATCTCCTGCGAGATCAACTCCTCAGTGCCAAGCGGATTGTCGCCAGCCACTTCATAGGGTTTCTTTTCTTTGTTCATGTCGTCTCTCCTTATTGGGTGCCGGTGGCGGGTTGCGCCGCGCCGCCGCTGATGTTATTGAGTAAGCCATTCGTCCCCGCTTTCGCGGCATCCACAAAACGGAAAACGACCGGCATTCAGGCCAACTAAGTCACGAATACTTTTTCACCGCCGCTCATTCACTGTGCGGCTTACCTGAAAGTGCTGCGCCAACCCGCTTTCAGTTTGTAGTTCACTGGTTGGTCAGAGACCGGAGTCCAACTCTTATCCGGGTTGAACCGGTCGATCGCCTGAAAGAGGTCGAGCGTCTTTGGCCCTAAGTCTTTCTCGTAGACCACTCCGTCCTGACTAACGATGAACGTCTTGACGCCGGTATTCCGGTATTGCGCGGGCGAAGCGACGAGAGCAAAGCCGCCAATCATCACGCCCTTGATGACGTAATCCAATTCACCGAGGGGTGCGGCGGGACCCTGGCCCTTCAGGACTTTGAAGAAGTAACCGTGATAGGGCTCAGATCGATTTGCATAACCGCGAGCAATCGCGGCAGCGACCTTTTCACCGATTGGTCCATCCCAGGTTCCGTCCGCATTCTTCCAGGCCAATCCATCCTGCTGCCCTTCGGTGCTAATAATTCGCTGTGCGTATTGATTGACGCCGTTCTGCTTCTTGGCCAACGCATATTCATGTTGGGCTTCGACGTAACCGCGACAAATCTGGATCGCATCCAGCTCGTTGTTCCCGACGCGTCGATATAACAATTCCTGCCGCCCCGCCTTCGTATCGAAGAACCAGCTCTTGCCGACTTTGACGATGGGCAACGGGAAGGGCCAGTCCTCCGTACCGACGATTAGGGTGGCGCGGGTCTTTGTCTTGTCGAGGCTAACAGTCATCTTCGCCCGAGCTTGCGCGGCAAATCCCTTGACCTTCTCGCTGTCGCGCGCGGGCTCGCCAGTGTGAGTAATGTCAAAGCTGTCCGGACCAAGCACTTCAGTCAGGGCCGGCTCGTCATATTTTTCGGCTGCGTCGATAAGAGCGTCGGCCGCTTGTTGTGCGGTGACGAAGGCTTTGCCTTTGGTTGGTGAGCCGGTTTTTGACTGTGCGTTTGAAACCGGTGGAATCAGGAAGAGCACGCTCAGAACTGCAAGCGCACTGAGCGCAATCATCGGTCGTGGTTCATGTAGTTTTGAAATTAGTATGTTCATGATCGTTTGACCTTTCTTCATGATTTCACCTCCGACCACCGCGACCGCCGCCGCCAC